>JAKJAC010000073.1:0-16628 GCA_022707705.1 Chloroflexota bacterium
GTTGCTGAAGTTTAGGAAAGCAGACAGGTTGGTACTGGAAATCTGAACAGTTACCCTTTGACATGAGTTAACCCTAAACGACCGGTATAAATAAAGCCATTGTGGAGCAAGAGCTATGACTTTTTACGGGGATATCATCCCTATGAAAAGCCATATTTGGAATTGCTGCCTAGAGGCGCCAACTGCAGCCACCTTCCGTGCTATAATACACAATGCCCGCTGGAAGCACGAGAAGTCTCTGGCGCCAAGGCATTTTCTGTTTGCTTTTTTGGACCTAACGCGGTACAATTCGAGCTACGCAATAGTACGCTCAAACCTAGTTGTACCAGGAAAGGATTGTCAGATGTTTCCGCGAGTTGGATTGCCTGAGGTGATTGTGATATTGGTATTGGCGCTGCTCATCTTCGGACCGGGAAGAATCACGAAGGTGGCGAGCGAGCTGGGAAAAGGTATCCACGCTTTCCAGGAAGGGCTGAAAAGCGAGGATAAAGGCTCAGATTCACAGTCATAGAAACCTGTGCAGGTCTGACAACCTGGGAGTGAGCAACAACCCCGCTCCCAGGCTGTCATAGACAAGCAATCCGCGCCATGGATTTCCTCAACATCGGAATGCCCGAACTGCTGGTGATTGCGCTCGTCGGGTTGCTGTTGTTTGGGCCCGAGGACCTACTCAAAGCCGCGCGCACGGCAAACGGCTATCTGCGCTCCGCTCAACGCATGTGGCGCGAGGTTGCCTCGCAGCTGAGCACAGATCTCTCCATGCCCCCCGGCAAGCCTGAGCCAGATAGGTCCGCTATGTCCAAAACGCCGGCTTCAGAACCTACGTCACCATCAGATGAACCCTCGCATGAAGAGACGGGCTACGGACCATGAGCGACGAGGCAAAACAAGACCGGGAAAGGCCCCTTCTGGAGCATATCACCGAGCTACGCCTGCGGTTGCTGCGCATCGTTGTGGCACTGATCATCGGCGCTACAATCAGTTCGTTCTTTACGCCGCGCGCCCTCGAGATTCTCACCGACCCGGTAGGTGATATTGAACTCCTCGCCATCAGCCCCACCGCACCACCGATTATCTTCTTCAAGGTAGCGCTTCTGTTGGGGCTGGTGCTAACCTTGCCCTATATCCTCTATCAGATTTACGCCTTCATCGCACCCGGGTTGTTTACGCACGAGCGCAGATTCCTGCTCCTGAGCGTGCCCGGCGTCATCGTGCTTTTTGCAGCAGGCATCGCCTTCACCTTGCTGGTGCTGGTGCCTTTCAGCATTCCCGTGCTGCAAGGCTTCTTGCCCAATATCGTCACGCACACCTACACCTTGCAAGACTATCTCTCTTTTGTCACCACGCTCCTGCTATGGATGGGGCTGTTGTTCCAGACGCCGCTGGTAATGTACACCCTGGCGCGGCTCAATGTCATTCAACCTGCCAATCTCAAACGGTTGCGCAAACTGATCATCTTCCTGGCAGCGGTCATGGCAGCGATCATCACCCCCACGACCGATCCCTTCACGATGTTATTGGTGACTGGACCGTTTATCGTGCTCTACGAGCTGGGAATCCTGCTCGCGAGCCTGGCGCTGCGGCAACGTCACAAGAGAACAACGGATGCCCCATCATAGCAGTCAACTGGTCACAGCAAATTAACCTTCGAGACACAAAAAGAGCGCTGATTCCCCATCTCCCGTTTCCAGTCAACGCGGGAACCAGCGCCCCTCAACACACCACCAGACTTACTTCACCGCATCAGAGAAGAAAAGGGGCAGACCGCTGTCAAGCTCCTGGGAAGAAGTCAAGGTGCAAACCACGGCAATCCTACCGTCAACGCTTGACTAGCGCACCAATCAGGATTAGGGCTTGAGTGTCGCCTTCCAGGCTTGGCAACCGGCATCAAACGCTGATTGGAAGAATTTCTCAAGAACGAGTTTGGCGATGAAATAGGCCACCGTCCCCACGGCAATCGCGGGCACCAGCCCCAACAGATAAGTGGAAAGGACCGCTGCCACAGCACCAGCAACTTCGGTGGAACCACTGCTAATCAGATTAGCCAGAGTCTTCTGCTCCGCGTTGGTCGCCTCACAGAAAATGGCGTAGATTTTGGGCGATACCTTCGCCCAAAGCGCCTCGCCCTTCTCCTTGATTTCTTCCCAGGTCAACCCAAAAAGCCCCAGGGGATCTTGTGTCAGAAAAGATTCCTCATCTCCAAGAGCAAACAACGCATTGCTCGTGCCTTGCTCGGCATCCATCAACGCAGCGCCAATCAACTGGAAATACTTCTCATCGGACATTTCACCTGACCTCCATTGTACTGATTAAACGCAATACCGCAAAACTAACCCTGTAAGAGAAATGGGGTTATCATAGGGACTAACTCCTGACCAGAGAAAGGAACCCTATGAGAACCCCCAAGACATTATACCCGAAAGAACGCATCATCTACAAACCCGAATTGTCCGAGTGCCCTCATTGTGGAGAACCGTTGGTGCTGAGTAACTATTTGGCCTGGGACAAGACCGTGCAAACGTTGGACGGGGTCTTGTCGGTTGCCAGTCGTCCAGGCTACTGTAAGCACGCTGAGTGTCCAGGGCATGAGAGGCGGTTGCTTTCTGCCCAGGGACAGCAAATCGCCCTGCCCGGCTCGGGATACGGCTATGACGTGATCGCACGGATCGGGTGGCAGCGCCAAGAACGCCACGAGAGTTACCCAGAGATTCAGACCCATCTGAGTGCCCAGATTCAAATCTCGGAGTCTTACATTCGGTATCTGTACCAACAGGTTTATCTCCCACTGCTCGCTTGTCAAGAGCAGCAACACCGCCACAGTTTGGAGCAAGCTGTGGCGCACTATGGCGGCTTGATCATCGCGCTGGATGGCCTGGCTCCAGAAGGGGGAGAACCGCAGCTCTGGTTCATCCGCGAACTGTGTACCGGGCTCACCCTCCGCAGTGGGTGGTTAAGTCAGTTCGATCAGGGTACCTTTGAGGCCTTCTTGGCGCCCTTGACCACAGCCCTCCCCGGCCCCGTGGTTGCTGTCCTCAGTGATAAACAAAGAGGGCTGGTCCCCGCGGTAGCTACCGTCTTCCCTCAGGCACACCACCATTTCTGTCACGCCCACTACTTAAAAAACCTGGCAGAACCCTGGGCAGAGGTGGATTCTGCCTTCAAGGTTGACCTGCGCAAAGCCGTACGGGAAGCCGTAGGCCCTTTGATTCGCGATGAAGCCGCGACCTCGACGACGCAATCGAATGTTCTCTGTGTAACCGGGATGGTCCCTGATGAACTCGCGGTTTCAGAAGTATCCGCTGCTAGCGATACGGCCTCAGACGAAGTCCTGGCAGCCGACGTGCTTGCGCAACTCTTCCAACACACCCGTTATCTGCTCACCCTCAAAGGACGTCCACCTTTCCGCCTGGCAGGGATTGAAACCTATCAGCGCCTCCAGCGTGTTGTGGACTTCACAGAACAGCTGTTAATGCACCATCAGCATCCGCAGCTCCGCCAGCTCCACCAAGGCTTGCACACGGCCTTACGCCCCTTTGCGCAACGCTATCAAGACCTCCAACAAGGTGCTACTTGGCTGGAGGCCATGGCTCAAATCTTGGCCCCCGACCCCGAAGTGCCCCGAACTGGCGACCAGGTAGCGCATATGTTGCGCTCTTACCTCGACGACTTACACCACTTGCCTGCGCGCGCTCCCGACTTGGAAGCTTTTCGCCAGCACCTTGATCGAACCAGTACCGGCTACTGGTCGGGTCTGTTCCACTGTTACGATATCGAGGGACTGCCGCGCACCAATAACGCCTTAGAAAGTCTCTTCCGCGACACCCAACGTCGTTTGTTGCGCACTAGCGGGCAAAAGAGCCAGACGCGTCGCGCTTTACAACGCACGGGCGCCTGGGAACTGCTTCCCAGATTCTCTACAGAGTCTCAGTGCCGGGCAGCCTTACATCAGATTAAGCTCTCCCTTCTGCGCACGGAGCAGCTACGGCTACGACACCATCTGGCACGATTTCGACTGCATACCCGCTCAAAACGCCAGACCTGGTTTCAGTTTAGCCGTCTGCGGCAACTTTGGCTCTCGCTGGGTAAGACTTCAACAGGGTGACTTCTGCGGTATTGCGATTAAACTTTTAGCGGGTATAGGCTTCAAGCAGGGCTTCGCGGAAACGCGCAGCCAACGCCTGAGAACGGGTTCCAAGCTCTGCATCAAACGCCTTGAGCGTGAGCGAAGGCTTGTTCTTCTGTATAGCCTCCAAAACAGTGTTCTGCAAAGTCTCAAGGCGCACAGATGGGTCAGCATCTGCCGCACCAGCAGTGAAAAGTTCCTCAAAAGCAAAGCGCGCAGCGCCGGCAATCAAACGCGGCGCAATCTGCACCGCCGTGCCCTGAGCGGGTTCGCGTGCCCAATCACCTGCCGCTCGCGTTACGACGTCATGCTCTGAAAGACCGTACAGACACAGGTCACGGAAAGGGATTTTTTCCCCGAATGGAGCCTTCAACATGGGCGTATCCAACAGCAAAGGGAGAGCGGTCTGCAAGTCTTCCAGAAAACCGGCGAAAGCCGCGCTCAGGGCATCGTCCGCATCATAGAGCGCCTTCCAGGTCTCCAGATACCCCTGCACACGTTTCTGATAATCTGCGCGACTCTTGGAACTGGTTCTCGATGACCCAGAGCCTTTGAGCTTGTGACTTTCCAGGACCTTGAGAAGAATATGGATGCGCAAGAAGGGAGCGGGATAGCGTGAGGGCCTCTCGCTACGCCTTTGAACTTCCACCTTCGGCAAAGCCAGGGTTTCAAGCATGTACCCTGCGAACGCCGGTCCAACCAACCACAGCGCGAAGAAATCTGCGTAGAGTTCCGAGAGCCAACCGCACCAGTGCAAGGCACGCTCAGGCGGCACGCCCGCCGCCGCCAGGCGAGGTTTCAGCACTACCATGCCATATTCAGCCAGCGCCGCATCGCTCCATCCCAGGTCCGCCATAACATCATGCCCCACCTCATGATGCAGGGCAAGGAAACCCCAGCTATTTGCCATGAGGTTTGCCGGCAGGACGATGATGGGAACCGGCGCAAATTGCCTGGGCAGAGTGACCGGGGAAGTCATTCTGAGATTGGCTACGGATTGGGGTAATCCACCTTGTGATTCCAATTGCAGCAGCGGGGAGGTGCTCCGCGGGGTGCTAATCTCCAAATCCAGCTGCCGGGCATGCTCCATTGCCGTTTGATAACAATCAGCCGCAACCCACTCCGCGCCGGAAATCCATGCCTGATAGCGAGTCAATGGACCAAAATTGAGCTCGAAGCGGTCACGGTAGTATTCCCATACCTCCAGCACACCTGAGATCAATGCCTGAAGCTCATAACTCTTTTCAAAGAAGGCGGGAGCACCATGCAGCGAACGCAGTTCATCCAGAGATTCTGGGAGCAGCGCCTCCGTCCACAACCGTACTTCTTCCAGCTGGTGCGCATGGTCTTTCAAGTGGTCCTGCGCATGCTCCTGCCAGATACGCATCTCATAGCGGAGGGCGCCCAGCTGGCGATCCAGATTGTGAATGATGCGCTCCACAAGCCTCTGCGTATGTTCCATCGCCCATGCTCCTTCTAGTCATGCGGTTATGGATGGGGATACGGTGCTAGAAACCGGGAGTGTGATGCTGCCGAAAAATGCCTCGGATATCACAAGGTCGCAGTTTTATTCTAACACAAAAGCAGAGTTTGTGTCAACAAAACCCAACCGCAACGATTCAGATGCGCACCGTTAAGCGCAATTCAGGACTAAAATCCACCCGTGAGAGCGTTTTTGGCGCCGCGCGGCGCCAAAAACGCTCGAAAATCACAGCCTTAGCCGCCCCGTTATTTTAAGCCCGTTGGTAAGGGGCGCGCGAGTGATGAACCGCAGCTTGAAACCACCCACCTGGATAGCCTATTCCACCGTGACACTCTTCGCAAGGTTGCGCGGTTGATCCACATCGGCTCCACGACGCACCGCAAAGGCGTAAGCCAGCCACTGCATGGGTATCACGTTCAACACCGGGCTGAGGTAGGGCGAACTGACCGGCACTTCCAGCACATAATCGGCGCGCTCGCGCGCTAGAGTATCTCCTTGCTGTACCACAGCGATCACAACGCCATTGCGGGCATGGACCTGCTCCATCTGACTGAGCATCTTATCATAGACGCTATCCTGTGGCGCCAACGTCACGACCGGCATCAGCTGATCAATCAGGGCAATAGGTCCGTGTTTCATCTCGCCGGCAGGGTACCCTTCCGCGTGAATATAAGAGATTTCTTTGAGTTTGAGCGCCCCTTCCAGGGCGATAGGGTAGTTAATGCCCCGCCCCAAGTAGAGGAAATGTTCCCGTTTATGGAAAATTTCCGCCAGCTGGTGATAAATCGGCAATTCTTCAGCGACCTGCCCCACCAGCTGCGGCAACCTTGCAAGGTCATCCACTGCCTGGCGCAGTACAGCGCCCGTCAAAACGCCCCGTTTTTCGCCAAGCGCCAACGCCAACAGATAGAGGTCCACCAGACTGGTAGTGAACGCTTTGGTAGAAGCGACACCAATTTCCGGACCCGCCTGCATCAAGATATAGCCATCTGAAACACGTTGCGCCTGGCTACCCAACACATTCACGATGGACCATAGCCGCGCACCACGCGCCTGTCCCTCTTCCATCGCTGCCAGTGTATCCACGGTCTCGCCCGATTGCGTGATTGCCAGGACCGCACTCTCCGCACCTATCAGCGGGTCACGGTAACGGAATTCCGAACCATAATCCACTTCAACAGGCACGCGCGCCAGGTTCTCGAGCATGAACTTGCCCACCAACCCTGCATGGTACGAGGTGCCACACGCGACCAGCGTGATTTTCTTCAAAGCACACGCCTCTGCCTCAGTCAGGGGCAGCGTATCCAGATAAACGCGCCCGGCGTGGAAGTCTGCCCGTCCGCGGATCGTATCGGTGATGGCGCGAGGCTGCTCAGCGATCTCCTTCTGCATAAAATGGCGAAAGGGACCCTTTTCGGCAGCCACAGGGTCCCAGGGAATGATATGAATCGCCGGTTGGAGCGGATTTCCCGCGAGGTCGAAAATTTCCACGCGCTCGGGCGTCAGCGATGCCAGTTGCCCATTCTCCAGGAAAATAACCCGTCGTGTGTGCTCAAGGATCGCCGGGATATCCGAAGCAATAAAGGCTTCGCCATCGCCCAAGCCGATGACAATCCCCCCGGCATTGCCCAGTCGTGCCGCGATCAACCGGTCAGGTTCCCTGGCGCTGAGGAAAACAAAAGCACTGGCGCCCTCCAACTCAGGCAAGGCGCGCCGCACCGCCGTGAGCAAATCGCCACCCTGCAACCCGGCATCCACCAAATGCGCAATCACCTCAGTATCAGTCTCTGAGGCAAAGGAGATGCCCTCATCCTGCAAATCCTGGCGCAGGCGCGCATAGTTCTCGATAATGCCGTTGTGGACAACCGCCACGCGCCGGTTGAGACCCAGATGCGGATGTGCGTTCTGCTCGGTGACGCTGCCGTGCGTAGCCCAGCGCGTGTGCCCGATAGCAATATGCCCTTTCAGTGGGTCGGCTTGCAGCCGTTCAACCAGGTTCGCCAGTTTGCCCACCGCACGCGTCGTCTTAAGTGTTTGATCTTCGGTCAACAGCGCCAGTCCCGCGGAATCGTAGCCCCGGTATTCCAGGCGCTTCAAGCCATTCACCACAATAGACGCCGCCTCACGCGAGCCTACATAACCAACAATACCACACATAGGAATTCCTCCTCGTTGAGGGAAAATAATGCGCGAATAGCATGACACGCCAATTCAGCGCTATCTGCGATTGCGCTACGGTCCTGCTGCACCGGCTGTCCCGAATGTTACCATCCGGTTTTGAAGTGCAGCTTTCGATTTCAGGAGGGGAAACAAGGGCAGGACCCAGCCCTGGCGGCATCCGCCGACGGGTTCGGCGTCAATACCGAACGCTACTCGATGAACCGCCTCCTCGTCTTCCTGCCGCACAGGGCAGGAGCCGGCGCTATTTCCCCAACACTCACAGCATCTTCGGTTATCGCACCTCCTGGTCGCCAACAAGAATCGTATTGAGGCTGTATCTGAACGCCCCGAGGGCATTATACAAGCAACCCCGCCCTCTGCAAACAAAGGGCGGGGAATGCTTCTGTAACTGCTCAGATTTCCATCGCCAAGTGCAGGTTCCAGACCAAAGTCTGTTCAAGAAAATGTTTCTCGATATCACGCGCAGCATCGAAAAACGCTCTCAAAAACCGTGGCTTCAACAGTCTCGTAACGCCAGGCACGAGAGCACTGAACATTTACTGGCATTTGCAGCGATTCAGATTTCCGGCTCAAGATATCAATCAATGGGCTTCTCTAAGAACTTGCCAAATGGCCCTTTTAGTCGCCGAGAAGCGGTGGCGCCCAGAGATGTATGGGACGCCCCAAATGTTCACTCAAAACACGCACAGAGAAACCATCCAGGGTCTGCGCCTCTGGTCCCCGGAAAATACCGTCTGGCGCGACGATCACCTCTCCCAAGTCAGCCTCCGCCAGGGTTGCCAGAATATCCACCCCGGAGAGCAAGCCCGTCACGGTGACCGTCTCACCAAAAGCGTGATTAGGTACAGCAATCACCTCAGCCACAATGCCGGTCACCTGCTGAAAATCCTGAGCAAAGTCCCGCAGCAGCGGCGCAAAGAGCGTCCCTGTTACCCAGGTCTGTTTCTTCCCCCCTAAAGCCGCAAGCCCAGATCGGGTAGTAGCCCACTCGTCAACAAAAAGACGCACCATTCCTACGCCGTTCTCCACGAGCGCCGGCAGCAGGTCATCGTAATCTGATTTCGATGGAATGGCGTGCCCTGAGCGCAAGAACCATTCATCGGAAGGATAGACAAAACCGATACCTAAAGTCTGCCGCAGCCTTCCTTGGTGCAAAAGCACCTGTTCGAGCGTCGCCGTCGCCTCAGCGGTGCTGAAGGGACGTAACGCGGGATTGTGCCAGCGGGTCAGCCCTACCGGCACCACACACAACGAACGTACGCCGGGATAAAGCCCCGCCAGGTCAGCAATCGTACGGTCCAGGCAGGCGCCATCGTTGCGCCCGGGCGCAAGGACTGCCTGCGTGTGAATCTGAATGCCGGCATCCACCAGGCGCCGGAGTTGCGCCATTATTTCGCCCGCGCGTGGATTGTGCATCAACCCCACCCGCACATCGGGTGCAGTGGCGTGAACTGAAATATAGAGCGGGCTTAGAAATTGCTCAATGATGCGCTCCCAATCCGCGGGGGCGAGGTTCGTCAGGGAGATATAATTGCCGTGCAAAAACGACAACCGGTAATCGTCATCTTTCACGTAAAGCGGCGAGCGCAGGCCAGGCGCCATCTGCGCCACAAAACAGAAATCACAGTTATTGCGACACACACGCAAGGGAGCGTCGAAAAGTTCCTCGACAAATTCCAATCCGAGCGGTTCGCCATAGCGTCGTCGCGCGAATAGGCGCTTGTGGCGTCCCTCTCGCTCGATCAGGAAACTCAAGTTTGGAGCAGACGCACTCAGCTGCACATCAATCACGTCCCGCAAAGGCACCCCGTTAAGCGCCAACAAGCTATCGCCGGGCACAATTCCCGCCCGCGCAGCAACGCTATTGGGCGCCACAGACTTGATACTTGCAGGAAAATAACGTGACATGATTAACTCCCCTCCACCGATTGCCGCTCAGTGAGGTTGGCAATTCCGGCACACAGTGAGGTTACACTCTGCATTGCTCAGAATTCATTATAAAGGCACTTATCACGGGAGCAAACGTGATTCTCAACCCCTTGCAGTTTTAATGACCCATGGTAAGATATTCTCATACCATCATTTTCTTTTTGAAACAGAATTAAACGCTGGTTAGTTAATAGAAGGTTAGAGCCAGCAACGAACAGAGAGCCTATAGCGTCTCCAATCTCTGCTCACTGAGCGTTGCATACGATCACTTTTCTTTCCAGGAGGTCAAACCGTGGCAGAAGCAAGTACGCAACCAACCAAGAAGCAGCGAACAACGCACTTCTGGGATGCCTTCAAGAACATCGCGCTCTTGTTCTCCTTCCTCGTCAACCTGATTCTTGTCATTGTTCTGTTGTTGATGATCAGGCCACTCTTCATGGCTAAGACACAAGTCGCAGAACCATTGCTCGGGGACTTGGACGCAGCCTTTGCCGCGCTTGGGGAAACCAAAATCGAGACCACAGTTTCCATAAACGACGCTCTGCCGGTGGTCTTCGATTTACCCCTGCAGCAAAACACCAACGTAGTGCTCACTCAACCTGTGCCGCTGAGTGTGCCCACGACCTTCAGTTTGGGCAACCAGGGCACCATTTATGGTTGGGTCAGCCTGGAGCTGCCTGCCGGCATGGTTCTGCCCGTGGCGCTCAATCTCAACGTGCCAGTGAACACGACTGTGCCCGTGGTTATGCAAGTGCCTGTCACCATCCCTTTGAATGAAGCAGGGATGGGACCAGCGATCACACAGCTACGCGGCGTCTTCAGCCCGATTCAAAACACCCTGCAGAAGCTGCCAGATTCACCTGAGGAAATCATAACCCCACAATGAGTGAACGTCCGGTTTGCAATTACGAAGGCTCTCGCTACAGCACGGAGTTCTGGGATAGTTCGCGCGCCTACGAGGACGGCGCGGAGCGAGCTGCTCTGCGCGTACTGCTTCCGCCGCGCGGGCGGCGCATCATCGAAATTGGAGCGGGTTTCGGCAGGCTTGCCGACCTCTACCGCGGTTACGAGACTATCGTGCTCTTCGATTATGCCAGCACTCAGTTGGAACAAGCCGTTGAGCGTCTGGGCGAGATGGATGCCACCCAGGCGCCTCAGTTCGTCTACATCATGGCTGACTTTTACAAGTTGCCCTTTGTACCAGGATTGTTTGATACGGTAACCATGATCCGCACCTTGCATCACGCGGTAGACGCTCCCGCAGTGCTGCAAGGACTGGCGCGCATCCTTGCACCCAAGGGCAGCTTTGTATTGGAATTTGCCAACAAACACAATCTCAAAGCCTTGGCACGTTATCTGTTGCGCCGGCAGACCTGGTCACCCTTCGATCGGGAACCGGTGGAATTCATCCCTCTCAACTTCGATTTCCATCCGCGTTGGATCTGGGAGCAACTGGCGTGTGCGGGCTTACAGCGTCAAGCTGTGCGCACGGTATCGCACTTCCGCATTGGGCTGCTCAAACGGCTGTTCCCCACTTCATGGCTTGTGGCGCTCGATACACTGGCGCAACCTACCGGACGTTGGTGGCAATGGAGCCCCAGCGTTTTTGTGCACGCGGTTGCGGGCGAAAAAGATGCTGCACCCGCGGGGCTGTTCTTTGCCTGCCCGGAATGTGGCACGCCCTTAGGAGCGCCTCCAGAATCCACCTTCACATGCACAGGTTGTTCCCGCACCTGGCGACGGCAAGGTTCCATCTACAACTTCCGCGAGCCAGTGTAAAGGTTTCACCTCACATGATGAAAAACCTTATCTTTTCAGTGCTGCACGGCGCAGCACCAAAAATCACTCTCCCATAACCGTGATTTAGACTTCAATCACATTTTGCTATGGCAAGTGGCGGAGTACGGAATAGTACCTCAAGGATTCAAATCTATGCAATGGGTTCGTGATATTACTCCCGACGCCGCTCGACAACATCTGTACCGTCGAGCCATTCTCATCACGCTGATAGGCAACCTGACGCTTGCCGTCGGCAAAGGTATAGCTGCTTACTACTCCGATAGCGTCGCGCTCTATGCTGACGCAGTCAATTCGGCCTCGGATGTGCTCTACTCTCTGCTCATGATTCTTGGGCTATGGATGGCTATGCAACCCCCTGACCTTTCCCATCCCCAAGGGCACAGCCGTTTCGAACCCCTGGTAGGGCTTGCGGTTGCCATTGCCATGACCTATGCCGGTTACGAAGCGGGACGCGCCGCCATCGAGCGTTTCCTGAGTGGCGGCAGTCCGGTAGAACCTGGGCTTCCCACGCTGGTGTTGTTGTTAAGCGGCGCCCTCAAAGCCGGTATGTACTTCATGATGCGTCGCATCGCGTTATCAGTCGCCAGCCCGGCGCTTGCGGCGACCGCCCGGGACAATCTCAGCGATGTGATCACTTCCGGCGCAGCTTTCCTGGGTGTTTACGGCTCACGCTTCCTGCATCCCCTTCTCGATCCGGTCGCCGGTGCGTTGGTCGCGCTCTGGATTTTCCGCGCGGCTGTTGAAGCAGCTCACGAGAACCTGAAATACCTCACCGGTGCAGGCGCGTCACCCGAGCTACGGGAAGAAATCGCCGCGGTCGCCGGCAAAGTTCCAGGCGTTTTGCGCGTACACCAGGTCATCACTGAATACGTAGGACCACAGCTCGTTGCGGACCTTCACATCAACGTAGATGGACATATCAGCCTCGACGCAGCCCATCACATCGCGGATACCGTGCAAGCTGCCGTAGAGGCTGTGCATGAAGTAGACCGCGCCTACATTCACGTGGAGCCTTGTGAGAAAAACATCGTGGCAAAACCTCCCCTCCCCATCGAGAACCTCTGAGTACCACGCCAGTACAGACCATGCGAGGCAGGTGGGCTTCCGTTTTCGTGGTCCTCAGTTTGTTGATTCGCTGACTTGGCATATAATGCCCCCGTGATGGAAGAATCCGTTAGAGCCGAACGACCTAATCCGTGGATCAGCCCCTGGGAAGGGGGCTGGTTTATAGTTCCACTTATCGCCGTCGTTGGCGGCGCCTGGTCTGTATCCGGTTCGCTGGAAAAAGAAAGCCTGGCACAACTGGCTCTCGCCAGCGCACTGGTGCTGATTGCCTGGGCGCCCCTATGGCGCGCTCTCACGTACACAAATTGGATGGCGCCGCTACAGCAGTGGCGGAGTTGGGAACGCCGTACACCCCTGCCTCAATTGCCCTTTATCCAGCCCAACGCCCCCGGCGCCGCCCTCACCCGCGCCATGGAACAAGCGCACGCCTGGTGGCAAGCGGAAGGCAATGCTGCACTTGCACCCTCAATCGGGTCCACACTGTTGGCGCTACTTGCCGGCATCCTGCTGAGCCTGCCTTTGGGGCGCACGGCGCTATTACTGACGCTCATTCATTTCGCATGGGCGCAACTGATGACCCTATGGAGTGAAGGCGCCGGACGGCCTGGAGCCTTGGGTGAAGCGGTGGCATTAGGGGGACTACCCTGGTTGCTGGGGACCGCCCTGTATCAAGACTCGCTAGCGTTGGGTGGGGGGCTTGCCGTCGTGGCGCTGCTCAGCTTCTTCGCCATACCCGGATTGCCCGCGCTCCTGGGTCCATTGCTGGCGGCAGGGTATTTGCTCTGGCAAGGCAAGACTTTGGCAACCGGAGTGCTGTTGTTACTGGCGCTTCCCGGTCTGTTGTTGCTCACCCAACGTCTGCCAGCGGCGCATTACCGTCGCGCTATTGCTATCTGGCTCATTGCCATGCTGCTCCTGATGGGATGGGTGCTGTAACATGAAATGGGTAGCCCTGGTCGCCGGACTGGCAGCGCTGGCGGCATTCCTCTATTGGCAGCTCATCATCGCCGAAGGCGCCTATCTGGGGCGCCGGATGGTCGCCTTTCTTTATAACCGCTCGGCGCGCATCTACGATGGCATCAAGCAGTACGATCCAGGTTACGAGCAGTGGTTTCTCGGATTGCCCCTCAGCCGCGCCATGCAGCTGCATCCCGACCCGCTGCTCCTCGATGTGGCAGCAGGTACGGGCAGACTGGCGCGAACCCTGTTCCAACAACCAGGCTTTCACGGGCGCATGATCATGCTCGACGCCGCGCGCGATATGCTGCGTGAGGCAACACGCACGACTCAACCCTGGGCAGAGCGACTCTCCTATCTCTGGCAGAATGCTGCACAGTTGCCCTTCGATGATGCCACATTCGATGTAGTGAGCTGCCTGGAAGCGCTGGAATTTATGCCAGATCCCGATGCAGTGCTCAGCGAATTGCTGCGCGTCCTGCGCCCAGGTGGACTCTTATTGACAACCAACCGGATCGGCAAGCTGGCGCGCTGGTTACCAGGTCGCACCACCACCCCCGAAGCTTTTGAAGAGCACCTGCACTCCCTGGGGCTGGAAATGGTCCGCACTCAAACCTGGCAAGAGGATTACGACCTGATCTGGGCAGTCAAGCCCGGCGTGATGGGACCCACACCCCCACGGATGCTGGCGACCATCCTGCGTTGCCCACGTTGCCACACTGCGATGCAGCAACAAGAAAACGATTTCGTCTGTGAGAATGCACATCACGCGCCCATCGCCGCAGACGGCATCATCGAACTCGCCCGCGCGTGAAGTAACTGAAAAGCGCAGGGGCTGAGGGGATAAGGAGCATCTATGGATACCAACACCATCATCGCTGCAGTAGCAGCGGACCTTCAACTGGCACTAGAGCGCGTTCGAGCAGCTACAAACTTGTTGGATGAAGGCAACACAATCCCCTTCATCGCCCGCTACCGCAAGGAAGTCACCGCCTCGCTGGATGAAGAGCAGCTACGGCATGTAGCAGAGCGACTCGGCTACCGCCGTAACATGGAAGAGCGCCGCGAGACCATTCTCCACAGCCTGGAAGAACAGGGAGTACTCACCCCAGAGTTGCAAGCAGAGGTCACAGCTGCAGACACCCTCCAACGGCTGGAAGACCTCTATCGCCCCTACAAACCCAAGCGCCGCACGCGCGCTACCATCGCCCGGGAGAAGGGGTTGCAGCCTTTAGCCGATTTGATTCTGGCGCAACCTCTGGAAGGTGATCGAGAATCCATCGCCGCGCCATTTCTCAAGGATGACGTGCCGGACCTTGAGGAAGCCTATGCCGGCGCACGGGATATCGTCGCCGAGAGCATCGCCGATGCAGCCGAGGTGCGAGGCACGTTGCGCGAGCTCGCGCAACGGCGCGGGGTGCTGAACGCCGCCGTTGCCGATGAGAGTAAAGACGCTGAAGGGGTCTACCGGATGTACTACACCTTCTTCGCCGATGTGCGCAATCTGCGCCCACACCAGATTCTAGCGCTCAACCGGGGAGAGCGGGAGGAAGTCTTGAAGCTCAGCCTCGAGATTCCCGAAGCCGAAAGTCTGGGCATTCTGGCGCGGCATTTCCCTGCTGACTCGGGTAGCCCGTTGAGCGAGGACTTGCGGCTCGCCAGGGAGGATGCCTTCACCCGGCTACTCTTTCCCGCAGTTGAGCGCGACATTCGTCGCGGATTGACCGAGATCGCGGATGAACATGCGATTGGGGTCTTCGCCACCAATCTGCGTTCACTGCTGCTCCAACCACCACTGCGCGGGCAAACCATCCTGGGGATTGATCCGGGCATTCGCACCGGTTGCAAAGTGGCAGTCGTAGATGCCACCGGCAAAGTACTAGCTACAAACACCATCTATCCTGACCGCCATCGCGCTGAGGCAGAGGCGATACTGCGTCGCCTGGCGCAAGAGCATCACGTCAGCGTCGCTGCCATCGGGAACGGCACCGCCGGTCGCGAGACCGAAGCGCTGGTGGCGAATTTGATTGGCACAGGGCTGCCCGTGAAGTACACCCTTGTCAACGAGGCGGGCGCCTCGGTCTATTCCGCCTCTAAACTGGCGCGGCAGGAGCTTCCCGATCTGGATGTCTCGCTGCGCGGCGCGGTCTCCATCGCCCGGCGACTCCAGGATCCTCTGGCAGAGCTGGTGAAGATTGAGCCTAAAGCCATCGGCGTAGGGTTATACCAACACGATGTGGATCAAAAAGCCCTGGCAGAGGCGTTGGATACCGTCATCGAATCTGCCGTCAACAGCGTGGGCGTGGATTTGAACACCGCGTCGCCGGCGTTGCTCGAACACGTTTCCGGCATTGGACCCAAGATGGCACAGACCATTGTGGCACACCGCGACGCCAAAGGACCGTTTGGCTCACGCGAAGCCTTGCGCAAGGTCAGCGGATTGGGTCCCAAAACCTTCGAGCAGGCAGCTGGCTTTCTGCGCTTGCCAGATGGAGAATTGACGCTGGATAATACCCCCATCCATCCCGAGAGTTATGCCACCGCGCACAAGGTACTAGACCTGTTGGGGTTGCCGCTAGGCGATGTGCGGTTGCCTCAGGCACTTCGAGAGCTCCGCCGGGAGTGGAATCTCGCTGCCTTGGCACAGGAATTGGGCACAGGTGAACCCACACTCGAGGATATTCTGGACGCGCTGGCGCGCCCTGGACGCGACCCCCGTGACGAATTGGAAGGTCCCATCCTGCGCGGGGATGTGCTGCACATCGAAGACTTGCACGAGGGGATGCGCCTTAAGGGCACGGTCCGCAACGTGGTGGATTTCGGCGCCTTTGTGGATATTGGCGTCAAACGCGATGGACTCATCCACATCAGCCGGATGGGCACAGGTTATGTGCGCAACCCCCATGAGAAAGTAGCAGTAGGCGATGTGATTGAGGTCGAAGTGGTCGAGGTAGATATCCAGCGCGGACGCATCAGCCTGGCGCTAGTGGATTAGGAATCACACTTGCACGCAGGTTCTACTTCAAGCCGAGTTCAGCACCCTGTGCAAAACTTTACTTGTGGCGAGACTTCAGCACCTGCGCGGCGCCG
>JAKJAC010000073.1:16638-18665 GCA_022707705.1 Chloroflexota bacterium
GTACGCAACTTGACCAGCGATTCCGGAGTAACCGGGTCGGGGCGCAGCGCCAGCCCTAGAGCATAATTGGATGCGCCTAGCGCCCAATCCCACTCACGCCGAAGATAGTCAGCCTTGACATCATAAGCGCGCTTATCCCACGCCTTGGCGGATTGCTGCGCATCATCGTAGACTTCACGCAATGCAGTCCCCGTCACCGCGAGGAGATCGTGCGCCAGCGACTGTTCGTTTTGTTTCAACATCGCGGGCAGATGGACGAGCAGCAACTCAGCGACCACCCGCAGTTGACGGTTACGATCGGTTATCGGCATAGCATTCACCAAAATCAGAAATTGGAATCAGAGCGAATCCGCCCTTCAGTAAATATGACAGCGCCAAACCTACCACAAGCCAGTCGAAAGTCAACCGCCGCGCGGTGGGGCGCCCGCGGCGCCGTGCTCACCGTGTTGCTCTGGAATCTCTCAGCAGCGTTGCCTTTCATCCTGGCTCCTGCAACCTATGCTGGCGCCTTTGAGCTCTCCGGGACCGTTGGCGCAGTGCTCACCCGCAGCATTGGAGTCCTCTTCGTGATGTGGATCATACCCTATTTTCCAGCCCTGCGCGACCCAGAGCGCTATCGCGTATGCCTGACGGTCATCCTCGTTCAACAGCTCATTGGATTGGCAGCAGAAACCTGGATGGCGCTCACCCTGCCGCCGGCGCATGGCGCTCTTCTAGCCACCGGAAGGCATTTCATTGCTTTCGATACGGCAGGCCTGGTCTTGCTGGCAGGAGCCTGGTCACTCACCCGCCCTGTTCCGAAAAAGACCGCGAAAGATCCATCAGAGGTGAGCATCTAAACCAACCTGGCAGGATAATCCCCTGGAAACGATTATTCACCCTTCAGATTGGGCAAATGTACACCATCCAATAGCTCTTTTGCCTGCTCCTGGAGCCGCGACAGACTGCCGCGCAAGTCCAAGCCCTCGGAACCGGCAAAACCGGCTTCCACATAATAAGCCACGCCAATGGAACCGGGACCGGCGTGAACACCCAGTGGCACCGGAACACGCGTAAGATAAGCTTCCACGCAGTTGAGCGCCGTCTCCAGCTGCTCCAGCAATTCGCGTCCTTCAGCTTCTACCTCAGAAAAATGCACGGCAAGGCGCACCGGCGAATTGCCCGCTTGCGCTTTCACCCGTTCGATGAGCTGGTTCAAGCCACTTTTGCGCCGACGCACCTGCCCCACCAGACCCACCTTGTTGCTAGCCACGCGTACAATGGGCTGAATGTTGAGAAAACCGCCCAACAACCGCGCCGCTCCTGCCAGGCGTCCACCACGAATGGCAAAGCCCACGGTTTCGAGCAGCGCTATCAGTTCCACTTTCGGCACCATCGCGCGGGCGCGAGCGACAACTTCGGCGAGAGACCGGCCCGCTTTAGCCGCACGCGCAGCTTCCAGGACCACAAAACCCTCAGCCATTGCCGTTGTGCCCGTATCAATCACAGTCACCGGTACCGGGCTGGATTCCGCTGCCAGCTCCGCTATGCTACAGGTCGCGCTCTGTGCTCCAGCGAGATGAATCGAAACAACGGCTCTAGCTCTGGTCGCAACACGTTGATAGGCTTCGAGAAAAGCCTCGACGGAGGGTACTCCTGTGCCTACAGCCGGTTCAGCTTGAGCACGAGCCAGCTTGAAGAACTCCTCCGGGGTGATTTCGACCCCATCAACAAAAGACTGCGCCCCCACCTGAACCCAGTAGGGAACCACCTCGATGCCATACTCCGCCAAAACAGATTCCGGTAGACCAGTTGCAGAGTCCGTTACCACCGCTACTGGATACAGGTCTTCCATGACTACCTCCAATTTGGCAAACAGCCGTTTTCTGATACGATGAACACCACATGAAGTTTACCCTTAACAGGGATTAGAGGCAAATCACTCTACCGGCGGGCATTCGTAGCAGTTCGGCGGGCTTCTGCGTACCCTGTGAGGCTCGCTGTGCGATATGGTTGCTTCGTCAACTGGGTTGACGCGTCAACCCCGG
>JAKJAC010000074.1 GCA_022707705.1 Chloroflexota bacterium
TACCCGCCAGAGGCTTTTGACTGCATCATTATGGCTGATATTTTGGAGCACCTCGTTGATCCCTGGCAAACGTTGGTCCGCTATGTGCCCTTTCTTTCACGAGACGGCGTGCTCGTGCTCAGCCTTCCGAATGTGCAGCATTATCGTGTGATAGGGCACTTGATTTTGGGCGAATGGGAATATCAGGAATCCGGCATCCTTGATAGCGGACACTTGCGCTTCTTCACGCTGAAAAGTCTCAGAACTCTGCTCAAATCCGCCAACCTGGAACCGTTTCGGATCGAACGCATTTATCGTGCGCGACCGATAGCACGGTTGATCAACCGGCTCTGTTTCAACCGGCTGGAAATGTTTCTGGCTCAACAATATGTTGCCTTGGCAAGGAAAGTCCATGAGCTCAAGTAGCATCATCATTCCCAACTACAACGGCTTATCGCTGCTACAACGCTGCATCCCATCATTGCTGGATGCGTTGAAGCGCGACGGGGGAGCACACGAAATCATTGTCGTGGACAATGGCAGCACTGACGATAGCGCCGGATATTTGCAGCAGCTAGGGGCGCCAGTGCAGGCTCTGGTATTGAAGGAGAATATCGGTTTCGCCAGGGCATGCAATGTTGGCGCCGCAGCGGCACAACATGAGACTTTGGTTTTTCTCAACAACGACATGTATTTCGATCCTCAGTTCCTTGGTCCGCTGCTGACCACGCTGCAGCAGTGTCCAGAAGTCTTTGCAGTGAGTTCGCGCATGTTCGACTGGGAGAATCGCTTTCAGCTGGGGCGCGTCATGGGACGATTCATACTAGGCTCCTTCCAAATCGAAGCGGACCGTCGACAGTACGAACGCCTGTGCTACACCCTCTACACGTCGGGAGCCATTTCGGCTGTTGATCGCGCCAGATTCCAGGCACTGGGGGGATTTGACGAATCCCTGTATGTCTATGAGGACGTGGATCTTGGCTATCGCGCTTGGAAACGCGGTTGGGTGGTTTGTCACGAACCGCGCAGCGTCGTTTATCACAAGGGACGCGCTACCTCCAAAGCTCTCTTCTCGCACCACCGCTATTTAGCCATCAACTTGAAAAACCGCTTCTGCTTCATGTGGAAGAATTTGACCGACCCCGACATCGAGCGACGCTACTGGAGGTTATTACCCCTCTCGCTTGCCTATCTGACGGTACGAATGCACAGCCCGGCGCCGCTATTGGCATTCAGGGATGCGCTCAAAGAGCGCAAGCACTTCAGCCAAAAACGCGAGCAAGAAAAACAGCTGGCTGTTCGCACCGATCGTGAGATTCTGCAATTTGTGAAAGACCATGTGTATGTCACAGGCTAAAGCCCTCATCACCGGCATCAATGGATTTTGCGGCAGGCAGCTAGCCGGCACCCTTTTGCAGCAGGGCTATTCTGTGGTTGGCATGGATCTGAAACTGGCTTCAGTACCGGGCGCCGTGACGTTATACGCAGGCGACATGCGCGATGGCTCATTCGTGAATGCGGTGCTGGAGGCGACGCGCCCGGATATCATCTTTCACCTGGCAGCACTCACGGCGCCGCGCGCGAATCCCGAGGAACTGGAGAGCGTCAACCAGGGCGGCACGCGCTGTTTGTTGGATGTGGTGCGGCGCAGCGGTTCTACGCCGCGAATCGTCATCACCAGTTCGAGCGCCGTCTACGGGTATGTGCCGCCTGCCGAGCTGCCCATCCGCGAGACTCAACCGTTATGCCCTGCTACGGCGTACGCCGTGAGCAAGGTATTGCAGGAACGCGAAGCCACTCAGGCATTCATCGAGCAGAACCTGGCAGTGATATGCGTTCGCCCTTTCAACCTGACCGGTCCCGGTGAGAGCGAGCACTTCGTGACCTCGGCTTTCGCCCGGCAAATCGCCGAGATCGAGGCGGGGTTGCGTGCTCCCATCATCCAGGTGGGCAACCTCGACGCGGTTCGCGATTTCACCGATGTGCGCGACGCCATGCGCGCCTACGTTTTGCTGGCGGAGAAAGGTATTCCGGGTGAGGTGTATAATGTGTGTTCAGAGCAAGGCGTGCAAATCCGCCAAATTCTGGACCTTTTGCGGGAGCTCAGCACACGCACCAATATCGAGATTCGCATCGACCCGACCCGATTGCAAGCAGCCGATGTGCCTATTCAAATCGGCTCAGCAGCGCGACTTCGTGCGCTGACCGGTTGGGCGCCGGCTCTGACATTGCAAGAGACGCTCAATGATGTGTTGAACTCCTGGCGGCGACGCACCTATGAGGAGCAACATCCATGAACTGGCAAAACAAAACAGTTTTGGTCACCGGAGCTGGCGGCTTCATCGGTAGCCATCTCACGGAACGACTGGTGCGCGAAGATGCCCGTGTACGCGCTTTTGTGCGCTATAATTCCCGCGGGGATGAGGGATTGCTCAAATTGCTCCCGCGCGAGATTTATCGCGAACTGGAGATCGTTGCCGGAGATTTGCGCGATGCCGAAGCCATCCGTGGCGCTATGCAAGGTGTCAACACCGTCTTTCATTTGGGGGCGCTGATTGCCATTCCTTACTCCTATCGCCATCCGCGCGAAGTGATTGAGACGAATATCATGGGCACGCTCAACGTGCTCACCGCGGCGCGCGAGCTAGCCACAGAACGGGTGGTACAGACTTCCTCCAGCGAGGTCTACGGTACCGCGCAATACGTGCCTATCAACGAACAACATCCCCTTCAAGGGCAATCTCCCTACTCCGCCAGCAAAATTGGCGCCGACAAAATTGCAGAGAGTTTCTATCGCTCTTTTGGTCTGCCGGTCGCCATCTTGCGCCCCTTCAATACTTATGGACCGCGCCAATCCGCGCGCGCAGTCATTCCCACGATTATCACACAAGCCCTTACCCGCGATGAAATTCACCTGGGAGCGTTGAACCCGATGCGCGATTTCACTTTCGTAGCCGATACTGTGGAGGGTTTCCTGCGTGCAGGAGCAGTGCCGGAGGCTGTGGGACAGGAAATCAATATCGGCGCAGGCGATTGCATCTCCATCGGTGATGTGGCGCGAAAGATTATGGCTCTGGTAGGACGGGAGTTGCCCATCATCTGCGAAAACGAGCGCTTGCGACCGGAGCAGAGCGAGGTGCTACGATTGCACGCTGATGCTACCAAGGCTTCCGCGCTACTGAAGTGGGCGCCAGGCGTGCCACTCGATACGGGGCTGGAGCGTACCATCGCCTGGATCCGCGATCACATGGGCTTATTTCGACCAGGGCAATATGAGGTGTAGCGATGAAAGCCGTGATTCTGGCGGGGGGGAAGGGGCGCCGGTTGGCGCCCTATACCACGATTTTGCCCAAACCATTGATGCCCATCGGCGATATTCCCATCCTGGAAGTCGTCGTTCGACAGCTCAAGCACGCGGGTTTCACGGAATTGACCCTGGCGGTGGGTCATCTGGCTGAATTGCTCAAAGCCTATTTCGGCGACGGTGAAAAATGGGGTCTGCAAATCCGGTATTCGCTTGAAGAACACCCTCTGGGAACCGCAGGTCCTTTGGGGCTTATTGAGGGATTGGACACGCCCTTCCTCGTGATGAACGGGGATTTGCTGACCACGCTGGATTATAGAGCGTTGTGGGCGCACCATCACGTTTGCGGCGCAATAGCCACTCTGGCAACCTACCAAAGAGACATCAAGATTGACCTGGGCGTTCTAGAGCTGAACTCGCAGCAACAAGTGCGTGACTATATCGAGAAACCCACCTATCATTACACGGTCAGCACCGGCATCTATGTCTTCGACCCGCGAGTGTTAAGTTTTATTCCCAAAAGCCAACCCCTAGACCTGCCAGACCTCATCCGTAAACTCCTGGGCACTGGTGAAATCGTCGCCACTTTTCCCTGCACGGGATTGTGGTTGGATATCGGACGGCTAGACGATTATGAGCACGCAGTTGCAGAGTTTGAAGCCCATCGTCAACAATTCATCCCAGAGGATTGAGCCGTGCATTTGTGCTATGTTGCCAATCCTTTCAGCATCCACACCCGCCGTTGGGTCCGGATTTTCGCTGAACGCGGGCACACAATCACCCTGATTGGCGTTGCCCCTCAACGCAAACCACTGGAGCCGGGTGCGTTCCCACCAGGTGTCAGGCTGATCAATTTCGTGGAGCGCTATAACCTCCGCATCGTGCGCTATCTGCTGTGGGGGCTGATGGCGCGACGCATTGTACTGGACCTCAAGCCCGATGTTCTCCACGCGCATCAGGTTGCTGGCGACGGTTGGGTCGCCGCAGCAACGGCTTATCATCCCTTCATCACTACCGCATGGGGTTCAGATTTGCTGCTCGGACCGCGACGTTCCTGGGTGCAGCGGCAGCTCGCACGCTGGGTATTGCGGAGCGCCGATGCGGTGACATGCGTATCATCGCAATTGGCTGAAGCGGCGCGAATGTTGGGCGCGGACCCTGAGCGGGTCACGGTCGCGCACTGGGGAATCGACACACGCATCTACTCAGCCGGTCCTGCCGACGCAGACTTACGGCGCCAGCTGGCGCCGGGCTTGGGTCCCGTCATTCTCAGTATCCGTGCGCTCAAGCCGGTGTACAACCCCCTCACGCTCGCCCAAGCCATTCCCGGTGTTCTCAAACAATATCCGGCGGCGCGCTTCATCATTCGCACCTATGCTGCGGATTCGGAAATCCTGCGGCAGTTTCAGGAGTTGGTCGCATCCAGCGGGGCAGCGAATAACGTCACCTATGTGGGCGAGCTGGCAGATGAGAGCAGCATCGCGGCGCTTTATCGTCTGGCAGATATTGCTGTTTCGATACCCGTATCGGATGGCACTCCAATCTCAGTTCTGGAAGCAATGGCATGTGGCGCGGCGCCCATCGTCAGCGATCTGCCTTCGCTCAAGGAGTGGATCGACGACGGAGGAAACGGCCTGTTCGTGCCTGTGGGAGAAGCGCCAGCTTTGACTGAAGCGATTGTGCAGTTGCTCCGCGCCCCTCAACTACGGGAGCAATTCAGGCAACGTAATCAGGAAATCATTCAGACACGTGCCAATCAAACTGTGGAAATGGCAAAAATGGAGACACTATACCAGCAACTGTGCCAATCTCAACGAAAGAGGTCTGCATGAAGTCCATCGTCATGCTTCTCTCCAACGCTTTCCGGCCCGACCCGCGGGTCGCGCGTGAGGCAAAAACCCTGGCTGACGCAGGACATCAAGTGACCATTCTCTGCTGGGATCGCCAGGTTGAATTCCCCGCACTCGAAACCATAGATGGTTACACTGTCAAGCGGGTCCAGACCGTAAGCACCAGGTATGGGGCAGGCATGCGACAGATTCTGCATACCCCGCGATTTTGGAGGGCTGCTGTGGCGCAAACGCCGGCATTGCGGCCCGATATTATCCATTGCCATGATCTTGACACCCTTCCGGCAGGCTGGTGGTTGAAACGCCGAACCGGCGTCCGGCTTGTCTATGATGCACACGAAGACTATCCTGCCTTGATGTCGCTGTATCTCCCCAAAACATGGGTACGTCTTCTCTCCTGGCTTGAACAGCGCTTGCTTCGCCGGGTGGATTTTACTATCACCGCCAGCACCGTGTTTGCAGAGAAACTTCGAGCTCGCGGCATAAGCCCTGTCGCCACTGTCGGAAACTACCAACCATTGGCGCCTTTTAGCCATATCAGCGCGGAAGACATCGCCGCAGCGCGCGCCAGATTGGGCCTTCAGTCCAATGATTTTGTGGTGGCTTATATTGGTGGATTCTCACGCAATCGCCAATTATTGCCCCTGATCGAAGCTGCAAAACTGACACCCGATGCGCACATCTTGTTAT
Organism: Chloroflexota bacterium; assembly: GCA_022707705.1. Lineage (GTDB taxonomy): Bacteria > Chloroflexota > Anaerolineae > B4-G1 > SLSP01 > JAAZNO01. Next base: position 5,824 of record JAKJAC010000074.1, read on the forward strand.
GGGGAGAGGGTCATCAACGCGCCGCGGTGGAAGCTGCAATCGAAGGCATCTCCAACGTCCGCTACCTGGGTTGGCTACCAGCTTCAGAGGTGCCTCTTTACACCGCAGTCGCCGATGCCATCTACTATTGCCTGGTTCCCGATTATCCAGGGGCAATCTACAATGCTCCCAATACACTTTCGAACGCTATGGCAGCAGGACGACCTATTATTGCCAACGAAGTTGGGGATCTGGGGCAAATCGTGCGTGAAACGGGTTGCGGGTTGCTCCTCCCTGAGATAACACCTGATGCTATCAGCGCTGCGATTCAAAAGCTGAGCGATCCTGTGTACCGTGAGCGACTTGGCGCCTCTGGACGCATCGCAGCGCAAGAGAAGTACAATTGGGCTTCGGCGAGCCAGCTGCTGCAAGACATCTATGCAAAGTTAGAGCGGGAGGTACGTTAGTGCGCATTCTGACTATCGTTGGCGCACGCCCACAGTTCATCAAAGCTGCACCGGTGAGCCGGGCGCTGCAACGCGAAGCCCGCGAGATTTTGGTTCACACCGGGCAACACTACGATCGCGGCATGTCTGCCGTTTTCTTCGAGGAATTGCAGCTGCCAGAACCCGATTATAATCTCAGCATTGGCTCGGGTTCGCATGGTAAGCAAACTGGAGAGATGCTCATCGCCATCGAAGAAGTGCTGCTCAAGGAAAAACCTGATTGGGTGCTGGTCTACGGCGACACCAACTCCACGCTCGCCGGGGCACTCGCGGCGGTAAAATTGCACATCCCGGTAGCGCATGTCGAAGCCGGACTGCGCAGCTTCAACCGCGCGATGCCTGAAGAGCACAACCGCGTCCTCACCGATCACGTTGCTGACCTGCTCTTTTGCCCCACGTCACACGCTGTTGACCTGCTGGCGCGGGAAGGCATCATGCGCGGCGTGTACCTCACCGGCGATGTGATGCTGGATGCTTTCCTCTACAACAGCGAATTAGCCGACCGGCGCTCGGTAATCCTGGCTGAGCTGGGATTGCGACCACAGGCGTACTATCTGGCGACTTTGCACCGACCTGCAAATACAGATCACCCCGCGCAGCTTCAGCCTCTGCTCAGCACACTGGCGAAGCTGGAGTTGCCGGTGGTCTTGCCTCTGCACCCCCGCACCCGTCACCAAATCGAACAGCACAATCTGCTTCCGGAATCGAAAATCGGAAGCCTGAAATTGATCGAGCCTGTAGGCTATCTCGATATGCTTAGGCTCGAACGTTCTGCCCGGCTCATCCTGACCGATTCTGGCGGTGTGCAGAAGGAAGCCTATATGGCTGGCGTTCCTTTCATCACCCTGCGAGAGGAAACGGAGTGGGTAGAGACGGTGGAAACCGGTTGGAACGTGCTGGTTGGAGCCGTCCCAGGGCGCATTCAAGCCGCCGCGCGCGACTTCACGCCGCCCGACAGTCGCCCTGCGCTCTACGGAGACGGTCACGCTGCCGAGCGTATGACAGAGATACTTGCTCACAGCGGTTCATAGAAAGCCTGAAGTGAATTCTGTTCATCCGTGAGATATTCCATGCGCATTCTCTATCTTTCCCAGTATTTTCCCCCTGAAGTGGGCGCCACACAGACCCGCGCCTATGAAATGGCGCAGGGGCTGTTGCGCGCCGGGCATCAAGTGACGATGCTCGCTGAAGTGCCTAATCACCCCGAGGGCGTCATCCGCCCGGAGTACCGCGGCAAATTCTGGGTGCGCGAGCCTCTCGATGGCATTGATGTCATTCGCGTCTGGGTCAAGACAGCGCCCGCTAAAACCTTCAAGACCCGTATGGCGTTTTATCTGAGCTATATGCTCAATGCGGTGCTTGCCGGGCTGCTGCTGGCGCGCGGACGTTACGATGCCACCTATGCCACATCGCCGCCGCTCTTTGTGGGTGCCGCAGCCTTAGTTTTGAGCTGGCTACGACGCTTCCCCCTCGTCTTCGAAGTGCGCGACCTGTGGCCCGAGTCCGCTGTGGCGCTTGGCGAGCTCCACAACCCGCGCTTCATCCGCTGGGCTACAGCACTGGAAGAAGCCTGTTATCGCCGCGCGCGGCGCATTGTTGTCGTCACGGAAGGAATGCGAAACCGGCTGATCGAACGCGGCATTCCCGGCGAGAAGCTCACCCTTATTCCCAACGGCGCCAACACCGAGCTCTTCCAACCGCAACCTGCAGCGGGGCAACAGCTGCGCGCCGCCCTGCGCCTGGAAGGCAAATTCCTGATTGCTTATGCCGGCATACACGGCATCGCCCAGGGCTTGGAGACTGCGCTGGTTGCCGCCAATCAGTTGCGGAACGACCCTCGCCTGCACTTCCTCTTCATCGGTGAGGGACCCCGCAAGGCGGAATTGCTGGCGCTCAAAGCGGAGCTCGATCTGCCTAATGTAACCATGCTCGAAGCGCAACCGCGCGAAGCAATTCCAGCGTATCTTTCGGCGGCTGATGTTGCGCTTATTCCCCTGCGTCGCCTGGAGCTGTTCAAAGGCGCCGTGCCTTCAAAGCTCTTCGATGCGTGGGCATGTGGTTGCCCTGTGCTGATGAGTATTGATGGCGAGGCGCGCGCCGTATTGGAACGCGCGCAGGGTGGGGTCTTCTTCCCGCCTGAGGATGTTGAAGCCTTGGTGCAAGCCATCAATCGCCTGCAAGCAGCTCCTGATGCCTGCAAGCGCTTTGGTGAGAATGGGCGTCGCTTTGTAGAGGCGCATTACTCGCGTCAGGCGCAGGCACAGAGCCTTGTCGCATTGCTGGAGAAATTGCTATGATCACGCTTGACCTCTCCGCCGCCGTGCACCATCGAGCGGGCCTGGGGCGTTACGCCGAAAGCCTTGCGCGTGCGCTCTATGCGCTCGCTCCCGCAGAACTGGCGTGCTTCTATAACGCCGAGCGGGGAATCGAGCCGCTTGCCGGATTGAAGCAACTCCCGACCTCCACAGTAGCATTGGGCTATAAACCCTGGCGGATGCTGGTCTGGGCAGGGCAGCTGGGGCGCATTCCCTTCAATAGGCTCGTGCCCAATGCAAGCCTCTTCCATGCTACCGAACACCTGCTGTTGCCCCTCAGCGGGATTCCTACGGTGCTCACTGTCCATGACCTCATCTTCCGCCATCTGCCGGAGCATCACAAACGGCTCAACCGGTGGTATCTCAATGCCACGCTGCCGCTCTATTGCCGCCGGGCAAGCGCTATCATCGCCGTTTCCGAGGCGACTCGGCAGGATCTGATTGCCAGCTACGGCGTCGCACCGGAGAAGGTCACTGTCATCCTGGAAGCAGCCGATCCGCAATTCAAGCCGCAATCGTCGGAACGCCTTGCCGCCGTGCGCGCACGGTATCAGCTGCCGGAAAAGTACATCCTGTTTGTTGGAACCGTCGAACCGCGAAAAAATTTACTGCGGTTGTTGCGCGCGTGGGAACCGCTGCGCCTGGCGAGAGAGGCGCCGCCACTCGTCATTGTGGGAAAACGGGGTTGGTTGGCTGAGGATTTCTATGCCGCACTGGAGGTTTCGCCCGCTCGTGAGGGTGTACGCTTTACCGGTTATGTTGCTGATGAGGATCTGCCCGCGCTCTACTCCGGTGCGAGCCTCTTTGCTTTTCCCAGCCTTTACGAGGGTTTTGGACTTCCACCGCTGGAAGCAATGGCTTGTGGAACGGCGGTGCTGTGCTCCAACACCTCTTCGCTGCCAGAAGTGGTCGGCGACGCGGCGCTGACACTGGACCCCACCGATGTGGAAGCCCTCCGCGAGGGTTTGCGGCGCCTGTTGGCTGATGCTGACCTGCGCGACGATTTGCGCGAACGGGGGATACAACGCGCGGCGGGGTTCTCCTGGGAACGCGCTGCAGCCGAGACCTATCAACTCTACCGAAGATACCTCGGTCAGTAGGGATGCATCTCACGACGGGGACAACAAACTCATGCGGGTGGCAAAACAAAAAGAGATACGAAAACCACGGAATACGCGGTTCGGTACAACCGCCGGTTGTACTCAACCGACGGAAAAAACGATGGTGGAAAAACAGACCAGACCTCATCCCCTTACCCTTGGTTCAGAACTAGAGTGGCAAAATCACTGGGGTAATCAGGCTATTGGCCCTTTTGTGTTTCGTCTGGTGCCTGTCTACTCAATATTGCCACTGTAGAGAACAGCCGGGTAAGACTGGTATAGATTGTGAGTAGTCCCGCGCAAATTAGGGGGTTGTTTATGAATAAGCATATACGCGGCTGGTATATCGTTGTTCTACTGTTGATACTCTATGCCTTGCTTTGCTGGGGGGCGCGCAAGAACTCCTTCACTTCAGATGAGCCAGCACATATTGCCGTGGGCTACTCTATCCTTGCGCGTGGTCCAGATGCGTTGTGGTTGGTACCTCGCTATGGACACCCGCCATTATTAAATGTCTTTGAAGCAGCGCTGTTATATCTGGCAGACCCTCACATTCCAGTAGAACAATTGGATGATTGGGGCTCAGGCACAACCAGCTATTTCAGAGCGTTCCAGGAATATATGCAACCGGTCGAGCGCACAGAACTTACCGCACGCATGCCCATAATGTGGCTAACAGTGCTGTTGGGGGCGCTGATTTCTCGCTGGAGCCGGGAGCTGTGGGGGAAAAGAGCGGCTTTATTGGCGCTCGTTGCGCTAGTGTTTGATCCCTTGCTGCTCGCGCATGGACGGTTAGCGACGACGGATGTCGGTACTATAGTATGCGGAACGGCGACGCTTTATCTGGTATGGCGTTGGACAGAACATCCACGTGGACGGCAAGTATGGGGGATTGGTTTTTTGCTCGGTTTGACCTTGCTTGCCAAAGTTTCGGGTTTGTTTTGGATGGCTATCGTTGGCCTACTGGTACTCAGCACCTTAGTGCGTCAGCATGGCGCTGGATGGCAACGGCTGCTTCATGGTCTTGGCATGGGGATTATCAGTCTCTTGGTCTTGTGGGCGGGCCATCTTTTCACCTGGGGACCAGTACAAGGGCTAACCATTTCATTGCCTGCGCCATCTTACTGGGGCACTTTGAGTTACCTGCTGACTGCTGCCGGGGGCCATCTGGCATTTGCGCTAGAAAGACTCAAGGGGGGGCATTGGTGGTGGTATTTCCCACTCGCCTTTATGATCAAAAATCCATTGCCATTACTGCTCAGCCTGGCTTTGGGTCTGGCAACACTGCTCAGGCGCCCCTTTTCTTGGTTGCGGACATTGACACTGGGGCTATTTCCGGCTTTTTACACCATCCTGGCTATTACAAACGGTTTGAACATTGGTTACCGACACATGTTACCGATCCATCCGTTCCTCTACCTGATCATCGGCGGCGGTGTTGGACAATGGGCGTGGGGATTGCGTGTTCAGCCCTGGCGCCGTTGGCTCATTTACGCCCTCGGTGCCTGGTCTCTGGGCGTGCTAGTGTCCATCTTCCCCTATGAGATCGCATATTTCAATGAACTCGTCGGTGGCCCAAAAAACGGCGCGCGCTATTTGATTGATTCCAATCTGGATTGGGGACAAGGTTACAAAGCCCTGAGCCGATACCTCGTATCGCATCCTGAACCGTCAGCACAGTTAGGATATCTGTACAACATTTCACCAGAGCTATATGGAATAGAGACGACTATGCCCCTGCCGATACGAGCGCCTTTCCACCCTCGTCCTGGACAGTACATCATCAGTCTGACCGGGTCGCGCTATTATCCTCAAGACTATGGTTGGTTTAGCCAGATAGAACCGATTGAAACCCTGGCTTATTCATTCCTCGTTTACGACATCGCCCCATCACAGTTGGCCTGGTTTGCCCAATGTGCTGTCCCTGTAGCACCACTTAGCCCGGACCTTGTTGCCTGGGGATTTGAACAAACCGACTTACGCCAGGTTACCTACGATTGCACGAATACCTGGCTTTATCCCACGGGTGGAGAACAACCTGGTGGCTATGGCTTACATAACGCGATTGTACCGGAACAACCACCCGTTTTTCCAGCCCTGTTTGCCAACCCGCCCAGCCCGACCGATCCATTTGTCGCGCGGCGTCTATCTAGTCTGCGGCTTTCACTGAATATGCGCCTCTATACCGAAGCCTATCCCGCTTTTGTGTTGTATGAGCAAACATCTCCTACGCACTTGCCACCTGCACAACAGATTATCACGCTCTCCGAAGCCGAAGCCCTTAACCCCGCAGCTCCTTATCAACTGCCACCGGTTTTGCTGGATGGACCGCTTACTTTTGAGGGTGCAATGGCTTGTCAAGACACCGCGGGGTTGGATGTCGAGACATGGTGGCGTGTTACCGCATCCACGCAGCGTCCGCTTTCCATCATGGGCCATTTGTTGACTGCCGAAGGTTCGACTCTGGCCGTGGCAGATGGTCTAGGAGTCTCTGTTGATGCACTCCAGTCGGGAGATATTTTAGTACAACGCCACCGCTTCAGCGATGTCCCGACCGGTACCACTTTGTGGTTGCGTACAGGGGTCTATTGGCTCGACACTATGAAACGCTGGTCGGTGGTTACTTCTCCCCACGCCGATCTGCTCATCATCCAATTGAAACATGATTCAATCGCATGTGGGTCCGAATGACGCACCTTATCGAGAGCAAATTGAGCCGCGAATTGACACCGCTCAGCACTCTTCCACTCGTCGCGACGAGGCGGCTGGAGCTGTGATTCCTAGAGGGTGTTTTTTGACGCCGCGCGGCGCCGAAAAATCCATTATCTTTCGCGCTTTAAGGACAGTGGAAATTGTGCCCCCAGTCATGAAATGCCCTCTGAGCTTCGATCGGGTTGCTTTTGTTCCCAACTCGAACGACATCCAGTCAGCGGAACCGCTCATCCTTCATCAAAAGGGGGCACCTCGAAGTATTCCGGATCCGGCAGCAATTCCGAGCCTGGGAACACCCCCAAGGTCACATCGAATTCACGTTCACTTCCATCGCGCAAGGCAATCAGTGTGACTGCATCGCCAGGATAATACTCCCCTACGATTATATCCAGGGGCTGCTCTTCCGTCACTTGCTGTCCGTCGAACTCGACAATTACGTCATCAACTTGCAGCCCCGCCCGCTCCGCTGGACTATCCAAAACCACATTGGTTATCAACGCCCCCTCGGAAGTCATCTGGAAATAGACGCCCAACCAGGGACGCCAGGATTCTTCCGGGAAATACGGCTCTTCCCCATATGGCATTTCGTATTCATCTTGGGGCCAGCTATACGATGGCTCTGACAGGCTTTGCCCGACCAGAAAGCCCATCATACTGCCCCAGCACAATCCCAACAAACAACAAAGCACGCTCACAAGCAGCATCATGCTGATAATACCGACCCATTTCCAGGTATTTGACTCGTTCATTGTGCCTCCTGTGCCTGCTGATAAACACGCGAGAACTCTTCCAGATAGCGCGCAGCAATCTCAGGGCTGGTGATAATCAACACATTTTCGTCATTGGATTGCGCTGCGCTACGGGTGAAATTGTACGAACCGGTGATGACAACGGCTTCATCCACGATGAAGACTTTGTGGTGCATGCGGTAGTCGTTTCCATCCAGGACTACATCCACGCCACCCGCTTGCAATGCGTCAAAATCGCTGCCCGTAGAGGTGCTTTGCTCAGTTTCCATTACACCACGCACCACCAGCCCTTCTCGTTGCTTGCGCAAAAGAGCATCAGAAATATCGTTGTCCGTCAAGTTGAAAGCCATGAAATAGATGCTGGATTGTGCTGATTTGAGGACGTCCACAATCTGCCGTTGGGGATTGTCCTCAGGTGAAAAGTAGACCTGCACCTCCACCTCTCCAATCTGCACCTGAGGATGGGGCGTGTCTGCGGGAGAACCCGCACCAAACAGCTGCCGAGTGAACATCTCCTCAAACTCAGCGCTGTAATTCTCTGCCACTGCACTGGAATTGATGATGACCACATTGTTGTCATTGCGGTAGGTTTCGTTGTAGGCGTAGTTCCAGGACCCAGTCCACACTGTGCGATCATCTAGAACCATGAATTTGTTGTGCATATAAGGATCACGGCGTTCAATCACGACCGGCGCACCGACCCTCTGCAATTCGGTGGGACCATCCCGTTCCTGATAATCACCCTCGACAACCAGGCGAACGGTTACGCCGCGCTGATGCGCACGCACCAAAGCATCTACCACGGTGCTGATATTCAGATCGTACGCAGCAATGTCTATCGTGCTGGTTGTACTATCAATCGCCTGCGCCAACATCAAATCCAGCCCGGTGCTGCCCGTGGTCGATTGCGCAAACAGCACTTCGATCGCAGCGTCTTCCTCCACCGCAGGCTCAGGGGTCACAATTTCACAGCCCACCAGTAACGTTAGCAACACGACACACAAAAGGCCCTGCCTGACGATATGCATAATTGCTCCTTGAAGGTTCTGCGTCTTGAAAAAGTCAATCTCAGACAACGCTCGCCGAATAGCTCTGTGCCACCTGCTCCAAAGCGGAGATTTGTGGCGGCGTAGGGCGCACGAAGACACGTTGCTTGCGAATCGTAGTCCACGCTGCATCAGGTGCCATCCCAGTAGAGACGAGATACGCCGCTGCCATCAATGGCGCGCGTCCCACCCCCGCCGCGCAATGGATGTAGACTCCCCGTCCCGCCGCAATCTGCGTCGCGATGAAATCCACGCCGCGTTGCAGTTCTTCCAAGGATGGCACGGCGTCATCCACGGTCGGCAACCAGAGATAGTGCTCCGGAGCCAAACCGCGCGCGGCATCGTCCGCTTCGGCGCGCATATTGACCACGGCGGCGATGCCCCAGGCGCGCATTCTGGGTAACCCTCTGTGCCGGTGTTGTCCACCCACAAAGAGCAATGGCTGAATCTGGCTCAATGACCTGGGAGAAACGCCCTGTGCCAGGAGGACAAGTTTATCCCATATCCACAACACCGTCGGGCGTAACCCCTGTTCCCGCAAGCGGCGAATGATGATGTAGACCAGCTTCGCAGGAGGAAACGCCGTCAGACGTTGATGAGTCGCAAAAACATCGTGTTCCAAAACCCCCACCTTTACACCGCAATGAAGCTCAGAAACGTGAACTCACTCAAGGCCGCAGTTCTGCGTTGCGGTTCCGCGTCTTTGCGTCGAGAGAATTTTTAAGGGTATAACACCGAAGTGATATCGGCGGCATCAACCGCGTGTCCCTGAATCTCGCCATACAGGTCACGGTAATCGCGCGTGCGGATGACCACCGGCATCGGCACAGCATGACCCAGAATTAGCGCTTGCTGCTTCGTCTCCAGACGCGCCAGTACCTCGCGCAGCGCCGCCGAGCCTGCCACGCCCGTGAACACGGCACGAATGTCGTTTTCCTCATCCAGCAATGCGGTGACCCGTGTGCCGATCTGACTCATGACTTCCTGGTCAATGCCGCTGGGACGCTGGTCTACCACCAACAATGTGACGTTGTACTTGCGCATCTCACGAGCGATGGTCCCGAAGATGGTATGCCGGGCAATCGAGGGATCGAGGAATTTGTGCGCCTCCTCGATGGTAATCACCAAGGGACGCGGTTCCTGCCCTTGACCCCCGAGATAAGCCTCTTTGCGCGTCACATAAGCCTGGTGAATGCGCCGGGTGATGTAGTTCGCCACCAGAATGTAGGCTTCCAGTGCATTGCCGTAACGCCCAAATTCCAACACCACACTCTTGCCGCTGTTGATGTAATCCAGAATCCGCCCGATGGGGTCATCATCAGCGCGATCACCCAGAAAACCGAAACGGTGCAGCTGCGCCAGCTTCCGCTGAATGGCGCCCAGCGTGCCTTCATGGAGTTTGCCTTCCTCCGTGAGGGCGCGCACGCCCTCATCAGGCTCCTCATCCAGCAACCTCCGCACCCAGGCGACCCCCAACCGGCGCCGGAGCATGTACAACGCGTTGCTCTGCACATCGGTAAAGCCAAATAGCGGCGCCAGCATCTCTAAGTCCTCAGGCTCCAATTGCTCATAGCCGATGCGCACGGTGAAATCCACCTTGCTGCCCCGGCGCCGTGAGGACTCAGGGTCGAGTGTAAAAACGCTCACGCGCCCATCGTAGAAGAGCTGGCGCAAGCCCTTCACATCTTGCCGGGACTCGTCCTGACTTTTCCAGCCATATTCGTTGTGCATGTCAAAGATCAGGTTGACTGCAGCGCGCTCTTGGATAATGCCGGCGAGCACCATGCGGGTGAGGAAGGTCTTGCCTGTGCCACTCTTGCCAAAAATGCCACTGGAACGCTCAACGAAACGCTTGAGGTCTAGGGCAATTCGAGTATCGGGCATCTCCAAGGGCTCGCCGATGTAGAAGCGCCCGGCTTCATCGGCATTCCCAAAGATTTCGGCAACCTCTTCCGGACTGGCATCAAAGACCTGGGTGAAGTGCGAAGGAACCGTCTTTGCGGGGCGAACTTCGCCACTTTCCAGCACCAGCATCGGGGTAATATGGATGCGCCCAGAGGTCAGTGTTCCCCGGTAGGCGCGCGCCAGGAACCCATCTGGTTCTGCGGGCGGGAATTGCTCCACTTCGGGGTGTTGGGTTTCCAGAGCCACGTCGGTGATCATCCCGAAAAAGCGGCGCTCGGTTTGCCCTCGCACCACCACATAACGCCCTACTGCCAGGCCCTCGATGAGGCGATCGGGAGCGAGTTTGGCCTCAAGCCCTTGACTGAGGCTGCCAGAGATAATCACCCCCAGGGGGGATGTGGCATCTATCTTTGAACGAGGAAACCATTGATCAAGCTCGGATTCGGACATGATCTCTCTGCCTCTTTGTGAAAAATCGCATCACAGAAACGTTGGCATCGCCGTTAGGGTGCGCCGGAAAAAGGAAGCTTTGGGCTTGCCTGGGTCACTGCCCAGCTTGCTTGAAATCCTCTAACAGTTTGATGAACCGCTCCAGCGACCATGTACCGTGCACGCGCAAGCGAGGCCACGTGTAGCGGTTATCCAGACGTTGTGTGATCCCCCACTCGGTCGTCACGCCGCCCCAGTAACCGGCAGATTCCACGACTTTAAGGACCAGATTGTCGTAACGCCCCGAGGGGTAACAGAAGAACAATGACGGTTGCTCTGTGTGTGCTTCTATCGCTTCTTTGATTCCTAGAATCTGATAGACGAGGAAATCTACATCGCGATTTCGCAAATCGTAATGATCGCGCCCATGCGCCTGAATGGACATGCCACCTTCTGCCATCTCCTGCATCTGCGCCCAGGTCATATATGCGGGCGCTTCGAAATGCGCGGGCGTGGAAAGCACAAAGAACTCGCCCACGAAGCCATATTGTTTGAGCAGCGGGAATGCGGTGGTATAGGCATCCAGGTAACCGTCGTCGAAAGTGAGGACGATAGGCTTATCTGGTAGCGGTTTGCCGGTACTGAGTGTTTCGACAAGGTCGCGCAGGAATACAGTGGTATAACCCTGCTGCTGCAGGTATTGCAGTTGCGCCTCAAACAGCGCCGGTTCCACAGTCAACCCCCGGCGAATGCTATCAGCATCAGGGGGAAGATCAGAAACATAATGGTACATCAGAATCGGTACCTGCAATTCTTCCGGCGGTGGTGGATACGTGGGCGTCGGTGAAGGTGTGATGGTGGGAGTGGCTGTAGGTTCAGGTGTAGGCGTAATGGTAGGTGTGGCAGTGGGCGTGGGTGTCTGAGTGGGTGTTGGGGTGGGCGTCGCTGTGGCAGTCGGAGTAGCCGTTGCGGTTGCCGTCGGCGTAGGCGTGAGTGTGGCAGTGGGCGTCGGCGTGGCGAAAGCCTCGGAAAGGCTCGGCACAGTCACCGGCAAAAGAAGCAACAGAATCGCCAACGGAGCGATCCAGAACAGCCATTTGAAACGCTTCATAACCTGCCCATCCGCATCTGCTGCAAACGCGCCAAGGCAGTCTCTGTCGCCCGGAAAGCCAATGGTGGAAGGGCATTCAACGGAAAAAACGCAACTTCCGCAGCATCATCCGCAGGCGCCAGGATTCCACCGCTGATGAAGCCGCGATAGACCAGCACAATATCTGCGCCGTGCGCGTGTTCACGTCCATAGACAGCAGTGAACAACTCCGGTCGCTCAAATGTCAGTCCCGTCTCTTCCTGGCACTCACGGATAGCCGCCTCCGGAGGCGATTCGTCCTCATCCACAAAACCGGCAGGCAGGCTCCAATAGCCTTGCTTGGGATTCCAGGCGCGTCGCACCAGCAGCACACGCCCGGCATCATCTTCCACCAATACTGCTGCCGCTACCTTGTGTTCGCGGAAAACTACCAATCCGCAGGAAGGGCAAACCCGTCGCACCCGCCCAAAGGCAAAGGCATCTTCCAGACTATGCCCACAGCGAGGGCAGAAATTCAATTCCAGCGTCTGAGATACCGTATGTGGCTCGATTTTAGGCAGGTTATGTGTTTGCATGGCAGGGTTATCGTACCGCATTCAGAGGATGTGTCAAGACTTCTAGGCTTATAGGTCTTCGCGACGCGGATTTACCGCGCCGCGAAGACCTGTGTTACCTTTCTCACTGGCGGCGGGAGAGTCGCCAGGTGAGATAACCCAATCCAAGTGTGCTTATGCCGAGCAACGCAGTCGCCCAGAAGGGGACCCATGGCTCTGGTTCGGGCTCTGACGGCAAAGGGGAATCCACCGTTTCGGGCGGGATCGCAGGAGCAGGCGTAGCTTCGGGCAGCTCCTCAATCCCAAAAGCCATCATCTCAGGCACTTCC
>JAKJAC010000075.1 GCA_022707705.1 Chloroflexota bacterium
GACCGGGAGGTGCCAGGAGTGCCGCCACCGTGATGATCAGGTCGCCGAAGCGCTGCCGCAAGCGCCGCAGGGCTTCGAGCAAGCGGGCGGGGAGTTGGCTGCGGGCTTCGGCAAAGAGCGCCAGCTGCTGCGCGCCGAGATACGCTGGACGCAAGGGATAGAGCCGCAAGTGCAAGGTCACCACACCCCCAGCGGGCGTCAGGCTCTCCAGCACGCGCTCCACCTGCCGGGTGAGGCGCGCGCCATGCCGGTATGGGGTGCACCATCTTCATCCACGAGCTGCAGCTGCAAGCCTTGCGCCTGGTAACCCCGGTGTTGCAGGGTCTCTGCCAGGCGCGCGACCTGTCGGGCAAGCACCATCTGCACGGCATCTCGATCGCGCAAAGGGGGCTCGCACTCCCGCTGCGCTTCAAGCACGGGAGGCAGCGCATCGGGCTGCACCGGGCGGGGATCGTTCCCCGTCGCCAGGTCGTGGCAGAAGCCGAGCGTCGCATCGAATTGCGCGACCAGGGCGCGACGGGGTACTCGGGCTAGCGCCCCCAGGGTGTCCAACCCTAGCAGCCGCAGGCGGCGCGCCGTCTCCGGCTCCAGGGGTAGCACGCTGATGGGAAATGCAGCCAGAAAGCGGCGTTCCTCACCCGGAGCCACGGCGATCCAGCTACCCGGCGCGGCGGCGGAAGCCGCGCGTTCGGCGGTGAAGCGCTGATCCGCCAGACCTACGCGCACGTCACAGCCGGGCAGCACAGCCAGCGCCGCGCTGAGCGCCTGTCCCAGGGCTACGGGGGTGGCATAGGTGCGCCCGAGATCTCCTACTGCTAACCGGAAGTTGCCCCAGTCCACGGTCTCCAGCCGGTCGGTGACACTCAAGAGCGCCTCGGCGAGCAGCGTATGGAGCGCCTGATAAGCCGCCTCATCCGCGGGGATCACGACGGCGCTGGGGCAAAGCCGCGTGGCCTGGCTCACGCGCAAGCCGGGTACGACACCGGCATCCCGCGCCAGGTCATCGGCATCCAGGATGATGTGCGGCTCCCAGGGACGGCCGCTGATGAGCAAGGGATGCTCCGCGAGCTCCGGGTGGCGCTGGCGTTCCAGCTGCACGGGCAGGTGGGGCGCGCGCACGCAGGCGATGCGCGGCAAGGCAATAGACACGGCAACCTCCAACGATATAGACCACATGTTCTATATCTGGATTGTAGCACGCAGCAGACGCAGGGGAGGTTACAATCGGGTTACAGGTGGCAGGGTAGGGGGAATCGTAGATTGCCAGTACACTGCAAGCGGCAACGGATGGTTTGAAGGTTCACCATTTCTGCCGCACTGATTTTTGACAACTTTGTGGATATACCTATACTGAAGACGTGCAGAAAAAACGTCCCACAGCGCTGCATTCGCCTGGGACGTATGCCGCGACGATTGCGCCGCCGCAGCGGAAATCAGTAATAGCACGCAGGAGCTGGCAGCCTTCCCCAAGCCGGAAGACCTGTGGGCGCGCTGGCGACTCAACACGGGCATCAGCGACCCGGCACAGGTGAGCGAGAAGGTGGGGGAGCTGTGCCCGGTCTACGATACAGCGCTGGCGGCGCTGCGCCAGACGTTGACCGAACTCCAGCGGCGGTTGTATCAAGCATGAGCGCTGTAAGCAGGGGGAAGTGAGCGCATGAATTTCCGCTACACGTTTACGCTGGAGATGGTGCAGGATTTGATGGATATCGAAGCCGCGCGACAGACGGTGCGCCTTACAGTGCTGCCGCCGCAGCTCGCCGAGGAGTTGCGCCGCCAGGCGCGGGTGCGTTCGACACACTACACCACCCGCATCGAGGGCAATCGTCTGACGCTGGCGGAAGCCGAAGAGGCGGTGCTTGAAGGGCGACGCTTTCCGGGTCGCGAGCGCGATGTACGCGAGGTGCAGAACACCTATCGCGCCCTGCAACAGGTGGAAACCTGGGCTGAACGGCAAACGCCCGTGACCGAAGACCTCATCCGCCGCCTGCACGCGCTCATCGAACGCGGCCCGTGCGCCAAAGCCACGCCCTACCGCGATGGTCAGAACGTCATCCGCGAGGCATCTACCGGCGCGCTGGTGTATCTACCTCCCGAATCTGCCGATGTGCCGGGCCTGATGCGCGATCTTGTTGCCTGGATTTCCCGGGCAGAAGGTGAGGTACTACCCACACCGGTTGTCGCCGGGCTGGCGCATTATCAATTTGTCACCATCCACCCTTTCTATGATGGCAATGGGCGCACGGCCCGCGCGCTTGCCACACTGCTCCTCTACCGGCGCGGCTACGATTTGGGACGCTTCACCAGCCTGGAGGAAATCTACGCGCAGGATTTAGACGCTTACTACGGCGCCTTGCAGACGCATCCGCACCACAATACCTACGAGGGCCGTGCTGAAGCCGACCTCACCGGCTGGCTGGTGTATTTTCTCCGCAGTATGGCTGCCATCTTCCGGCGCGTGGCAGTAGAAGTGCAGGCGCAGGCTGCTGAGCCTCGCGCGCCGGAGCCTTCCGCACTGCGCCAGCTAGACCGCCGCGCGCGCATCGTCTTGGGGCTGTTCACCCACCAGGAGACGCTCACCAACAACGACGTTGCCGCCGCGTTAGGCCTTTCGCCCCGCGCCGCCCGCGACTTGACCGCCGGGTGGGTCGCGGAGAGCTGGCTAGAGATAGCCGACCCTGCGCGCAAATCGCGGCGTTACCGGTTATCGGCGGAATATCGGCGCTTTGTAAGCGCTTTATCGGCGGAATAACGGCAGAATAGCAAGCAGTGCACGCTGCCGCGTGAAGCCTTTTGATGAATGATGAATGACGGATGACCGATGACCGGAGAGCCTGTCTCGTCCTGATAAGAGTTGACAGTAAATCCATTAAACTTCACATCAGGAGGAGACATGAAAGACAAAGAAATCTATCGGCGTTACAGCGAAGCTTTCAAACGGCAAGTGGTGGTGGAATATGAGCGTGGGGTCTCGATCGCGGCGCTGGACCGCTTGCGGGAACTCTGGCGTCAATGCCCCAAATCCGCTCATCGCGTATCGCCAGCGACAGAGGAACAAGAGCAGGTTATCGTCAACATGACACACTGCTTGCGGATTGTCCGATTCTTCAATTTATGCTAAACTGAAGGCGTTTGGTAGGCAACAAAAAGCCCCGCAACGTGCGAGATCGCGGGGCAGGCTTTCCCCGAGGGAAAGCTTTCAAGGCGCGACACCGCCCTGATGAAAGTAGTGTAATATGCAACCCCGCCGGTGTCAACTACGCTTGGCGGGGTTTTTGTTAAGCATCCGTACCAAGGAGCCACACATGGATGTCTTTGCGCTACGCCAACGCTTGATCGCGGACTATGCCGCTTACATTCAGAGCTTCATCCATATCAGCGACCCCCGTATTGCTGCCACCGTCACTGAGGAACTCGAAGCCGGTCTGCTATGGCCTGAACCTCTGATCCAACTCAATCCCGCCTTTGCGCCGGGCGCGCGGATCGAGGCGCTGGTGAATGCGGGTACATTGCATCCTCTGTGCCGCGAGATCTTCCAGATCAAGAATCCCGGCAAACTGTCTTTGCCCCTCAATCTTCACCGGCACCAACTGGAAGCCATCCAGGCAGCGCAAACCGGCGACAATTATGTGCTGACCACCGGCACGGGTTCTGGCAAGAGCCTGGCGTATATCATTCCCATTGTGGATGCGGTGCTGCGGCGCGGCAGCGGCAAGGGCATTCGGGCGGTGATCGTCTATCCCATGAATGCGCTCGCCAACAGCCAGTTGAACGAGCTGGAGAAGTTCCTGGGGCAGGGTTTCCCCCAGGGGCAGCCACCGGTGACCTTCCAGCGCTACACCGGGCAGGAATCCGAAGCCGAGAAGCAAGCCATCATCACTGACCCGCCGGACATTCTGCTGACCAACTATGTGATGCTGGAGCTGTTGCTAACCCGCCCGCACGAGCGCAACATTGTCGCTGCGCTGCGGGGCTTGAGTTTCCTGGTGCTGGATGAGCTGCACACCTATCGCGGACGCCAGGGCGCGGATGTGGCGCTCCTGGTGCGCCGGGTGCGCGATGTCTGTGAGAATCCGCGTCTGCAGTGCGTGGGCACTTCCGCGACGCTGGCTGCAGGCGGCACCTTCGTCGAACAACAGCAAGCCATCGCCGAGGTGGCCAGTCGCCTGTTCGGTGCAACGGTGAAACCGGAGCGCGTGATCGGGGAGACGCTGCGTCGCGTCACCCCGGAGCGTGATTACCATGATCCCGATTCTCGGGCGGCATTAACCGCACAGCTCAGCGACCTCACCGCCGCCACGCCCACGGATTTCGCCGCCTTTGTACAGCAGCCGTTGGCAAGCTGGATTGAGACCACTTTTGGCTTGACGACGGAGCCGGAGAGCGGGCGGCTGCGTCGCGCGCAACCCCGCAGCATCACCGGCGCGGAGGGCGCTGCCCGGGATTTGGCGGCGCTCACCGGGCAACCGGAAGAGCGCTGCGCGACGGCCATCGCCGCCACGCTCCTGGGCGGGTATGGGGCCACAAACCCTGAGAACGGTTTTCCAGCCTTTGCCTTCCGGTTGCACCAGTTTATCAGCCGGGGCGATACCGTCTATGCTTCGCTTGAAGCGCCCGAAAGCCGCTATATCACCACCCGGGGCCAGCAGTATGTGCCGGGCAACCGGGACCGGGTGCTCCTGCCTCTGGCTTTCTGCCGGGAGTGCGGGCAGCCCTATTATGTGGTGCGGCAGCAAACTGATCCGGAGAGTGGCAAAACCCGCTATGTCCCCCGCGACTTGGGCGACCAGAGCGGAGAAGACGATAGCGAAAGCGGCTTCCTATACTTCAACCCGGCGGCGCCCTGGCCCGAGGACCTGGACGGTGTGGTCGCGCGCCTGCCGGAGGATTGGCTGGATGCGCAGGCCGATGGCAGCTTCAAGGTCAAGGGACACCTGCGGCGCCGCTTGCCTACATTGGTGACCGTGAATCCCGCCGGTGAAATGGCGGCGCAAGGCGTGACGGGGCATTTTCTCCCGGCGCCCTTCCGCTTCTGCTTGCATTGCGATGTGGCTTATGGCGGACGCGAACGTTCGGATTTCGGTAAACTGGCGGAGCTCTCCTCAGAAGGGCGAAGCACGGCGACCACCATCTTGAGCCTCTCGGCGTTGCGCACGCTGCGGCGTGATGAAACCCTCGAGCGCAAGGCGCGCAAGCTGCTGAGCTTCACCGATAACCGCCAGGATGCCTCGCTACAAGCCGGGCATTTCAATGACTTTGTGGAGGTGGGATTATTACGGGCGGCGTTGTACCGCGCGGTGGTCGCCGCTGGACCAGCGGGTCTATCCCACGAGCGGCTGGCAGCGCAGGTGTTCGCGGCTCTGAATTTGCCCTTAGAGTATTATGCGGTGAATCCGGAGGTCAAATACAAGGCGAAGGATGATACCAACCGCGCATTGCGTGAGGTACTGGCGTATCGTCTCTACCGCGACCTGCGCCGGGGCTGGCGCGTGACTGCCCCCAACCTGGAACAATGCGGCTTGCTGGAAATTCACTACCCATCGTTGGAGGAGCTCTGCGCCGCGGAAGAGGAATGGGCAGGGCTCCACCCTGCACTGGCTGGGGCAACGCCTGAGCAGCGCTACCAGGTGACCAAGACGTTGCTAGATTATCTGCGCCGCGAGCTCGCGCTCAAGGTGGATTATCTTGACCCCTCGCAGCAGGAGCGCATCAAGCAGCTGAGCAGCCAGCATTTGCTCGAACCGTGGGCCATTGATGAGCATGAGACGCTGGAGCATGCCCGGATCGTCTTCCCACGCGCCCAGCGCCCTAAAGACTACGGCGGCAACGTGTATCTTTCGCCGCGCGGCGGGTTTGGTATGACCCTGCGCCGTCAGGGGACGTTCCCGGCTTATGGTGAGAAGCTGAGCCAGGCGGACACCGAACAGCTCATCCGGGACTTGCTGCACAGCCTGCAAGTGGCTGGACTCACCCAGATGGTGGAAGAAGACAAACAGGATCCCGGTGCGCCGGGCTACCAGGTACCGGCTTCGGCGTTACTCTGGTGTGCTGGTGATGGGACCAAGCCGTATTATGATCCCATCCGCTCACCGCGGCAATCCAGTGAGGGCGGGCGGATCAACGATTTCTTCATCGAATTCTATCGTGAGGTGGCCGCCGGACTGCAAGGGATTGAGGCCCGCGAGCACACAGCGCAGGTGCCCAACGATGAACGGCTCAAGCGTGAGGAACGCTTCCGCAATGCCGATTTGCCGGTATTGTACTGCTCGCCGACGATGGAGTTGGGCGTGGATATCTCCCAACTCAATGCAGTGAACCTGCGCAATGTGCCGCCTACGCCGGCGAATTATGCGCAGCGCAGCGGGCGCGCGGGACGCAGTGGGCAACCGGCATTGGTCTTCACCTATTGCACCTCTGGCAGCCCGCACGACCAGTATTTCTTCAGACGCCCTGGGCGAATGGTGGCCGGGGCGGTGACGCCGCCGCGCCTGGAGCTGGCCAACGAGGACCTGGTGCGCGCGCACGTCCATGCCGTGTGGCTAGCGGAGACGGGGCTTCCATTGGGGCAATCCCTCAAGGATTTGCTCGATCTCGCGCTGGTGGGCAGCGCGCCGCCGCTGACGCTGTTGCCTAACGTGCGGCAGCAACTCCAGGATACCCACGCCCGGCAGCGAACGGCTCAACGGCTGAGCCGTATTTTCGCCACGCTGGAAACGGACCTGCAGCGGGCGGATTGGTACCACGAGGATTGGCTACAACAGACGCTCGACCGCGTGGAGGTGGATTTCAATGCGGCGTGCAACCGCTGGCGCTCCCTGTATCGCGCGGCCTGGCAGCAGCGCGCCGTGCAGCACGGCATCATTCAAGATGTCTCGCGCAGCCCCAAAGATAAGCAGCTTGCCAAACGCCTGCGGGCAGAGGCCGAGGCGCAGATGGAGCTGCTGACGGGCGAGGACCGGCAGCGGGTGACACAATCCGACTTCTACAGCTATCGCTACTTTGCCAGCGAGGGTTTCCTGCCCGGCTACAACTTCCCGCGCCTGCCACTATCTGCCTACATTCCGGGCCGCGCACAGCGTCGCGGCAGCCAAGAGCGCGACGAGTTCCTCTCCCGCCCGCGCTTCCTGGCGATCTCCGAGTTTGGTCCGCGCAGTATCGTCTACCATGAAGGCTCGCGCTATGTGATCAACAAGGTGATTCTACCTGTGGATGGCGAGGAAGTGCTGACCACGCGCGCCAAGTTCTGCCCCCATTGCGGCTATCTGCACCCTCTGGAGGGCGATGACCCGGGTCCAGAGCGTTGTGTCTACTGTGACCGCGCCCTGAGCTGGCCACTCACGAGCCTGTTCCGCATGCAGAATGTAGTCACCAAACGCCGTGACCGCATCAACAGCGACGAGGAAGAGCGCACGCGCATGGGCTACGATATCAAGACCGGTGTGCGCTTTGCGGAGCGGGGCGAGCGGGCGGGATGTGTGACAGCAGATGTAGCGACAGGGGGACAAGGTGACAGGGCGACAGAGAGGCCCGGTCACTCCTTCGGCTGCGCTCAGGACAGGCCCGTCACCCCCTCAGCTTCTCACCGGGTCATCATGCGGCTGACGTATGGCGATGCAGCGACGCTGTGGCGCATCAACCTGGGCTGGCGGCGTCGCAAGAATGAGGAAGAATACGGCTTCATCCTGGATGTGGAGAATGGCTATTGGGCCACCAACAAGGATGCGGCGGAGACTGACCCCGAAGACCCGCTTAGCGTGCGAACCGAACGGGTGATTCCCTTTGTGGAAGACCGGCGCAACTGCCTGTTGCTGGAACCGATCGAACGTCTGGCGCCAGAGGTGATGGCTTCGCTGCAACCGGCGCTCAAAAACGCCATCCAGGTGCACTACCAGCTCGAGGATAACGAGCTGGCTGCTGAGCCATTGCCCGATAGCGACCAACGCCACATTTTGCTTCTCTACGAATCCGCAGAAGGCGGCGCCGGAGTGCTGCGGCAACTGGTGGAGGATCCGGAAGCCCTTTCCGCCATCGCGCGCGAGGCGCTGACCTTGTGTCACTTCGATCCGGATACGGGCGCGGACCTGCACCGTGCGCCCGGCGCAAAAGAGGATTGCGAGGCAGCCTGTTACGACTGCCTGATGAGCTACATCAATCAGCCGGATCATGCCCTGCTCGACCGGCACGCCATCCGCGACATTCTGCTAGCGCTGAGGGAGGCTACTGTACGGACCAGCCCCACAGGGGAGAGCCGCGCCGAGCACCTGCGCCGCCTTCAGGTGTTGTGCGAGAGCGACCTGGAGCGTGCCTGGTTGGCATTCCTGGAAGAACACAACCTGCGCCTGCCCGATGCGGCTCAAGTGATTGTGGATGCGTGCCAAACCCGCCCGGACTTCCTCTATACCGAGGCGCGGGTAGCGATTTACATTGATGGTCCGGATCACGACCAACCGGATGTGAAGACGAGAGATGTGCAGATTACGGATTGCCTGATGGATGCGGGCTATACCGTAATCAGATTCAGCTACCGGCAGGAAACGTGGACGGGGATATGCACGCAGCATGGGTATGTGTTTGGGAACCCTCAACTCTAACAGGAGGAGGCTACAGGATGAAGAAACGCACGATGTGGCTCAATGTAGTGCTGCTGTTGGCTCTGTTTCTTCCAGGACTGGGGCGCCCGACAGAGGCGGCGGCTACTTTTAGCTGCGCCAATGTAACCGAGATTCCCCAAATTGAGTGTGAAGCATTGGTAACGCTTTCCGATGCTACTGGCTACTATTGGTGGACCAACAAAACAGGTTGGTTAACCACAAACACGCCGTGTTCCTGGTTTGGGGTGACATGCCAGGCTGGAAGAGTAAGTCAATTGATACTCAATAACAATACGCTGAACCTTTCGTATGGATTCAGCAATTCTATTCCACCCGAAATTGGTAATCTTGAGCGTTTGGAGACGCTATCACTAAGCGATAATTTCCTGCGCGGCAGCATTCCACCCGAGATTGGTCAACTCGTCGCGCTAAAGAACCTTAATCTAGCCAGCAATGAGCTGCAAGGATCCATTCCATCAACTGTTGGCCAGCTCGCTGGACTAGAAAAACTTCAATTGAGCAACAATCAATTAAGTGGCCTAATTCCACCAGAGATCGGCACCCTTGGAGCGCTTCAAGTCCTTGACTTGTCGGGTAATCAGTTGGGCGGCTCGGTCCCATCCGAGATCGGTCAACTACCCGCTTTGCAGACGCTTGCTTTTAACAACAACTCTCTGAGTGGAGCAATTCCTCTCGCGTATGCCGCATTGACCAAACTTAACTATTTTGCTTTCTATGATACCGATTGCTGTGTATCACTGAACGAGGGTATGTTCACTTGGCTCAACCAGATACCCAATCTCTACGGGACCGGGAAGATTTGCGGAATTTCCGGAGGTGGTTTGAGTGGAACAGTCACCTCAAGCGATACGACGCCAGCAGCGAACATCAATGTTTTCCTCTATCGTTCTCTAGGTAGCTCGTGGCGTCAACTGACTGCAACCAAAACCGCTGTCAATGGTACCTACCAGTTTTTCGATCTGGGACAAGGGCCGGGCATTGACTATCGTGTGCAGTTTGCTGATCCTACGTTTCAACTGGCTCCACAGTACTATGATAACCAGCTGGCTATTTACAAAGCGACACCTATCACCGTCACGGTAGGGGCGGCGCAAACCGGTATAGACGCAGCGCTGGCCCCGGGAAGCGAATTTCTAGCAGTTTTTGAAGCTTTCTTGCGCCCCGCTTGTGGAATTTGCCAGAGGGCAGCGCCCAATATCGATCGCCTGGCCGAAGACTATGCCGATAAGCCTGTAGTATTTCTCGAGTATGATGTTGATCATCCCGTCGAGATACGGTACAGACGGTGGTGGGCAGCATACAACTATGGCGCTTCAGCGTGCTTGCCGTTAACCATGGTAGATAGTGGTTATCGATATAGCTATGGTAATGAAGATTTCTATACAGTCTACAAAGGGATGGTAGATGATGCCCTAGCTAATCCGCGGCAGGCGGAAATGATAGCCTATATGCGACGCAACGGCGACAGGATGGTGTTTGATATCACGGTCACCAACCGCAGTGGAGAACCACTAGGTTATCAGAACTATGCGACCGTTCATGCACTGGTGTATGAAGAAGGCGGCGCTGCTGGTATGACGCAACGCTTTGTCCGTGCTGGCAGCTATACCGAGATTATGGGTCTACCGCTCCTGGATGGTGAGACCCGACATTTTTCCATTACCACGGGTCCGATAGGGTCTGTTGATTGGCAAAAACTGCACGGTGTAGCACTGGTGGACTCCAGTCAGGTTGGCAACTATGGACCGTATCAGGCGCTACAGGCTGTGGAGGTAACTGCCATTGATCTGCTTCCCAACACGATGGCATTTATGGCTGAACCTGGCGAATCAGCCGCGATGTTGCAGCCAGTGCAACTGAGCGCGCCATCTCATCTTACGTGGCAACTTAGCTACGATGCTGGTTGGCTGGATATTGCCAGCGACAGCGGCGCTATGATGCAGGGGCCTGTTATTGGTGTTGACCCCACGCACTTAGCTCCGGGCTGGCAAACAGCGGCGGTAACACTGAACCTTCTGGATGGCGTAACAGTGGTAGTAAGACACACAATCGTTGTTAATGCTTATCTTGGAGTTATCTTCCGGGCACATTTGCCGATTGTCTCGCGCCCTTAGCGAATCGAGAACCGGAAGTATGAAGGCCATGGATGTACGAATTACCTGATGGATGCAAGGTGCATCATGCCGTTTTTGGGCATCAAAAAAGGAAACTGGACAGGATTTACGCGCAGCATGGACATGTGTTTGGGAATAGTTGACTTTATTGAGGGAGGATATTGATGAAAACACGGACTCTATGGCTCAATGTTATATTGTTGGTGACATTGCTCGTACCGGGGGCTATCCCCGCGATATCACAAGCCAACGCGCAGGCGCCTGCGTCAATCATAGAACCTCCTTTCTCACACGAATACGCAATCGCGCCGGACCGTATCATCGTGAAGTTCCACGATAGTATCGCCGAAGTTCGACACAGCCGAAGTGGGCTGAGCACCGGGATCGGCACGCTGGACACGCTACTCACCGCACAGCACGTGCGAGCAGCACGCCAGCTCTTTGCTGGGCAACCCCTGGGTGCGCCCGATGCCGATTTGGCGCGTATCTATCGCTTGGATCTGTTGCCAGGTAGTGTTGTGGAGGATACTGTGGCAGCGTTTGCAGCCCACCCTGCCATTGAGTGGGCTGAACCCGATTACCTGGCATATCCAGCTAGCAACATCCCTGATGACCCGTTATTCTCTCAACAGTGGGGCCTGACCAAGATTCAGGCCCCTGAGGCCTGGGACATCGTCACAGGCACTCAGACCATCGTCATTGCTATGGTGGATAGCGGTATTGACATTAGCCATCAGGACTTGGTGAATCGGTTGTGGGTCAACCCTGGCGAGATTCCAGGCAACGGCCTGGATGATGATAACAACGGCTTTGTGGATGATGTGCGTGGCTGGAACTTTGTGCATGGGACGGCTGACATCAACGACGGAAATGGCCACGGAACGCAAGTCGCGGGCGTCGCGGCAGCGGCGACAGATGATGGCGTGGGCATTGCGGGAGTATGTTGGAATTGCCGCATCATGCCGGTACGGGTGATGGCTGATTCTGGTGTTTCGAATTACTCCGATATCGCGCTGGGCGTGCGTTATGCCGCCGATAAGGGTGCAGCTGTCATCAATCTCTCGTTGGGCGGCTATGCTTATTCGAATGCTTTGCGTGACGCGATCAACTACGCAGTAAACGTCAAGAATGCCGTGGTGGTGGGAGGCGCTGGCAATGATAACGTTGCCACGGCCTTCTACCCAGCGGCATATGAGACTGTGCTGGCGGTAGCAGCAACGACGAACGCCGATAGCAAAGCCGCGTTCAGCGATTACGGGACCTGGGTGGACCTGAGCGCGCCAGGCGAGACGATTACGACCACCTTCCTTGGCGGCGACTGGGGAGCAGCAAATGGCACGAGCCTTGCTGCACCATTTGTGTCCGGGGTCGCAGCGCTGGTGCGCAGCCAACACCCTGATTGGAGTGCGGCATTGGTGCGCAACCAATTGCTCCAAACGGCGGACGCACTAGACGTGCTGAACCCTGTGTATGCGGGAAAATTAGGCACTGGGCGAGTCAACGCAATGCGCGCGACGCAAGACCCGCATCCCATCATCACCTTGGTGGGTACCAGCGTCAACGACGATCCGCTGGGACGTCCGATACCAGGTGAGACGGCGACGCTAGCGGTGACCCTACGCAATGACTGGTGGGATGCAATGGGTATTACCGGCGAGTTGGCTACGGTTGATCCCTTGGTGACGGTTGAGCAGGCTACAGCAGGGTACGGCGATCTGATCTCCAGCGCGAGTGGGGTGAGTAATCCGGTCTATACTTTCACAGTGACAGCTGGCGCTGGTTACAGTCACGCTATACCGTTCACTCTCTCCATAAGCGCAAATGACGGCGCGTATACAGCGACGATTCCCCTCACCATCACCACACGCAGCGGCGATGAGCACTTCTGCGGCACGGTGGCTGAAGATATGGTGTGGACAAATGACAAGACCTACATCCTGGACTGCAATGTCGGCATCGCGCCAGGTTACACGCTTACCATCCAGGCTGGAACGGAGGTTCACTTCAATGGGAACTACAACTTGAACGTGGGTGGTGCGCTTGTCGCGGACGGGACAGCACCTCAGCCTATCCGTTTTATGTCGCATACGGGCGGGAGTTGGGGGCGTATCTTTTTTGATGATCCAAGCGCAGACGCTCAGTCCACGAGTGACGGTGTGTATCAGAGCGGCAATCTGCTACGTCACGTGCACATTGAGGGCGCTGCGCAGGGGATTGGCTGTACGAACGCCACACCGTTCCTGGAGTATGTGACGCTAGATGGCGGAGGGCTAGGTTGTATAGCCGGTGATACAGCCTTGTGGGTCAGAGATAGCGATCTGGGTGGGGATGTGCATATTAGTCAGGGTAGTGGAGTAGATAGTGTGATAGGAGGATGGGTTACTCGTGCTTCGATGCCAACCGCACGCGGATATTTAGCCGTAACGGTCGCATCGAATGGCAGGCTCTATGCCATTGGAGGTGTCAATGCAGGTGCTCTCACGACGGTAGAAGAATACGATCCGGCGAGAGATACTTGGACAGTCCGCACCCCTATGTCTACTGTACATTATGGATTTGGCTTGGCGCCTGCACCCAATGGTAAATTATATGCCATTGGAGGGCATCCTGAGTTGTCAACGGCAATAGTGGAGGAATATGATCTAACCTTAGATGCGTGGACAACACGCACACCTATGCCCACCGCGCGTGGCTTTCTGGCTGCAGTGGCAGCGCCTAATAACAGGATTTACGCCATCGGAGGACTTCATACAGATTATCTGACGACGGTGGAGGAATATGATCCAGCGACAGATACTTGGACGACCTATACCCCAATGCAAACCGCGCGCAGCGGGTTGGCTGCAGCCATCGCCTCAAATGGCAAACTCTACGCTGTTGGAGGCGTCAATTTCGAGACTCTAGCCACAATAGAAGAATACGACTGGGCAACCGATGCCTGGATAACTCGTACCCCTATGCCTACCGCGCGTAACATACCGGCGACTGTAGGTGCATCCAACGGCAAACTTTATGTCATTGGTGGGTTGTCTTATGGAGAGACCGTAGCGACAGTAGAGGAATATGACCCGTTAGAGGATACCTGGAGGGTCCGCGCATCACTGCCTACTGCACGCCATGGACTGGCAGCAGCCGTTGCACCAAATGGTAAGGTTTATGCCATTGGGGGTGCTAACGATACGGGCTATTTGGCAACAGTGGAAGAATTCACACCACCTACTGAGGAATATGGTTACCATGTTTATAGCAGTATCCTGCGTGGTGGTTTGACTCTGCCGGAAACTTCACAAGTTCTTACCAGTACCATCAATGGGAACATCGTGGTGGGCAACGATAGTATTGTACGATATGTTGCCGCAGGCGGCGGCATCTTCATTGACGGCAGTGGCACAGTAGCCGATAGTATCGCTAATGGTGAAGTCAGTCTGAGCAATGGTTTTGTAGAAAACACTACTGTGCGAAATGGCGGAGTTAACGTAGGTACAACCGCATCGTTGGCTGCGGTAATGGTATCCAGACAGACAATGGTATAGTGAAAGGCAATCTCATCGCCAACATCACCGGCACAGGGCTCGAGATCGGCTCTGCGACCGTTGTGAGCAACACCTTCACCGGCATCGGTGGAAATGCAGTCAGAATCACCTCTGGCGCACCGGTCAAAATCGCCGGCAACAATTTCGAGTTCAACACTGGCACGTATGATGTCGAGAACCTCATCCTTGCCACGGCTCTCCCAACCATAGATGCCCGCAACAACTGGTGGGGGACCACCGAAGGCAACGTCATACAGACACGCATCTTCGACTACGGCGACGATTACACCCTCGGAACGGTACTTCATGCGCCAGTGTTGGCAGCCCCAGCAACGGATGCACCTGCCTACGTCCGTTCCGTAACGCTCGCACCTGAAAGTCCCGTGGGCATCCAGACGGTGACATTCGACGTGGAGTTTAGCCGGGAGATGGACACCATGGTTGCGCCTTCGTTGGCCTTTGCCAATGAAGAAGGCTGGGTTTCTCAAAACCCCATGCCTACTGCTCGTCGTCAATTCGAAGCTGTAACGACACCAGATGGTCGGATCTATACAGTTGGCGGCTACGGTGGGAGTTTTTTGGCGACTATGGAGGAGTATGATCCAGTGTCAAATACTTGGAGAGCACGCCAATCGATGCCTACCGCACGCGTGGATCCAGCAGTCGCAGTGACACCAAACGGCCGCATTCTTGTCATTGGTGGCAACCTAGATGGAGTAAGACTAAACACAATTGAGGAGTACGATCCTGCTACCGATACCTGGCGTACACTCTCCCCTATGCCTACAGCGCGCCAGGATGCTGGCGCAGTGACCGCTCCCAATGGGTTGATCTACGTCATCGGTGGAACTACGGGTGACTGGAATCATCTCTCCAATGTCGAAGTCTATGACCCGATTATGGATACCTGGCAGACCCGTAGCCCTATGCCCACTGCCCGAGGATCTCTTGGGGTTGTGCTCGGGCACAACGGTAGAATCTATGCGATCGGCGGAAACAACGGCGTTGACAACGAAGGTTCTATGGGTACGGTCGAGGAATATGATCCTGCGACCGACACCTGGAGAACACGGGCTACCATGCCGACGAGCCGCAGATGCCTGGCTACTGTTACATCAAGCAATGGTAGAATCTATGCTGTGGGCGGGTTGAGTGCGCAGGTGGAGCTCCTGGACACCTTGGAGGAATACGATCCTGTGGCCAATAGTTGGCAGCAGCTTGAGCCCTTATCATTCCCACGTATGGCTTTTACCGCGGCGCCAGCCGTCGGCAGCACAAGTTTCTACGTTATCGGGGGATATGTGATCACGGACAATCTTGCTGCAGTGGAGAAATACACTCCTCCGATCAGTGATCCAGAGTTGTACAATGCGTCATGGCCTCAGCCAGATCACTATCGCTCCAGCTCTGATATCACAGCGCTCATTCCACGCGGTGTGTACCACCTTACCGTCTCCGATGCTGTCGGCACCGATGGCATTGAAATCGCGCCCAACTCCATCACTGCTTTCACCGTCGACTACGCCGGCGCCATCAACGATACCACGCCGCCGCCCATGCCTTCTATCATAGGCTGTGCAGGAACCACACCTGATGCCCTCTCCGCTGAATGGAGCGTCAACGATCCGGAATCGGCCATCACGCTCTATCAATACGCCATTGGTACGACCCTGGACGGCGCGGAGGTGGTCAACTGGACGAACACGGCGGCAACTGAAATGTCTCGCTCCGGTCTCGCACTCTCCAATGGGCAAAGGGTTTATATCAGCGTTAGAGCGCGCAATGAAGGTGGCCTATGGAGCCAAGCCGGTAGTATCGGCGTTTTGGCTGGTTCAGGAGAATGTGATCAAAACCGTAATAATTATCCCATCTACCTGCCTTTGGTTTTGCGTACTCAGCCATGAGCCACGAATCTGACCTAGTGGTCCATTGTGCGCCAATTGCGTGTGAGATGAGTTTTCTGCGGGATCTCAATACCCCGCACTGTTGGCTCTTTCGCTCGCACTGATATGTATAACGAACTACGTTAGTTTGCTTTTTCTATATTAACGTAGTATACTTTACATATCTTGCGCGAGGAGTGGCTAATGGCTGAGAGTGGATATGCACAATCACAGGGGATGACGCTGCTCAACCGGCTGGTAGAAGACGAGGGACCGCTGTTCACGATGGAACAGGCGCAGGCAGCGGCGCAAACGTTGGGCCTATCGCCGGAGCGGCTGCGGGGCGTGCTGAGCCAGCTGGCTGAAGCCGGCTGGATCGAGCGCCTCAAGCGGGGGGCGTATGCCGTTCGCGCGCCGCTATTCAATGCCGAGATTCACCCTTATGCGATTGCGGCCATGCTGGTGTCGCCCTGCGCGATTAGCCATTGGTCGGCGCTGGCGCATCATGGCCTGACCACGCAAATTCCGCCGATGGTGCAGGCCGCAACGCCGGCATCTGTGGTCACACCGGAGATGCGACAGGGGGCAGCATATCGCCCGCGAGGCCGGGCTGTCTGGCGCGCGTTGGGACTGGAATTCGAGTTCATCTGCGTGCAGCCCCGGCACTTCTTCGGGTTCCAGGAAGTCTGGGTCAGCCGCTGGCATCGCGTGACGCTGACCGACCCGGAGCGCACGGTGTTGGACTTATTCGCAACGCCGCAGGTCTTTGGCACGCTGCAGTTTGGCCTGGAAACGCTGGAAGCGCAGCTGCACCGTCTGGACCTGGATAAGTTAAGGGACTATGCCCTGCGCTACGCTGTAGGCGCGCTGATCAAGCGCCTGGGATGGGCCTTGGAGACGCTTGGCGCGCCGGAGCAGGTGCTTGCGCCCCTACAGGCGCATCCCATTCGCGCTTACTCACAATTGGATCCCACCGGACCGCCGGGCGGCGAACCGCTGGCGCGCTGGCAACTGCGCCAGAATCTACACTTGGAGAGCTAGATGCCAACTATTGAATCCTTGTTACGCACCGCTGCGCGTGAGCAGCACATCGCGCATTGGATAGTGGAAAAGGATTATGCCCTGGGTTATCTGCTGGCAGGCATGGCGCAGGTTCCTGCCTTAGCCGATACATTGATCCTCAAAGGCGGCACAGCTCTGCGCAAGTTCTATTTCCCCGATTATCGCTTTTCCGAGGATCTGGATTTCACCGCCCTGCAGCACCCTGGAGATATGGATGCAGCCATGCAATCCGCCGTTGCCGCAACACAGACGCTGTTGCTCGAACAAGGACCGTTTGAGGTGGGAGTGGAACGCTTGCAGCTGCGCGACCCCCATCCGGGTGGGCAGGACGCGTTCACCGTGCGGGTGCGCTTCCCAACGCATCGCGAAGCGCTGTGCCGGCTAAAGGTGGAAATCACTTACGATGAAGAGCTCCTGGCGCCGCCGGTCACGCGCGCCTTGCTGCACCTCTATCCTCCACCCTTGCACGTTCATTGGCGCTGCTACGCCCTGGTGGAAGTTGTGGCTGAGAAGTTGCGCGCCTTGCTGCAGAGCCGCGCCCGGCTACACACGCGTGGCTGGGGCGCAAGCCGCGTCTGCCGGGATTACTACGACTTGTGGTATCTGCTGCGTCACAATTGCCTTGAACTCGACGCGCTCCCCGACTTGCTGGCGCGCAAGTGTGCGCTCCGGCAAGTTACCTTTAGTGGTCTTGATGATTTTCTGGCTTCTGATTTGCAGGCTGTGGCACAGGCCGAATGGGAGCGCCAATTGCTGCCGTTCGCGCCGGATGCGCCCTCGGCAACGCAAGTGTTGGCCGACTTGAGCCAGTTTTTGTTAGACCTGCCTTTGGAAGTGTAAACTTTAGGAGACTTCTATGCCCTATACCGTTGGCTCTCTGGTGCGCGCGCGGGGACGTGAATGGGTGGTGCTGCCCGAATCTACGCCTGAGTGGCTGGTGCTGCG
>JAKJAC010000076.1:0-267 GCA_022707705.1 Chloroflexota bacterium
CACCTACGCCGACGGGAGCGCCTGCTCCAACCGTGATGGCTACTCCCACACCACGCTCTCCGTTGGTATCTCAATGCCTCACTCCCGCAGGTTGGGTACCCTATTTTGTCCAGCCTGGTGAGACTTTGATTTCTTTAGCCGCACGGACTGGTTCCAGCGCTTATCTGCTGATGCAGGGAAATTGTCTTGGTGTGACCGAGGTACAGACGGGGGATTTATTGTATCTGCCGCTGGGGATGGTGCGTACTCCAACCCCCCGACCCTATT
>JAKJAC010000076.1:277-17948 GCA_022707705.1 Chloroflexota bacterium
TGCAACACGGCAATACGCTTTTCAGTCTGGCGCGTTTCTATGGGACGACCATCGAAGCGATTCGTATCGCTAATTGTCTTGCGGGTTATATGATTTATGCGGGACAGGGGCTTTATCTCCCGCCGGTTATGGTGATGACGCCCACACCGTTTCCTCCACCGCCTACGTGGACGCCTACCATGCTGCCGCCTGAACTCACGCCGACGTACCCACCGGATGAGGCTACCCCGACTCCGACCCCGATGCCACCGGAACCGACGCCGACTGCAACTCCGACGCCTTTGGAGCCCACAGCAACGCCAACTCTCACACCAACACCGACTGCCACCCCGGAGGAACCGACTTTGACTCCGACTCCGACTCCGACGCCGACTGCCACCTCAACCCCGTCGCCTGAGCCGACGCCGACTGCAACCGTAACTCCGGCGCCGCCGGAACCAACACCCACCGAAACTCCGGTCCCCACGGAACCGCCAACCGAGACAGCTACGCCGACCGAGACGCCAACGCCGCCGGAGTAACCGCGCCGGTTATTGCGGCGGCAATCTCCCCTTCAATCACTGCAAAGAGCGTTTTGGGACGCGCCTTACGCATCCCAAAACGCTCTCGTAGACTCACCTGACTGTTTGTAGTCTCGATCCGATTCTGCCCCATCCCCTATCGTGTGTCCTGGAGGTGGGATGCGCGACTTACCCCGCGCAATCCCCGTGCAGCCAACGGCGCACGTAAGTCCCTGTGTGCGAGGCTTCCACCCGGGCGACTTCCTCGGGGGTTCCTTCGGCGATGATTTCACCACCTGCGTCACCACCTTCTGGTCCCAAATCGATGAGCCAATCTGCCACTTTGATGACATCGGGATTGTGTTCGATGACCAGAATGGTGTTGCCAGCGTCCGCGAGACGCTGCAAAACCTGAATCAAGCGATCCACGTCAGCGGCATGCAGCCCTACGGTCGGTTCGTCGAGGATGTAGAGCGTTTTGCCGGTCGCGCGTTTGGAAAGTTCCTTGGAGAGTTTAACCCGCTGGGCTTCGCCGCCTGAGAGCGTGGTTGCTGCCTGCCCCAGACGGATGTAACCCAGTCCCACATCCTGGAGCGTCTGCAAGCGTTTGACGATGGTAGGGATTGCGGCGAAGAATTGCACACCTTCGCTTACCGTCAGGTCCAGCACCTCAGCGATATTGTGCCCCTTATACTGCACCTGAAGCGTCTCGCGGTTATACCGGGTACCATGACAGATATCGCAGGGTACATAGACTTCGGGGAGGAATTGCATCTCGATGCGCAGAGTTCCTTGCCCCTGACAGGCTTCACACCGCCCGCCCTTGACGTTAAAGGAAAAGCGCCCGGCTTTATAGCCACGGATCTTTGATTCCGGTAGGGTGGCAAAGAGCTCTCGAATCGGACCGAAGAGGTCCACGTAAGTGGCAGGGTTGGAGCGCGGCGTTCGTCCGATGGGGCTTTGGTCAATGTTGATGATTCTATCTATGTACTCTACGCCGGTAATCTCATCCAGCTCTCCAGCAGGTTCCCGTGAACCGTTGATGATTTGCGCCAGGCGTTGGTACAGGGTTTCGACCACCAGCGAGCTTTTCCCTGAACCAGAAACACCGGTCACGCAGGTGAGAAGTCCAAGAGGTATACGCACGTTGATGTTTTTTAGATTGTTAGCTCGCGCGCCGCGAATCTCCAATGCCTTGCCGTTGCCCTGGCGTCGCTGCGCCGGCACGGGGACACATTTGCGACCCGAGAGATAGGCGCCGGTCTGGGAGGTGGGATGCGCCAGAATCGTCTCGAGGGGACCTGCAACAATGACTTCCCCACCATGTTCGCCCGCGCCCGGTCCCAGGTCCACGACCCAATCAGCCGCGCGAATCGTCTCATCGTCATGCTCTACCACCAGCACGGTATTGCCCAGATCTCGCATTTCTTTGAGTGTGTGAATCAGACGCGCTGTGTCGCGTTGGTGCAAGCCGATGCTTGGCTCATCTAGCACATAGAGCACCCCGGTGAGACGTGAGCCTACCTGGGTTGCCAGCCGAATGCGTTGCGCTTCCCCTCCGGAGAGGGTGCTGGCAGAGCGGCTAAGGCTGAGATAATCCAGACCGACGTTCACGAGAAAGGTGATGCGGTTGTAAATCTCATGGAGCGCTCGCTCGGCAATGGTTGCTTCCTTACGGCTAAGCGTCCCTGGTTCTAGCAGCTGGCTGACCCAACTCTGAAGCCGCTGCACGGGCCATGCAGAGATTTCATGGATGGGCTTTTCAGCCACGGTCACTGCGCGCGCAACCTCGTGCAGGCGCGTCCCATTGCATTCCTTGCAGGGGGTACGGCTCATCACTTCTTCAATCTTGGCACGGATGTAATCGGAAGTAGTTTCATCATACCGTCGTTGCAGATTGGGTACGATGCCCTCGTACGCCCGGCGTCCTTCCCACACGCCGTTCGCGCTTTCGTAGCGCACGGCGATGGCTTCTGTTCCCGAGCCGTAGAGGATGACATTGCGTTGGGACTCCGGCAGTTCGCGCCAGGGTTTGTTCAGGTCAATCTGATAATGCCGGCTGACACTCTGAATCTGTTTATAGGTATAGCTTTCCTGATCCTCTGCCACACCGAAGGCAATGGCGCCATCTTGCAGTGACCGGTCAGGGTTGGGGACGATTAGCGCCGGGTCAAGTTCGAGTTTGTAACCCAAGCCCTGGCAGGCGGCGCAAGCGCCATGTGGGCTGTTGAACGAGAATGTGCGCGGCTCGATTTCCGGCAGACTTATCCCACATATGGGACACGCCAGATTCTCGGAGTAGAGGTTATCGCCGGTCGGTTGTGTTTCGGGGTCGGGGGATCGTACCACGTCTACAATCATCACACCATCCCCCAGCCGTAGCGAGGTTTCGACGGAATCAGTAACGCGGCTGACGAAATCGCGATAAGCTTGTTCAGGGTCCTCTTCAGGGTCTGGAACGACAAGGCGATCTACGATGGCTTCTATGTCATGGATTTTGTAGCGGTCGAGCTCAGGAACCTCATCGAGGTCATAGACGGTGCCATCGACGCGCACGCGCACAAATCCGAGCTTCCGGACCTCATCGAAGGTTGGGCGGTGATGCCCTTTGCGCCCTCGCACCAGAGGCGCCAATACCTGCAGACGTGTGTTTGCGGACATTCCCAGAATGGTATCTACAATCTCCTGGGCGCTTTGACGGGTGACGGCGCGCCCACATTGCGGGCAATGCGGAATGCCAATGCGGGCGTAGAGCAGGCGCAGGTAATCGTAGATTTCTGTAACCGTGCCTACTGTGGAACGGGGGTTGTGCGAGACGCCTTTCTGGTCAATTGCGATGGCCGGGCTGAGACCCTCGATGGATTCTACATCTGGTTTGCTCATCTGACCGAGGAATTGACGGGCATAGGCGCTCAGCGACTCGATATAGCGACGCTGTCCCTCGGCGAAAATGGTGTCAAAAGCCAGCGAGGATTTTCCAGAGCCAGATAACCCGGTGATGACTACCAGGTTATTTTTTGGAATCTCCACCGTGATGTTTTTCAGGTTGTGCTCACGTGCGCCACGCACGATCAATAGTTCATTCTTCATGACTTGCCGCCTTTCCTGGTTGCAAACGATCATTATAACACGAAAATGCCTGCCTTGGTTTTGATTCGGCGGACCGGGATGCGTTTCAAAACGGAGGTGAAAATCTCAGGCACCCCTAAAGGCCACAGAAAAAAAGTGATTTGGTGTGGTGGGGCTGGTCCCACCACACCAAATCACTCAATAGGATGAATCATTGGGAGGTTCAAGCAGCTGTACTCAACCGCGGTTGGCTTGGTGAGACAATGCGTTAAGACACTTTGGCCTGTCCAAGAGGTGCAAAGGCAGGTTTTTTTTGTGATCTTTGTGGGCGTTAAAGCCCTGTCTGCGAAAATCACACCTGCAGAAAAGCGACCAAAGCTGTGATTTTGGATGGGGTTTCGCCAGAGATTCGCGTATTGTGATGAAGTCCTTAACAGTCTCAAACCCTTAGTTTGTGGGTATACGACAGAATATTGGAGAAAATAAGATCGCTATCTTGTAAACAGCTTTCGTCAGCGATCAACTCTCTGCATCTTCTTTCTGCGGGTGTGATTTTCGTGAACGGGGCGCAGCCCCGTTCACGAAAATCACAAAAAACCTTCCTCTGAGCTCCTTTGGCGCACCAAAGTGTCTGAACCTATTATTGTCTCACTCAGTGGCCTTTGAACTCCCCAATAATTTGTCCTATACCCTTAGCTTGTGGAATAATATCGAAATTGTGTTATAATAATTATGGTTCCAAGATATTGTATTGCGACCATGTACTCTGCTATGTGCATTGGCAACTTGAGCAACGCCATCTCCACTTTGGGCTGCGGCATGGTTCGGGCCTGGTGGGTCAGTCGGCAGAGATTACAGGATGCTTGTCACTTGGGATGTTTTTCTGACCGTTTTATGATTGGGGATGGGGAGAATCATGACTGGCGCCGATACCGTAAATCAACTTTTCACGCTTACCATCACCGCTGAAAACGCCGCTGAAGCGATGTACCTGGTGCTGGCGCAGCGTTTCGCGCCCTTTGACGAAGTGGCGCAATTTTGGCGCGAGATGGCGCATGCGGAAACGGTTCATGCGCGGGTGCTGGAACGTAT
Source organism: Chloroflexota bacterium (assembly GCA_022707705.1). Classification (GTDB taxonomy): domain Bacteria; phylum Chloroflexota; class Anaerolineae; order B4-G1; family SLSP01; genus JAAZNO01. Next base: position 4,939 of record JAKJAC010000076.1, read on the forward strand.
GCGTGGGCGCCTTGATCCAGTGGTGTTAAACTCATCTGGGGATCCGGTCGTATTGCGACAGGCGCAAGAAGCGGCGCGCCATGAGGTGGTTGCCGCAGCCAGGGCAGTAGCTGACCTGGAGGATGCCTATCAGCTGGCTCACGAGACCGAGAATTCGGAAATCAACACGGTCTTCGAATTCCTGGTTATTACGTTCCCGGAAAACCCTGCTACTGGCGAATTCCTGCGGGAGCAATTGCAGATTCACGCCCAAAGATTGGTAAAGGCTTTTCCAGAAATCTATAATAGCTCGGCTGCACGCAGAGCGGCTTTGCCCGTAGATCGTTTTTGAGACGACTTTCAGGAGCATATCATGCAAATACAAACCATCGTGGGTAAAATCCAAGAGCAAGAGACGCAGGCGCTCGTCGTCAATCTCTTCGAGGGCGTGACTGAACCGGTTGGTGCGACCGGTGCGGTGGATGCAGCTCTTGGGGGCGCGATTCGCGCATTAGTGACTGCGGGCGATTTTCGAGGCAAGCGCAATGAAGTTGCGGTCCTCTATCCTACGGCGGGATTTCCTGCCCGGCGGGTGCTGTTGGTTGGATTGGGCAAGGCAGAGAAATTCACTGTCGAGGGTATTCGTCAGGCTGCAGCAACTGTGGCGCGCAAAGCCCGTGATTTGGGTGTGACGCAGCTGCACACCCCCATTCACGGCGCGGGTATTGGTAGCATCGAAGTCGAAGCCGCCGCGCAAGCTGTCGTCGAGGGGACGATTCTGGGGCTTTACCGCTACCATGAGCTCAAAACGCAATTGGAAGATGTCCGCCCTAACCTAGAGATACTGGTGTTGGTAGAGCATGACCCGGCGAAATTGGATGCCATCAAGGCAGGGGCGCAATCTGGTCAGATTATTGCGGAAGCCACTTGCCTGGCGCGAAATCTTGTCAACCGCCCGGCGAATATTGCCACGCCTTCAAGGATTGCGGAGACAGCACAGGTCATGGCGGGCGTGGTGGGCTTGCAATGCCGCATTATGGAAAAACCGGAGATGGAAGCTCTGGGCATGGGCGCGTTCCTTGCGGTGAACCAGGGTGGCGGCGAGCCGGCAAAGATGGTGATTTTGGAACACAATGCCGGGTGCGATGATTTGCCCACGGTGGTATTGGTGGGTAAAGGCATCACCTTTGATTCCGGTGGTATTTCTCTGAAGCCTTCGCAAGATATGTGGAAGATGAAGGATGATATGGGCGGCGCTGCTGCCGTCATCGGCGCTATTGGCGCTGCGGCGCAGCTGGGCCTGCCATTGCACATTGTCGCTTTGGCGCCGCTCACCGAGAACATGCCGGATGCCTGGGCGAGCAAGCCCGGTGATGTGGTGAAGTCGCTCAAGGGTCTCACGGTGGAAATCCACAGCACCGATGCTGAGGGCCGCATGATTCTGATTGACACGCTCACCTATGCGGCGCAATTTGAGCCGCAAGCGATTGTGGATATCGCTACATTGACCGGCGCGCAAGCAGTCGCTTTGGGATTGCCAGCGGCGGCAGTGATGGGCGACGAGGGACTCATCACGCGCTTGCGGGCTGCCGGCGACGCAACCTACGACCGGGTATGGCCCATGCCTCTCTTTGAGGAATATGGCGAGCAGCTCAAGACTGACGTGGCGGATGTGCGTCATGTTGGCAGCCGGATGGGTGGCTCAATGACTGCCGGCTTCTTCTTGAGTAAATTCGTCCCAGAGGGTGTGCCGTGGGCGCACATTGATATGGCTGCACAGGGTCTTGCGGATGAGGACCGTCCTTATATTCCCAAAGGTGGTACGGGCTATGGCGTGCGCTTGCTGGTCGAGATGCTGCGCCGCTGGAACGGCTAATCGCGTAGCTTCAACGCCCCCGAAGCCCTGGCTTTCGGGGGCGTTTCTTTGCCTGAGCGGAGTTCTGCCGTATACTATTGGCTTGAGGTGACCATGGATATCAAAGACTTGACTGCTGAAATGAATACCTTTGTCGGCGCGATGGGGTGGTACCGTGAAGATAGCCCTTTAGCTCAAAAACCACGCAATATCGCGATTTCGCTTGCGCTGGAAGCCGCAGAAGTACTGGAACACTACCAATGGGGTGAGGCGGCGCGTCCCGAAGCTCTGGCAGAAGAATTAGCCGATGTGGCGCTCTACCTGCTCCAACTGGCATATCTGACGGGAATAGACCTGGAACAGGCGATTATGGATAAACTGGCAGTGAACTACCGCCGCTTTGGACCGCAGGCTCCTTGAGCAGCAGGGACATAATGTGAAGTCTCAGCCCGTCTTTCCAGGTTCCCGGCCGTTGCGGATTCTGGCAGTCAGTGATACAGTGGCGCGAATCCTGTATCAGCCGCGGGTCAAGAACCTGGTGGGCAGCATTGACGTGCTTTTGAGCTGCGGTGATTTACCGTATCCTTATCTGGAATTTCTGGTTACCAATCTCGACCCCCCACATGCCTTCTATGTGCATGGCAATCACGATATCCATGAGGAGAGTGCGGTTGCGGATCCCGGCGGTCTGCGAAACCTGGACCGCGGCACTGTGCGTCTGAGGAATACTGGCTTGCTCGTTGCCGGGTTGGAAGGTTGTCTACGCTATCACCCCAATGCACCCTATCAATACTCCCAACAGGAGATGCGTGTGCGTGTGGTCGCATTGGCGTTGCGGTTACTTTGGAATCGGGCACGCTTTGGGCGCTACCTGGATATTCTGATCACCCATGCTCCTGCCGCAGGCATCCATGATGGTCCTGATGCAGCTCACCTTGGTTTCAAAGCTTTTCTCGGTCTGATGCGGCGTTTTCACCCACGGCTACTGTTGCACGGGCACAAGCATATTTATGGTCCGCAAGTCTGGCAAACCCGCTATGCTGCCACCGATGTTGTCAATGTCTATCCCTTTCGCCTGATTGAATGGGATGCTACGGGCATCGACTTCGGGCGGCTCATCCACTGCTGAATTCCCTTTGCTTTTCTAAACCTCAGCTTCGCGTATAATGGGCGCATTCCGTTGCAATGAGGTGCATGATGGCTGATTTCCTGACGCCACAGAATGAGGATTTTTCTAAATGGTATAACGAGATTGTGCAGAAAGCCGATTTGGCCGATTATTCCCCCGTGCGGGGCTGCATGGTCATCAAGCCTTATGGGTATACGCTTTGGGAGCGTATTCGTGACGAGTTGGACCGCCGTTTCAAGGCGACCGGGCACGTCAATGCCTATTTCCCGCTGTTCATCCCAATGAGCTTCCTGGAAAAGGAAGCTGAGCATGTGGAAGGATTCTCGCCGGAGCTGGCAGTGGTCACTCATGGTGGGGGTGAGGAGCTGGCTGAGCCTCTGGTAGTGCGCCCTACTTCGGAGACGATTATTGGCTATATGTACGCCAAGTGGGTGCAATCCTACCGTGATTTGCCCTTGTTGATTAATCAGTGGGCGAATGTGGTGCGTTGGGAACTGCGGACGCGCCTGTTCCTCCGTACTGCTGAATTCCTCTGGCAGGAAGGGCACACCGCCCATGCGACTCAAGAAGAGGCAGTCGAAGAGACGCTGCGCATGCTCGGCGTGTATACAGATTTTGCCGTCAACGAAGCCGCAATCCCGGTGCTGCCCGGACGCAAGAGCGAAAGTGAGAAATTTGCCGGTGCGGTGACCAGCTATACCATCGAGGCGATGATGAAGGATGGCAAAGCGCTGCAATCCGGAACGAGTCATTTCCTGGGGCAGAACTTTGCCCGGGCTTTCGATATCAAATTCCTGGACGAGAACAATGTTCAGCAATTGGTGTGGACCACATCTTGGGGCTTGAGCACCCGCATGGTGGGTGCGGTTGTGATGACACATGGCGATGATCAGGGATTGGTGCTGCCCCCGCGCCTGGCGCCGATTCAGGTGGTCATTGTGCCCATCTGGCGCAAAGATGAGGAACGCGCGGCCGTCTTAGAGGCAGCGCGCACGTTGCGCCAGCGCTTACAGAATGTCTGCCGTGTTCACCTGGATGACCGCGACACCTTCTCTGCCGGTTGGAAGTTCAACGATTGGGAGATGCGTGGGGTGCCGCTGCGCCTGGAATTGGGTCCACGTGACGTGGCTAACGGCACGGTGATGGCAGCCCGGCGTGACCAACCCGGACGCGAGGGGAAGACGCTGCTTGCTCTGGGGGGGCTGGAGACTACCATTCCTGCTTTGCTGACGATAATCCAACAAGCGATTTACCAAAAGGCGTTGGATTTCCGCGATAGCCACATCCATGATGTGTGTTCCTATGACGAGCTCAAACAGGTGGTGGAGACAGGTTTTGCCCGCGCCCGGTGGGCAGGTTCCCGGGAGGATGAGGCTCGCATTAAAGAGGAGACTAAGGCAACGATTCGCTGTATCCCGCTTGAACAACCGGGTGGCTCTGGACCCTGTGTCTTCACCGGTCGCGAAGCCAGCGAAGTAGCCATCTTTGGTCGAGCATATTAGGGTGACGCTTCCGCACAGGGGCTATCCATGGCGCATTCGATTGCTTCGCTGACGTTTTTGGTGCGCGATTATGATGAAGCGCTCGCCTTCTTCACTGAGGCGCTCCGCTTTACCGTTCTTGAAGATACCCTTTTGGGGGATGGTAAGCGTTGGGTGCGCGTGGCTCCGGCGGGAGCGCCAAGCGCTGCGTTGTTGCTGGCTCAAGCAGCCTCACCTGAGCAATATGCCCATGTGGGAGACCAAACCGGCGGTCGTGTTTTCCTGTTTTTGGAGACCGGCGATTTCTGGGATGATTACGAGACTATGCGCGCACACGGCGTGCGATTCCTTGAAGAACCGCGCAACGAGCCTTACGGTTGGGTGGTGGTTTTCATGGATATATATGGCAACAAGTGGGATTTGATTCAACCCCACACAGCCTGATGCCAGGTCGTGCACAAACCGGCTATCTACCTCAGATAGCCGGTTTATAGTTGCTCGAAGATATCGCCCAATCCTGGTAGCAGCTCGCTCGCCCGCGTTATGGGGCGACCTGCATCGAAGAGCAGGTAGCGGCAGGAGCTCAGTGGTTCGGCATGGATGCCGCTGGCAAGCCGTAGTTGCCGGTCATCCGCCACGATGCGGTAACCGTTGCGGCACGTCAGGTGTCCCGTCACAAGGACGCGCTGTGAGGTATAGCCTTGCGAGAGTCGCGCCAGCAGCGCCGTCAGCATTGCGCCGTAGCGTTCCTCTCCATACTCGCGCTCATTCCGCGTGAAGAAAGCCGCCCAGAGATCATCAAAGCGCGAGCTGCTGGTGGCAATCTGTCCGAGAAGAAAATCATCATAACGAGGGTCTTCAGCGCTGGTAACGGCGAGATACGTTCGAGCAAGGGTAGGATAAGGGACGCCCAAAATGCGCCCTAATTCCTCACGCAGGGCAGGACGCGCATCCTCAGGCAGTTGCAGTGCGACTTCCTCCAGCAGCGCGCGGTGCGACCAAAATAGCAGGTCCATGAGCACATCGCTGTCTGTTGTTCCGGGGAAGGCGCCCGCGTGACACAGCGCCACGCCAGCTTGTGTCCGTGCATAGAAGGGCAGACCCTCTAGCCACGCCATGACCAGTTGGCGCTGGGAGCCTAGTGCCGATTCGAAACGTGGGGTGAAGACATAATCGCCTTTTGAGAGTGGAATGTGGTAAAGGTGGGGCAATTCGTGATTGCCCAATAGCACGAAAATTGCGTTGGGCAGTTGATTCTGGAGCGCCATCAGATTGAGGACGATATCGAGAGAGCGATCTTCTTCTTCCGGTCCCATATGGTGCAGCAGGTCTCCGGTGAAGACGAGGCGTTGCGCCAAGCCCTGCTGGTATAGCGCCAGGAACAGCTCGCGGTAGCGCTCGTAAAGGCGCCAGTTCCCGTGAAGGTCGGTCACCACCATTGAGATGCCGCTGTTGAAGGATACAACGCGCGGAAAATCTGTCATCGGTTCACATTCAAGGCTCAAAGAGCTGTGGTTGCGAAGGTTGCATCACGAGCCTTCGGGTTGGTCATCACTCTCTCCGTTCTCAAACAGCTCGGAGAGGAATCGCGCGACCCCCGCTGCGTCATTCGATGGGGCTATGCGCCAGGCGCGGGCTTTGACTTCGGGACGGGCGTTTTCAACGGCTACCGCGTGGGACACGACCTCAAAGACTGGCAGGTCATTGAGGCTGTCGCCAAAGTAGAGAATCTCTTCCGGCGTGACATTGAGTCGCGCAGCGAGTGCCAGCAGGGCGACATCTTTCCGCGCCTCGCGGTGATTCACCTCCACCCAACTGCGTTGCATTCCAGGTTGGTACACCACATAGGCACGCGCGCCTACCGCGGTTTCCAGACGTGGATAAAGCTCCGCCGCCTCTTCGGCAGTGCCGGTCATGGAGACCAGCGCTGGACGCACGGTGAAGAGTGCCTCCACGGTAGCGACAGCTTCGAAGGGCTGGTAAGGGCGCGCGGCAATCAGCGCCTCGACGGTTGCCATGCCTTCTGATAGGGGGAAAAAGCGGGTAATGCCATCCTCCCCGAATACCAGCGGGACATGCTGTGACTTCAGCATCACAGCGATGGCCTCGCGAATTATCTCTGGCGCCGTGAAGCAGCCTTCATGGAGCTCTTCGCCTTCCAGGAGGAAGATTCCGTTAAGGGTGATGGCGCGCAGCTCTGGAAAGTGCTGCCCCCGGTTAATCTGCGCCAGATAACGCCTTACAGGCCAGGGATTCAATCCAGTAACCAGGGTGACGGGTATGTCGCGTCGCAGGAGCGCCCGCAACACCGCGATGGTTTCCGGCGCCAGCTCGCCCTGATTGTTTGCCAGGGTGCCATCAATATCTGTAGCGATGAGACGTAGGTTGGACATGCTCTTGCTTTGAAAGATTGGCTTTTCTGCTATGGTGAAGACAGGAGCAGGCAGATTCAAGCCTGCTCCTGTCTCTTCCCTCAGCGAGGTTACGCTAACGCTCGTAGCGTTCCATGAGCTCCGCCATGGTGACTTTGGGGGCGCGTTGTTGTATTTCTGTCGTCTGTAGTGAGTATCCTGGTCGGACCGAATGATGGAAGATGCCCCGATACAACGGGGCCTGGCTCTGCGCGAGTTGCATCGCGGCGGTGATGTCCGTGACATCATGGTTCTCAGGCAGCGGGGCGGTAATCTCACGGAACAAGTCGTAGGTGTTGGCGAAAGAGACGCAAGGGGAAAGCACCTGCACAAAGGCGAAACCGGGATGTTGCAGTGCTATTTTGAAGATATCTACCATTTCTTTCAGCTCACCGGAAAAGGCGCGGGCTACGAAGGAAGTGTTGTATGCCAATGCCAGCAGGATGGGATTGAGCGGCGCCTCGACGGTGCCATAGGGTGATGCGGCTTGTTTGGTGCCTTCAGGGGAAGTGGGCGATGCCTGCCCTTTGGTCATGCCGTAGATGCTGTTGTCCATCATGATGTAGGCAATCTCGATATTGCGACGGGCGGCATGGGGGAAGTGCCCCCCTCCGATGCTCAGTCCATCGCCATCGCCGCCGACAGCAATCACAGTTTTATCTGGTTGGCTCAGTTTGATGCCTGTCGCCAGCGGGAGGACCCGTCCATGGATACCATGGAAGCCGTAGGTGGAAAGGAAACCTGGCATGCGGCTCGAACAACCGATGCCGGAGGCGACAATGATATTCTCCTGCGCTAAATCGAGCTCGGCGAAGGCGCGCATCAACGCGACATGGACGGCGTAGTCGCCGCAACCAGGGCACCAGATGGGCTTGACATTGCTTTTGTAGTCATTGGGTTTGCGTGCCATCAGCGACCTCCTTCGACCTGAATCATATTGCGTGCTGCCTGGTAGATTTCCTCGATTTTGAAGGGCACGCCTTCCTCTTTCGCCAGCATGTGGATGTGAATGTCGCGAGCATCGAGCTGTTTGTAATAGCGGTGCTCAATCACACGGGCAAATTGCGAGGTGAAGTTGAGTTCGGGAACCAGAATCGCTTTCTTCCCGCGCAGGAATTCAGAGACGGCTTGATCGGGCATGGGAAGCATGGTGTGCGGGTAGAGTGCTTCGATTTCCACACCCTCTGCTGCCAGGCGCTCCATGGCTTCGCGAACGGCGCCGCGGGTGCTACCCCAACCCATGATGCCGAATTTGGCGTTGGCGACACCCCAGCGCCGCACCGAAGAATCCCAGTTGACGAGGTGCTTACGCGCGGTCTCAACAATGCGGGCGCGCTTTTGCATCATTACCTTGTGGTTTTCCGGTGATTGTGCTGGATGTCCATACTCATTGTGTTCGAGGCTCTCTGCCATGTACATGCCGCCGGGCATGCCCGGAATTGCCATCGGCGAGAGCCCATTCTCTGTGACTCGATATCGGCGGTAGTCTTGCGCCAGCTCTTCCGGTGTGGGGAGGATGCGCTCAAGGCATTCGCTCCACACCCCGCAGATGGTTTCTGGATAGGGGATGGTCTCGACCCGCGAAGCCATAGCCTGATCAGAGAGGACAATCACCGGTGTCTGGAAATGCTCAGCCAGGCTAAAGGCGTTGATCATTTGGTAATAACAGTCTTTGACTGAGTCAGGCGCCAGGACGAAACGTGGACCATCGCCATGACCCCCATAAAGGGACAAAAAGAGATCCCCCTGCGACGTCTTGGTAGGCATACCGGTGGAGGGTGAAGCGCGTTGTACGTTGACGACCACCACAGGGATTTCAGCCATGCTCGCCATGCTCAAGCCCTCGATCATCAAAGACAATCCTGGGCCTGAGGTAGCGGTCATTGCCTTCATCCCTCCATAGGAGGCGCCGATGGCCATGTTGATGGACGCAATCTCATCCTCTGCCTGCACGAGCGTGCCGCCAAAGGTGGGCAGGTAGCGTGCCATCGTTTCCATAACCGTTGTTGCCGGGGTAATGGGATAGCCTGCAAAGAAGCGGCAACCGGCTTCCAGTGCCCCTAGTGCCATGGCTTCTGCCCCTGAAAGCAGCAGCCGTTCTGCAGGTTTCTCAGGCAGTGGCAGCGTGTAGGAGAAGGTTTCGGGGAAGTGCTCCTGGGCGTAACTGAAGCCTTCTTCGAGAGCTTGTAGGTTTTTTGCCAGGACCTCTGCATGACGCCCCATGCTCTTTTGCACGACGGCGCGGGCAGTCTCAAGCCTAAGGCGGAAGATCCAGGTGAGCGCGCCGACCATGACCAGGTTCTTGCCACGCACAAAGTCGAAGCCCTTAGAAATCTTGGTCACAGGAATGGGATAAGCCTGGCGTCCGCGTGTCTCTGGATTGGGGACTGCATCAGGGTCGTAAATCAAGACGCCCTGTGAGTGGAAATCGTTGAGATTCTCTTCCCAGCCTTTCAGGTTCATGGCGACCAGCACATCGGCGGCATCCCCCTCGCTGAGCACCCGCTCAATGCCGAGTCGGGTTTGAAACAGCACTTGCCCGCCTTTGATTTCTGCGGGGTAGGTACGGAAGGTGTAGACTTCCAATCCGTCGCGTGCCGCTATACGGGTGAATACCTCTCCCAGGGTGACGGTGCCTTCGCCGGCTTCGCCGCCTATCCGTACAACAACAGTCCTTGAATTGATACCCATTCTACCTCCTCTTCGAGCACGATCTCACGCAAAAGACCAGGGGCGTACGGGCATCGGCGAGGGTGTTTCCGGTGATGCTCTCCAGATGCCCTTAACAGTTCTGTATCTCTGCGCTAATTTCTGTCTTGCAAATCAATGACGCCAGCCCAATACCTGTAAAACCCACTGAGGCGAACGCCTCCTTGACAGAAGCCCTATTTGACTCAATCGTCGGCGCCCTCGTGGATGACTGCTGTGATTTCTCCCTGTCCCCATGTCTCCACCTGCCCCTGCGGACCGAGTGCTAGAGCTGCCCCGCACGGGATACCTAGTCCAACAAAGCTGGGATGCAGCTGCAATTGTGAGCGTAAGGTCGAATCTTCCCGGGTGTTGGCAAAATGTGGGGCGATAATAGCGGTGCGCACAAGTCCCAATCCCGGGGCCGCGACGATTTCGGGACCGGGTTTGGCAATCCAGGCGCCGAGCGCTGCGGCGCCGCCATCTGCGCCGACGATGAGCAATCCCTGCAACGTTCCATAACCCTTTAGGATTTGCGCTAGCGCAAGTGTGTTCTGAAGACTGCGTGCTAGAATCCAGGGCTCGGCGCCGCCAAGATAGAGGATGCCGGCTTCGGCAATCAGAGATAAGAAGCGGGGTTTGTTTAGCGCCTGCCGCTGCGCGCCGCCAAGCGTCAAAATCTCGCCGCCAGGTCCACCCAGGGCAGCATAGTGTTCGAGAATGCTGTGTCCGCTTTCTTGGTCGTCCTCAGAGAGCAAGACGACCATTGGGCGATCAAGATTGGCTATGCTGAGGATGTGCGCGTCAATGGCATCTGTTTCTCCCTTGCGCCAATCGCCTCCGCCGGAGAGAATCAGCCACCCCTCGCCATCTATCCACTGGAGCGGACCACGCTGGGGCATCTTAATCTCCGTGTCGCGGCAGCAGCTGCTGCAGTGCCTCGAACATGACCGCCGCGCCGATGGTCAGCGCGCTTTCGTCAATATCGAAGTGGGGATTGTGATGTTGGAGTCGTGGCGCACCGGGCTTTCCGGAGCCTACGAAGAAGAAGCAACCGGGAACTTGCTGTAGGAAGAAGGCGAAATCCTCGCTGCCCATTACTTGCAAGCCCGTGCTCAAGCCTTCCTCGCCTAAAACCTTGACAATGCATTTCTGGACCACTTGCGCGGTTGCCGCATCGTTGACCAACGCAGGTGTGAGAGGGTATTGTTTCATGGCGACACTGGCGCCTAACATCTCTGCCGTGCCTCGGATGATTTCATCGAGTCGCCGTAAAACGGTTTCTCGCACCTGCGGGCGGTAGGTCCGCACCGTCCCTCGCAGTCGCGCTTGATCGGGAATGACATTGAAGGCTTCACCTGCTTGAATCACGCCGATGGTGACAACTGCGGCATCGGTAGCGGGCACATTGCGACTGACGATCGTTTGCAGTGCGAGTACCGTCATTGCGGCAGCAACAATGGGATCAACCGTTTCTGCCGGTTGTGCGGCGTGTCCGCCCTTACCGGTGATGGTAGCCTCCCAGGCCTCCGCTGCTGCCATCACCGGACCAGCGGTAGCATCGACGGTGCCTACGGGGCGATCATTCCAGAGATGGAGTGCCAGAGCGCGGTCGGGTTTGAAACGTTCCAGAACGCCCTCCTGAATCATAATCTCTGCGCCGTTCAATCCTTCTTCACCGGGTTGGAAGACGAGCATCAGTGTACCCTGCCAGCGCTCGCGCTGCTGTGACATCGCCGTTGCAATTCCGAGCAGGATGGCAACATGCCCATCGTGCCCGCAGGCGTGCATCACCCCGGGTCGCTGTGAGGCATATTCCACGGAATTTTCTTCCTGAATCGGCAGCGCATCCATGTCGGCGCGGACCATGATGATAGGTCCCGCGCCATTGCGCAGCAATCCAACGATGCCGGTGCGGGCGATACCCTCATGCACCTCGTAGCCCAGCTCGCGCAGGGTTTGCGCCGCGATTTGAGCGGTGCGCGTTTCTTCCAGACCAAGCTCTGGTGAGCGATGAAAATCACGTCGCCAGGCAATTAACTGCGCTTCGAGTGACCGAATTTCTTCGGGGATATTCATGGATTGTTTTTGGCTCCCGGGCACGAATTTTGCAATCCCATCCATTGTAGCACATTCATCAGTGGGGGGCAATAGCCGTGTGTGCTGCCTTCAGGTGAGTATGGTCATGTTTAGGGGTGAGCTTCGCCCCTGAGGTCTCTTGAAACGATTTTGGGGAGCGACGCAAAGCGCCGCTCCCCAAAATTCTTCGCACGAGACCGCAAACGGTGATTCACAACTCGTAGATTTCGCTGTAGCGGTTGCGCATGTATTCCAGCAGCGGTTGCGCGCTGATCTCTTCACCCAGTTCGCGCGTCAGCAATTCTGCCGCAGTGAATTTTGCGCCGTGATTGTGTACGTGTTGGCGCATCCATGTCAACAATGGCAGGAATTCCCCTCGCGCAAAGGCTTCCTCAACGCCTGGAAGGTCTGCCTTCATGCGATGATAGAGTTGTGCAGCAATCAGGTTGCCCAGCGCATACGTGGGGAAATACCCTACCAATCCGCTGCACCAATGAACATCCTGCAGACAACCTTCGGCATCGTTGCGGGGTGTGATGCCCAGATAGTCCTGATATTTGGCATTCCATGCTTCGGGCACATCTTTGACTGCCAGTGCGCCCGAAAGTAGCGCTTGTTCCAGTTCAAAGCGGACGAAAATGTGCATATTGTACGTGACCTCATCGGCTTCAACGCGGATGAAATCAGGGCGCACGATGTTCACGGCGCGGTAGAACTGCTCGAGGTTCACATCCGCCAATGGTTCTGGGAAGAAGGCCCTGAGGATTGGGAAGTAGTGCTGCCAGAAGGCTTTGCTACGTCCCAGCATATTCTCCCAGAGGCGTGATTGCGATTCGTGCAGCGCCATGGTCGCGCCGCCCGCAAGGGCTGTACGGTCGAAGTGTGCCGGCGAGCCTTGTTCGTAGAGCGCGTGCCCGCCTTCATGGATGCTGCTGAAGACTGCTGACTGGGGACGGTTGCTGAGTAGGCGCGTGGTCAATCTGACGTCATCGGTTGCGAACGTGGTGGTGAAAGGATGCAGCGCCTGATCCTGGCGCCCCCGGTTGAAGTCATAACCGATATCGCGCAGGACGACGAGGGTGAAATCCCATTGCCGGTTCACGTCATAGTCACGGCTCAAGAAACTGTCATCAATCGGCTTGCCGTGTTCGGTGATATCCCTGAGCAGTGGCACGAGGCCCGCTTTGAGTTCCTCGAAGAGGCGAGTGACCTGGGAAGTTCTCATCCCTGGCTCGAAGTTCTGCAGTAGGGCGTCGTAAGGGTGCTCTTCGTAACCCAGAGCGTCAGCAACGCGGCGGATGACATCCATAACCCGTTCCAGATGTGGCTCGAAGAGGGCAACATTGTTTTCGGCGCGTGCCTGTTTCCAGGCTTCGAAAGCCATGGCT
>JAKJAC010000077.1 GCA_022707705.1 Chloroflexota bacterium
CGCTTCCCTTTTGGAGGTTCGGTGTTACTGAACAATAGCCCAACCCCTGTTAGCCGCCCGGCTCACGGGGGTTTTCGTTCTCCCCGATTTTGGCTGCTGATAGCCATAATCATACTGGGACTGTTGGTGACTCTGGATCGCTGGGTCCCGGTAGTTTTGCTCTGGCTTGAGCATTATCAAGACCGCGTTTGGGTCGAGGCGGCGATTCGACGCTGGGGAGTGTGGGCGCCGTTGGCATCTATCGGTCTGAACGTTTTGCAGGTCTTGCTGGCTCCAATTCCGGGACATATCTTCGCTCCGCTGAATGGTTATCTCTTCGGTCCGGTGTGGGGCATCGTTTACAGCGTGGTGGGCGTACAGCTGGGTTCGATGCTGGCAATGGGGCTGAGCCGGGTGTTTGGGCGGCGCCTGGCTGAGCGGTTTACAGGCGCGGCATTATTGGAGAGCTGGGATCGTTTGGTTCACCGGTGGGGCATCCTGCTGATTTTGCTGGTCTTTGCGCTGCCTTTGCTGCCTGATGATGTCATGTGCTTTGTGGCAGGGCTTACGGATATCCCCCTGCGCCGTTTGTTTATCTGGACCTTGCTGGCGCGTTTCCCTGGCGTCGCGGCAGCGGTGCTATTAGGGGATCGCGCATTGCGCCTGCCTCTAGGAATCCTTGTTACCCTTGGGCTGGGGTTGCTGGGGCTTTCCTGGTTCGTGCTGCATTACCACCGCACCATCCAGGCATGGTTTTTGTGGCGTTTCCGCCGGTACTTCCGCCACTAATTTAGGGCTCGAATTCCCGCCGAATCATGGCTGAGAACGTTGGCTGGGGCAGGATACTCTCAATGCGGATGAGTGGGTCGGGAAGCAGAATTGTCGGGGTGATGGTGTGTCTCCCGGGTGTGAGCTCCGTCAAATCTACGAACATCTGGATATCATCAATGTTCAGCTGTTTGATAATCTCGTAGGGTCCGCTGAGCACCAGACGCAGCCGGTTGGGTTGTAGCTCGACATCGTAGCCAAGCGCCAATCCTACCACCTGTGGGTCTACCGGCACCGTCAATTTGCTTTCCTGCATTTCTAGCGTCACCTCGACCAACACTTCTGGCGTCAGGAGCACAGAGAGCCCTTCTGGCATCTGCAGGCCAACTGTTGCCGTGAAACTGGCATTGGCGGCACTCAATGAGACCGGATCGGTTTCCAGAAAACCGGTCATGTTCTGCAATACATCCTGGCGCCCAATGACGGTGACAATGGGGGGATCAACGGTCACGCGGCTTACCCGGTAACCATCGGCGGGTTCATCCAGCAAAATCACCCGAACTGCCATATCGCGGATGTTGCCGAGTTGCTCAATGGGCACGCTCACCGAAACGCTCTTCGGGATCACTTCTACATAGTTGATGAGATTGCCGGCCTGGTCCACCGGCTGTGCCTGCAGGTCGCCGGTAACGTTCTGGCGTTGTTCTTTGACGGGAATCCGGAGCTGCGCTCTGATGACCTCAGCGACCAGGGACTCCGGTCCACGCACAGTCACGGTTTGCGGGACGTAGGTGGGGGGACGAGCGACAAAACCCAATGCAGGGGTGCCGTCTACCACAACGAGAACCGGGACATCCTTTTCTGCAAGTGCTTCAAGACTCAGGGTGATGTTATCAGGAGAATACTCGACAATTTGTGCAGGTCCACGGAGCACATCAACGGTAACGGGCACCACAATGTTTTTCCCTGGTTCAGTGCTGCTAAGGTTTACATAGGCGTGGATATCTTCGGGTTGCAGGATTTCCCAGAGTGACCTGGGGGCGCGCAATACCACCCGTGCTTTGGCATTTTCGGCGCCATAGGCTGCCATACGGTCCTGTGATACACCGAGTATTTCAATGGGAATAGCGGTCGCATAGGCGCGTTCTTCCGTAGGGTCGCCGGTCTCAGTGGCAACCGCCCAGAAGAAGAAAGCCAGGACGAGTGAGAGGATAATGAGGCTCAGGTTTTGTCCGAGACGATTGCCCATCTCAGCGGCTCCTGTGTTGTTCCGGAGTGATGGAAGCCGATTTGCGCCAGCGCCGCCGCACCGAGGGGGAGGTGAATTTCTGGCTGAAGAAGGTGCTAAGGATGGCTTCCAACCGTTCGATTTCGAGATCGCGGATGATGCGCCCATCATGCGCAATTGAGATGGTGCCGCGTTCCTCTGAAACCACCAACGCGATGGCATCGCTATCTTCGGTAATGCCAATGGCTGCGCGGTGACGTAGACCGAGTTGCCGGTCTGAGAGGAAGGCTGAAGTCAGGGGCATCACACAAGCGGCTGCCGCGATGCGACGATCTCGGACGATCACGGCGCCATCATGTAAGACGGTGTGATGATCGAAAATCGTTGTGAGCAACTCGGTAGTGATTTCGGCATCGAGAACGACACCGGTCTCGATGTATTCCTGTAGCCCTGTGCCCCGCTCAAAGACAATGAGTGCGCCTATATTACGCTCTGCCATATATCGGACAGCCGCGACCGTGGCACGGAGCATAGTATCCGGGGTATTGCTGCCGGATGCGGAGCGTCTGAGGAAGCTGCCGCGCCCCAGCCGTTCTAGCGCTCTTCTCAACTCGGGCTGAAAAATAACGGGAAGTGCAAAGAGCATCACGGGTAGCACCTGCGCTACCAGCCAGCTGAGTGCTTGCAAGCGCACAATTCGGCTTAACAATGCCAGAGTAATCAGCAGTGCCGTGATGCCGCGCAACAATGGCACTGCGCGCGTTCCGCGTAACGCGTAAAAAATCGCGAAAAACAGCAGCGCAACCAGGAAGATATCCACCATGTCCGGCCAGGACAGGCGTTCAATTAACCATTGAAGTTCCCACATACCAGATTTGTTCTCGTGATTTCTTTTGAGAGTCGTTGTGAACTCTCAGAACCTGACAAGACTTCACAATATGCGTTTTTGCTATTGACTCTGGGTGTTTCGAAGCCGTGCTGACGCACTCATGTGCGCTGGCATGATACCTTCCTTCTCCATCTGTGGCATGGTTCCTATTGGGATTGTCCAGTTAGCTGTTGCCTCAGGCTGACATACGATTCGATATTGGCTGGTTTGAGAGCGATAATAGCATCTAGCGTTTTGATGGCATCTGCCTGTTGTCCCGCTTCCAGTTGCAGGTCACCGAGCACATCCAGATGCTCAAGCGCTTTCTGGCGTTTGCCCGTGTTGAGATAGAGTTGCGCTGCTCGGTACCGCAAGGGAATGGACTCTGGTTGTTCGCGAATCAAATCCTCCAGGATGACGACGGCTTTCTCGCTGCGTTGTGTAGCGATGTAATGCTTGAGCAGCTGGTCCAGCGCGGGAATGACGAGATGCGCCCTTCCAATGCGCGGGTAGAGGCGCATGAGTCCAAGGTGCGCCCGTTCGTCATCTGGGGCGAGACGGGTGATTTCCTGGTAGTGTTTGATGGCGCTTTTCCAATCCAACCGCTGCATCGCCAGATCAGCCATGCGGTGCAGGATGCGCACGGTCCATCTCTTCTCAGGTGTGCCGCGTGGCGCCAGACGTAAAGCTTCTGTATAGGTCTCCTGCGCTCGTTCTGGCTGTGCTAGCTGGTAGTAGGCATCGGCGAGCTCGAGGTACCAACCCAGGGCATCATCAATTTGCCCTCGTTGGATGAGCATCTCAATCATCCGGGTATGAATGGTGAAATCCAGGGGTGAAAGCTCGAGAATCTGTTGATAGGTTGCCAGCGCCAGCGGAATCTGCCCGCGTGTTTCGTATGCCTGTGCAATCACGCGCATTTTCTCGATAGCGCCTTCTAGATTGCCACTCTCGATATAGAGCTGCGCTAACATGCTGTGCAAAGGCAGATAATGGGGAGCTTTACCGATGGAGTAGCTGAGCTCCTCCAACGCGGAGTAGGTTTTCTTGCGCCGGATATATTCCTGTGCCATTGCGGCAGAGCGTAACACATCCTCTGATCCGGATAGGCTTAGGATTTCCGCTAAACCCAATACTGTGCCACTGCGCGCCAGGCTGTCAATCCGTTTACGGGCTTTGAGAACCTCTTCCTCCCAACCCCGTTGCCCAAGGAAACCGACCAGTGAGTTCACCAGGTGTTGGACGCGTTCGGGTTCGCCTGTGTTGACCAGGTTTTGCGCTAACCCTTCGTAAACGCGAATCAGATCATCAACCTGGTCCCGTCTTACGGTGGTGAGGTCAATGACCTTGACCGCTTCCAGAAAGTGTTCCAGGGCTTCATCAAAGCGCCCTTGCGCCTGATAGCATTCGCCTAGTGCAAAATGGCTCCCTAGCAGGAATCCGGGGTCAGGGAGTGAAAGTTCCAGATGGGCAATCGCTTCATCGAAACGCATCTGCTCCTTGTAGAGCAGCCCTAGATTGAAGTGGACGGAAGGCATGGAAGTGCCAGCGGCGACCAGTCGCTCGTAGGCGCTCAGGGCTGTTTCCAGGTCACCGCGTGTCTGAGCATCCACCGCTTGACCGATGAGCAGGCTTACCTCTTCGCTGGAAAGCCCTGGCGTCGCCGGACGTTCATCGTCGAAAAGAGCTTCCGCCAGCGATTCGAGTGCGCGCTGTCGGGCGATTTCCGTAACGCTTCCCGCCTCGTTGTCGATTTCGAGCTCTGTTTCTACACACGTATCCTCGATCAGATCACCTTTGAGATCGGATGTAGAGGGCGGAATGGGCACGGGACGTCCACTCTGGAGTAATAACATCACTTGTCCCAGAAGACGATCGTTGGGAGCGAAGCGCTGGGTCTGCCGGCATACTTCGATAGCCCAGCTATTATGCTCTTGTTGATAGAGGTGTGCTAACCAAAGTGTGGCGCGGATCGCCTTATCGATGGCGCCTTGTTCCTGGTAGTATTTGAGCAAATCAGCCCAGGCGCGGTCGCTATGGGGATTGCACCGGGTAGCGCTCTCTAGCGCGGCAATGCGTTTATCCGCCAAGCCCTGGGCTTGAAACAGGTCGGCTGCCTCAACATAGCGAGTGGCTGCTGCTTCATTCTGACCCTGCTGCGCCAGAATCTCTGCCAGGCGCTCTCGTGGTCCGGTGTCTTTGGGCGCAAGCACAACCAGGCGTTGGTAGATTTCTGCCGCAGTTTGCAGATCTCCGGCATTGAACAGAGCCCAGGCGTAGCCCATGAGCGCAGAACTATCTTCGGGGAACTCTTGCAGCGCTCTGCGGTAGACTTCCGCAGCATCGGGCCATTTGTTTTGCCAGATTAGCTCGTTGGCACGTTGCAAGGCTTGTTCAAATCGCTGGCGATTGCCTGCCATGGCGCCCTCCTCAAGAATTGCAAATCAACCGGTGACCCTGCCTATGTTGGAATGTGTCTTTCGTGAACGGTGTGTCAGCCTTCACGAAAGACACACTCACCTCGGGATTGGCAACTACTCGAATAACCAAACCAGAATGGCTTTCTGTCCGTGCATGCGGTTTTCTGCCTGGTCGAAGAGCACGGATTGAGGACCGTCTGCGACCTCATCGGTTATTTCCTCGCCGCGATGAGCGGGCAGACAGTGCATCACAATTGCATCCTTCTGGGCGTGAGCCAACAGAGCCTGGTTCACCTGGAATGGCGGGAAGATTTTGCGCCGTTCTTCGGCTTCGGCTTCCTGTCCCATTGAGGTCCAGGTATCGGTGTAAATAACGTCGGCATCCCTGACGGCTTCTTGGGGATTGGCGGTGATGGTGATTTTGGAGCCGCTTTCGGCTGCGAATTGTTGCGCCAACGCCATCACATCGGGCCGCAGGCTGTAGCCTTCGGGAGCTCCCAGGGCAAAATCCATCCCCAGTTTGGTAGCGCCAAAGATGAGAGAGTGGGTTACATTGTTGCTGTCTCCTAGATAGGTGAGTTTCTTGCCCTTCAATTCACCTTTATGCTCCAACATGGTCAAGAAATCGGCGATACCCTGGCAGGGATGCGAATAATCCGATAGTCCGTTGATGACCGGGACCGATGACCATTTCGCCAGTTCCACGACATCGGCGTGGTCGAAGACCCGCGCCATAATGACCTGGACAAAGCGCGATAGCACTCGCGAGACGTCTGCGACACTTTCCCGCTTGCCCAGCTGAATCTCGTTGGGTGAGAGGTAAAGAGCGTGCCCGCCGAGATGTAACATCGCCATATCGAAGGAAACACGGGTGCGTAGGCTGGGTTTCTGGAAAACCATTCCCAGAACTTTGCCTCCGAGCAAGGGGGCATTGCCGCCAGCTTTCCATTCCGTTTTCAATTGTGTTGCCAGGCTCAGAATGTCCTTGAGTTCTGCTGTTGTTAGATCAGCTAGAGTCAGAAAGTGTCTCATGTTTTCCTCCAATTTTGTGAAATCTTAGGTCACAAATTAAGTATACCACGAAGACCCGCCTAGAAAAAGATGGCTACAGTTTTGGGGACACTCTGCATGCGGAGTGGTAACAGATGTCATCCTGCTTTACCTATACTTGCCGGTTGAAGTAGTTGAGGGTGGGTGCTATACTAATCATGGATTCCCTTTTGCTCTGATTTTTGACTTCCGTCTTGAGGCGTGATTTTCTGATTTGCCACTTGTTATCTGAAAGGAGATTGCCTATGTCATTGATGCAGGCTGTTGCCAAATTGCAACCAGCACCGGGATTGGAGTCCATCCAAGCGCCCATCCCGGTTCCTGGCCCTCGCGATGTTTTGATTAAGGTCAAAGCTACCTCAATTTGTGGGACTGATGTCCACATCTATAAGTGGGATCGTTGGTCACAAGGGCGCATCAAGCCACCGCTGATTGTGGGACATGAGTTCACAGGCGAGATTATCGCTGTGGGTGAACAAGTGCGTTCTGATGAACCGGGTGTGGGGGATTACGTCTCGGCGGAGAGCCACATTGTCTGTGGTGTGTGCCAGCAATGTCGTCTTGGTCAAGGGCACATCTGCCCCAACACGCGCATCATCGGTGTAGATACCAACGGTTGTTATGCGGAGTATGTAGCGATTCCGGTGGAGAATGCCTGGAAGAACCCCACCGACATGCCTGTGCCTGTGGCGAGTCTGCAGGAGAATTTCGGCAACGCAGTGCATACGGTTGCCACAACCGATGTGCGCGGCAAGACTGTATTGGTGACCGGCTGTGGTCCTGCAGGGTTGATGGCGATTCCCGTAGCGCGGGCTTTTGGAGCGGAGATCATTGTGGCTTCTGACCTCAGCCCGTATCGCCTGGACCTGGCGCGCAAAGTAGGGGCAGACCTTGCGGTAAACCCTGCGGAAACGGATTTGACGCAGCGGGCGCAGGATGTTGTTCGGGGAAAAGGTTTTGATGTGCTGCTGGAAATGTCTGGAGCGCCGCAGGCCCTGGTGCAGGGATTGCGGTTGCTTAAACCCGGTGGCGCCGCTGCGCTTCTGGGGTTAGCTCCGGGTACACTCAACGATTTTGACCTGAACAATCTGGTCATTATGAAGGGCGTGACGGTGCACGGTATTGCCGGGCGCCGGATGTGGGAAACATGGTATCAGATGCGTGCGCTCATCGCCTCCGGCGTGGTGGATTTACGACCGGTGATCACGCATGAATTCCCGCTCAGTCGCTGGCATGAGGCGATAGAGACTATGGCATCCGGCAATAGCGGCAAGATTGTGATGTACCCTGGGACGTGATGCTCTGCGCCTGTGAAATCTTCAGGAATGCCTGGTCTGTTCTTCAGAATTCGGTGACATTCCTGCTATCCTGAGAGCCTCTGTACTCTAGTGTGGGCAGGGACTCTACCATGAGGAGTTAAGTATGACTGAACCTAAACTGTGTTGGATTGAGGACGAGCTGGCAGCACTGCAAGAGCAGGGGTTATTGATCAACCTGCGCACTATTGAGTCGCCTGCCGGGGCATGGATGGTGGTGGACGGGAAGCGGGTGCTCAATATGTGCACCAACAACTATCTGGGCCTTGCCAATGATTCCCGGTTGGTACAAGCTGCCAAAGCGGCGCTCGACCGCTATGGAGCGGGACCCACCGCCGTGCGCTCCATTGCCGGGACGCTCAGCCTGCACCGCGAGCTCGAGCAGGCGATGGCGGAATTCAAGAACGTCGAGGACGCGCTCTACGTGCAGGCTGGTTTCTTGGCCAATCAGGCTGCGCTTCCGCCGCTGGTGGGTCCAGAAGATGTAATCTTCTCCGACCGCTTGAATCATGCCAGCATTATCGATGGCGCACGGCTCAGCCGCGCCAAGATCATTGTCTATGAACACAACGACCCCGCCGACCTGGAAGCCAAAATCAAAGAACACCTGCCACAGTACCGGCGCGGGTTGATGGTGACCGATGGCGTCTTCTCAATGGATGGCGACCTCGCGCCGCTGGATCAGCTTTACGAGGTCTGTGAGCGCTATGCTGTGTTGACCATGGTGGATGATGCGCACGGCGAAGGTGTGGTAGGCCGAGGCGGACGTGGCATCGTGGACCATTTCGGTCTGCACGGCAAATTCGATGTGGAGATTGGTACCTTCTCCAAAGCCTTTGGTGTCGTTGGTGGCATCATCGCGGGGAAGAAACTCATCATCGACTACATCCGTCAGAAGGCACGTCCCTTCCTCTTCTCGAGCGCGGTTACTCCAGCAGATACTGCCGCATGTCTTGCCGCAGTGCGCGCGTTGAGCGAGTCCACAGAACTGGTGGATCGCTTGTGGCAGAATACCCGCTACTTCAAGGGCGAGATGAAAGCCTTGGGTTTCGATACGGGTCAGAGCGTTACCCCCATCACCCCGGTGATGTTGGGCGACGTGAAGCTGGCTAAGGAGTTCAGCCGGCAGCTTTTTGAGCGGGGCATCTTTGCCATGGCACTGGGCTTCCCTACCGTCCCCAAGGGCTTGGCGCGTATTCGCGTCATGGTCTCAGCTGCGCTTTCGCGGGAGGATCTCGACTTTGGTCTGGAGCAGTTCAAGGCAGTGGGTCGGGGTCTTGGTGTCATAGGGTAGTTGTGTCCTGTTGGGTATTGCTCGTTGCGCCGACTTGTGCCTGGCGTTCTGGTGTGTTTTTTGATTGTGGCTTTACGTTGGTTCAAGCTAGCCCTCTGCGGTAGCTTGAACCAACGTAATTGGCAACACTCTCCGAAATCGCGTCTTTGGTTGCCCTTTAGCCTGGCAACCGGGAACCCGCTTAACCATTACCGCCGCCTTATGTCAGAGGTTATTCCATCGTGGAGAAGCTGCCGCAAAAACCTCCCGAGGAGTTGATCCTTACGGGGCTGGTTGATACCCTGGAACTACTCGTTGCCCAGGCTCAGGCTTATGAGCGCGCCTTGCCGCTCGATAATTACCCCGCTCGCGCTGCTGTTGCCATGCTCGGAGAACTTGCACGGCAGGCGTTGAGCGAGGCGCGTGATGTTGCGGCGCGGGTTACCCCGTCCACCCCGGCAGCGCATCCCTTCTCCCCACGTGAGTATCAGGTGCTCACACTTGTTGCGCAAGGGTTGACCAACCGGGAAATTGCCTACCGGCTTGGCATCAGCGACCGGACCGTGCAGTTCCATATCAACATGATCTTCAACAAAACGGGCGCGCAATCCCGCACCGAAGCGGTCGCTATGGCACTGTCCCGGCGCTGGTTGGAAGTAGAAACATAATCGGTTTGTCTATACCCTGTGGAAGTTCACAGGCCCCGACTGTGGTAATGGCGGAAGGTATCATGAGAATGATGTGCTATGCTGATGGTGATGCACGAGACTCCACCCATGTAAGATCCACTCACCAGCGTATGGCAAAGGAGTAAAGGATGGAAATTCGAGATGTTCTTGCTGCCTTGGGACCTCTGGTTCCGCTCTACACAGATTCAGATGTGCTTGAAATCATGGTGGATGCGCCAGACTCCGTGTACGTTGAGCGGTACGGTAAACTGGAGAAAACTCAAGTGCAATTCGAATCCCCCGACGTACTGCGCGCTGTTATCAATGCGCTACTGGGTTTGGCTGGAATTGTGCTTTTACCGGAGCACCCCATTGGTGAGATGCGCTTTCCTGACGATGCGCGGTTACTCGCAGTCATCCCGCCTACGGCATTGAATGGTCCCACACTTTTTATCCGTAAATCTGCTCCGAAAATGATGACCTGGGAGCGCCTGTTTGAGCATGGCGCGGTAACCCCCGAGGTGCACGATTTTCTTCAGACGGCGATCAATGCGCGCGTCAATATCCTGGTAGCGGGTGGACCAAGCAGTGGGAAGACGACCATTGCCAATATGCTCGCTGAGATGATCCCTGCAGACCAGCGTCTCATTGTCGTTGAGGAAACGCACGAGCTGTGTTTTGATCATCCCCACTGCGTCTGGTTGGAGGGGGGCGGTCCGGCAGCGCTCTCGCTAACCACGTTACTTGCCACAGCTGCACGGATGCGCCCGGATTGGTTGGTTGTGGGCGAGCTGTGTGGTGTGGAGACTATGCGGGCATTGCAAGTGATGAGTACCGGTTACAATGCCATCACGACCATTCACGCCACCAGCCCCGAAGATGCTCTATCGCGTCTGGAGACTTTCTGTTTGATGGCGAATCTGGGTTTGGGACTGGCGGAGATTCGACGGTTGATTGCCTCGGCTCCGCAACTGATCACCTACCAGGAACGGTTGCCCAATGGCACGCGCAAAATGATGCAGCTGTTGGAAGTGGTTGGTCTGGAGAGCGATCTGCGTTACAACCTCAAACCATTATTTCGCTTTGATGCAGATAAAGGGAGCTTGGAGCGCACGGGCGAACCTCCGTCGTGGGACCCGGGATAAGAGCCCATTCAAAATTATCACACCGCTAAGCTCAACGGAACCTTGCAGATAGACTTGGTTTTACTCAGGACCTTGCCTTTAAGCGCAAATCACGGATCGGGACGAATCTACGGACGGAACCTGGGGCAGGACCTGAGGTGAGAAAGTCAGTTAGCGACGGTTCATCACCACACGTTCAATGAATTGCGCACCACGTAGGAACCCGAGCGCCCCGGCTTTGACGCTCTCTTCATCGTAACGCTGCACAGCATCAGGCGCGTGGCGTGGATCGCGAATGGCGACTGGCACAGCTCCGTGAACATGGTTCCCCGTAGCGACGGGGGTGGGGTGGTCTGGCAGCACGGCGACAATCGTCTCCTCCAGGCGTGGACCCAGACCATCGAGGAGGCGTTGAATCAACCGCCGATCCAGGTCCTCAATGCAGCGAATCTTCAGCTCCAGGTCGCGGGCGTGCCCGGCTTCATCGGGCGCTTCCACATGGACATAGACAAAGTCGTGATCCTCCAGAGCTGCCAGTGCTGCTGCGGCTTTGCCCTCGTAGTTGGTATCGTATAAACCGGTTGCACCTTCCACGGGAATGATTCCCATCCCCGCGTAGATGCCTAATCCCTTGATGAGGTCCACCGCGGTGATGACTGCTCCGCGCACACCAAAGCGTTCCCGGAAGGTCGCCATCTGCGGGCGACATCCCGGAGACCAGGGCCAGAGCGCGTTGGCAGGTTGCTTGCCGCTTGCGACGCGGGCGCGGTTCAACGGATGCGTTGCCAGAAACACCTGCGACTCGGCAATCAGACGGTTGAGCAGTTCAGCGGTTGTAGTCGCTTCGGGCAGACGTGGCTTGACCAACAGCCCACTGATGGTTTCACCTACATGATCATGCGGCGGTGCACATTCCAGGCGCGGGTCGCCGCCCGGGATGACGAGCAGATGGCGATAGCTCAACCCCGGGGTCAGGCGAATGGGCCAGGCGGCGAAGTGCGTCTGCAAGTCGCGGATCAGGGTGTGGGCTTCTTCATTGCTGATGTGACCCGCTGAATGGCTGCGAATGTGTTCTTCCTCCACACAGATGAGGTTTACGCGCATGGCGACATCTTCGGGGGCGAGTGTCACACCAAGGCTGGCAGCTTCCAGTACGCCTCGTCCCTGGTAAACCTGGTGCGGATCATAGCCCAACACCGTGAGATTGGCGATTTCGGAACCGGGGGGCAGGTCCTCTTCGACTGTGAGAAATTGCCCTGTGCATCCCTCACACGCTAGAAAATCCATCGCGGGCGTAATCGCCGCCATGAGTGGCGTGCGACCCTGGAGCTCTGGAATGGGGAAATCCGCCATCCCATCGCCAAGGATGATGAGGGTTTTCAGGTGCGTCGATTTTCCAGAGGGTTCGGGCGTCATCTTCGCTTTCACCCTTTCTGCGCAAAGGTTCGATCAATCGCCGCACTGACTGCGTCATAATCGGCGGGCAGCAGGAGCGGCGGGTTGGCGTAGCGCGCCTCGACGCCTTCTAGCGCACCTCCGATTTTGTGGTCGTGGTAGCCGACTTTGAAATCGGTAAACTTCAGCCCGTGAGCGGTAGAGATGACTACAACCCGGTCAGTGGCTTGGATTACTCCCCGGGCGACGAGCTTCTCCAGCGCGGCGAGCGCGACGCCCGTGTGTGGGCAGGTATAAAGCCCTGTGCGGTCGGCGCGAGCTGCGGCATTGGCGAGTTCATCTTCCGTTGCTTGTTCTACCACGCCATCGAAGGCGCGCAAGGTTTTGACGGCGCGCTCGTAGCTCACAGGGTCGCCAATCTGGATGGCGCTCGCCAGCGTCTTTTGTGCCTTGACCGGCGTGTACTCTGCAAAACCGGTCTGGAAGCTCAAGTAGAGGGGATTGGCGTGGGCGGCTTGCGCGCAGGCGATGCGGGGCAACTTTTGGATGATCCCCAGATCGCGTAACAGGAGCAGCCCTTTGCCAAGCGCGCTTACATTGCCCAGGTTCCCGGCGGGGATAACAATCCAATCGGGAACTTCCCAACCAAGCTGCTGGATGATCTCGATGCCGACGGTTTTTTGCCCCTCGATGCGTAACGAATTCATCGAATTAGCCAGGTAGATGGTGGGATCGTGGGTGAGCTGCTGCACGATGCGCATACAGCCATCGAAATCTGCATCCAACGCCAGCACCAACGCTCCGTTGGCGATGGGTTGCGCCAGCTGCGCCGTGGAGATCTTCCCCTTGGGTAGCAGGATCACGGCGGGAATATCTGCTGCCGCCGCATAGGCTGCCAGCGCTGCTGAGGTATCGCCCGTTGAGGCGCACGCAACCGCGCGGATAGGCTTGCCGATGGCAAGCATTTGTTTGACGACAGAGATCAGCACCGTCATGCCCAAATCCTTGAAAGAACCGGTGTGACTGTTGCCACAGAGCTTGGCCCACAGTTCGGGCACGCCAATCTCGCGCCCCAGACGGAATGCGGGGAAGAGGTGCGTGTTGCCTTCTGCCATAGATACCACATTTTCTGCCGCAATTTCCGGGCAAACCCATTCCTTCTTGCCCCACACGCCGCTGCCGTGGAACCAGGTGGTGGAATGTGTACGCGCCTCGAAGAGCGCTACCCATTCGGCCGCGCTACGGTCGCGAAGTGCATCACCATCATGCGTTACATCGAGCAGCCCGCCACAATCTTCGCAGCGGTAGATGACATCGTAAATGGAATAGCGGCGCCCGCAACCGCGTACACATTCAAGCCAGCTGTGATAAGCCATGAAGATCCTCCTGCCAGAATCTTGAGTTACAACTCACGCGTGGTTACATGGTGTTATTCAGTGTAGCATCGCAAAGCAGCCCTGTCAAAACCAGGTGCCTTTCGGGTGTACTTCACGGGAGGGCAAAAACTTCAAACGCCCCTACAGGGCGTGCTAGAAAGATGGTTTTTTGCGGCGTGGCGCAGCCACGCCGCAAAAAACCAATAAAAGAGAAATCTTCTGTATGACAATCGGCTACCTTTTGCCTCAAAGTTGAAACGCACCCGCATTTTGCTTACTCAGGGGTTGCATTTTCCCGATTTCTGTTTATAATCAAGTATAGATATATTTGAATATATCAACCCATAGGAATTCTATGTCCACCATTACTGAAGATGAAGCCGTCTTGCTGCATCGCTACATCTGCGAAGGGGTAGGCGATCCCAAGCGTCTGCGCTTGCTTTACCTAGTAGCTGACCATCCTCGCAAGGTCTCCGAACTCACCGAATTGTTGGGTGTCTCCCAACCCACTGTCTCGCATCACCTTCGCATTCTGCGCGACCGGGGTCTGGTCGAGGCGCACAAAGAGGGGACTACAGTTTATTACTCTCTGAGCAATCCGCGCATTCTGGAAGCTCTGGATATGATGCGCGCTATCGTCGCCCAATTCCTGACTGCGGATGCGCAAGTGCTAAGTGCAGGGTGATACTTGCTCGTTTAGCTGTTGAGTCTTTAGCCTGCCTTCTCGCCTTTTATAGTTGATCCATTGATCTGAGATTCACCGATTTTATTGGAGGAACGATGACGAAATTGTCTGCAGCACAAAAAACCTGGCTCGAAGGTGTTTTTGATAGCCGTTTCACGGATCGTCCGGTGGAGCGCAAGCTTTACAGCCATGATGTTGGTGAGATGCCAAGCATGATCAAACCATTGATTGGCACGCCGATGGCGGAAGCGGTAGTGCAACCCGCATCTGAGGCAGAACTGGTGGCGCTGGTGCAGTGGGCGGCGCAGGAAGGCATTCCGCTCACGCCGCGCGGCAAAGCCACTTCTGGCTATGGTGGTGTGCTGCCCGTGAAGGGCGGTATCGTTGTGGACTTCTTTCGCATGGATAAGGTCCTTGTGGTGGATGCCGCAGCGCAGACCGCCACGCTCGAAGCGGGTATCGTTTTTGAGAAGGCTGACCGCGAGCTCAAGAAACACGGCTTCACGCTGCGCACTTACCCCAGCAGCTACCCTTCGGCGACGGTGGGTGGTTGGTTAGCACAGGGTGGTGCGGGCTTCGGTGCGCTGGAGGCGGGTTGGTTCCGCGACAACGTCGTGAGCGCCCGTGTCGTCTTGGGAGATGGTTCACTGGGTCTCTTTGAGGGCGATGACCTGGATATGATTTACGAAGCCGAGGGTATCACTGGCTTTATCACCCAGCTCACCATCAAGGTCATGCCGGATGTGCCATTGGAAATCATGTCACTGGGCTGCGCCGAGGCGCACAGCCTGCAATACATGCTCGAAGGTTTCCTCGCTACCGACATGCCCATCTGGTCTATGCACTTCATCAATCCGCAAATGGCAAAGATGAAGAACCAGGCGCCATTACAGATGCACCAGGGTCACCCTACCGAGCATCGCGTGCTGCTGCCGGAGACGTACATCGTCACCATCGCTTTCCGCCATCAGGATGCCGACTACATCCGTTCTGCCATCGCCGCGCGGATGACCAGCCCGCAGTGCAAGGCAGAGCTGCTCAGCGACGAGATTGCGCAACACGAGTGGGCGCAGCGTTTCCGCATTATGACTGTGAAGCGCCTGGGTCCGAGCCTTGTCCCGGCGGAGGTTGTGGTCCCGCTTGCCGGGCTGGGGGCGACGCTGACTGAGATCGCACAGAAAGTGGGCCAGCCAGTGGTGAAGGAAGGCGTAATGGTGCGCCATGGGCGCAATCCTAACGGTGAACCGGAAGTCGTCATCCTGGGCTTCATCCCTGCCGACCAACGCAAATTCACCTACAACTTCGTCTTCCCGCTCTCGCTGACCATCGCCCGTATTGCTGAGAAGCACGGTGGGCGACCTTACGCGACGGGGCTTTATTACACCAAGATGGCGGACAAAATCCTCGGCGCGGAGCGGGTGCAGGTGCTCAAGGAGTTCAAACGCAAAGCTGACCCTTCCGGTATTCTCAACCCAGGTAAGGTGTTGGGCAACGCGCTCATCAGCAACGCGCTGATTGCCGCCAATGCCTTTGAGCCGCTCCTGCGGCCCTTTGGCAATGCGGTGGTGAGCGATGTGGGCGAGAAAATGTCCGAAAAGCCGATCAAGGGTATTCCTGCTGATGTCGCCTGGTATGCCTACGCCTGTTCGCAGTGCGGCTATTGCGTGCAGGAGTGCGACCAGTATTACGGGCGTGGGTGGGAAAGCCAGAGTCCGCGCGGTAAGTGGTACTGGTTGCGTGAGTATATTGAGGGCCGCGAAAAGTGGGATCAATTCATGGTTGATACGTTCTTGGTCTGCACGACCTGTGAACTCTGTAACCTGCGTTGTTCGGCGAATTTACCCATTGAACCTTCGTGGATGAAGTTGCGCGGGGAGTTGATTGAAGAAGAAGGTCGTATGACTTTCCCGCCCTTCGAGATGATGGCGGCAGCGCTCACGGATCAGGGAAATATCTGGGCGGGCTATCGCAAGGATCGCGATGCCTGGTTCCCGGAGGAGATGAAGGCGAAACATGGCGTGGGCAAGAAGTCGAAAGCCGTGTATTTTGCCGGTTGCACTGCCAGCTATGTGGAGCACGATATTGGCATGGCGAGCGTGCGCTTGCTGGACGAGGCGGGTGTTGATTTCACTTACGTGGGCAAGAAAGAAAACTGCTGTGGCACGCCCATGCTTGTGGCAGGCAAGTGGGAAGTCTTTGCCGAAACCATGCGGAAGAACATCGCTGCAGTGGAAGCGGCAGGGGCGGATACGGTTATCACTTCCTGCCCGGCGTGCAATATGATGTGGCGGCATGTCTACCCCGAGTGGGCCAAGAAACTGGGTATCCCGTACACGATTACCTCTAAACATTACAGTGAGGTTGTGGCGGAGCGGCTGCAGTCGGGCGAGTTTACCTTTCCCTCTCCACCAGAGGGAGTGGAACCGGCGGTGAAGGTCACCTGGCATGATTCCTGTCACATGGGGCGCGTTTCCCATATCTATGAGGAACCGCGCGCGGTGATTCAGGCCATCCCTGGGGTGGAATACGTTGAGATGGAATATAACCGTGACACCGCGCACTGTTGCGGCAGTGTGCTCACACTCATCAAGGAACCTCCGATCGCTGCTGTGGTAGGGAAGCACCGGTTGGATGAGGCTGTCGAAGCGGGCGCCCAGAAGATGCTGGCAGCTTGCCCCTGCTGCGAATTCCAGTTCCGCGTGAGCCGCGAGAAGACGCAATCGCCGGTGGAAATTGTTGACCTGGCGCGCTTCTGTGCGGAGCGCTTGGGATATACCGACCTGCCCGATCCGCACCCGGAGGTGCAGGCGCAGTGGGCAGTCTTCGAAGCCATGATTGCATTGATGACGCCGCAGGGCTTTGCGGATTTGATGGGAACGATGTGGCCCGAGCTGATTGACGCGATGCCTTTGGGCATGGGCAAAATGATGCGGGCGATGGGCAAAGTCCCCGGCGCGCTGGCGATGATGAAGCCTATGTTCCCGGTGCTCTTCCCCAGATTGCTGCCCATGATGATGCCCAAGGTGATGGATACCATGTTGGCGCGGGTCTCAGCGCAGATTCCCATGCCCGATTATATGGCTGAGCAGATGCCCAAGCTGATGCCCAAGGTGATGGACAATCTCATGCCCCACATGATCGGTGATGTGGTGCCGCTGGTGACCGACCCGATGATTGCCTACCTCAAGGGGCAAGCATAGGTCCTCTCCATTTTCTTCTCTTTAGAGATGATTCGCGATGCGGTTGTGCCGCGTCGCGAATCATCTTTTTTGGGGGAGTATTTTGAGATGTCGCGCGTAGCCCGGCGCCAAAAAACACCCTCTCGAACGAACTATAGTCTACAGGCTGCGCCTGGGGATGGGAACCTGAGCCGTTACGATTCTGGGGAGTGTTTTCGCTGTCGCACGCAGCACGACAGCGAAAACACTCTTTGTAGCGGACCCTATTCCATGTTCAATGGTCAACTTAATGAATTTCGGGTATACTGAAAGTGAGACTCTTGCTCAGTTGTGGCGCACGCCAACTTCACACGTGAGTATTGGAACAGGAGGGTAGCGATGGCGACTATTACGATTTCCAGACAGTATGGCAGTGGCGGTGATGAGATTGCCAAACGCCTGTGCGAAGTTTTGGGTTATCAATACTTTGATAAACAGATGA
>JAKJAC010000078.1 GCA_022707705.1 Chloroflexota bacterium
GCTAGCTCCGGGACTGTGGGGCGGTCGAAGCGCCCGTGGGTGTGGGGATGCCGCTGTGCCGGGTTTTCATCTGTGGGTCGCCTTTCCTCATTGGCTCAGCTGGAGTATGCTGCGGGATTCAATCAGCGCCGCGCAGCAGAGCAGCACGAGCGCCAGCGCCAGGACGCCTACTTCGGCGCGGCTCAGGTGCAGTTCTCGCGGCTTGAGGCTGCGCACGATGCGCTTACCGTCGGAAAACCAGAGCGTCGCCTTGAAGGATGCCGCCGCTGCCAGGAGATAGGCGGAGAGCTCCAGCAATCCCGAGCGCTGCGTGAGATTGAACATGCGCAGCAGGCGCTCGTGGAGCGGCGGCGCGGCGGTGACTACCTCGAAGGACCAGGTCCCCGTATACAGCGCGAAGATCAGGGTGATCATCCATAAGGCGCTGTAGCCGAGCGGCACGAATTTCTCCGGGACGATTTTCGATTTCTGGGCGATGAGGTTGGCGGCGATAATCAACAGGAGCGGCATGAGGTTATAGCCAGTGATTTGCAGGGTCGAGGTGAGCAGCGTGGGGGCAAGTTCGAGCTGGCTGATCAACGGGTGTTTCCCCCGCAGGATGCCCTCGGGTAGGAGGAGGTAGCTGGCGATGAGGGTTGGGAAGAGAATGCCAAAGAAGGCGGCGTACATCCACGCGATGCGCCGGGCGATGTTCTCGTGGGTGATGCCGTTGATCAGATTGCGCAGCAGTTGCAAGGGTTGTCCTCCATGGGAATGGGTGGGTTGTTGTGGGTGTTATGGTACTCCAAAGTCGCGGGGCGGCAAATGCGGGTGGCATTTCAAAATAGGAAGGTAATTTTTATGGTGAGGTGAAGCCTCACCGTAAAAATCGCTCGAGGTAGGGCGCCGAGGCTAAAGCCGTCGGCTGAATACACAAAGCCCTACGGGCTGGAGAGCGCCTGAGGCCGGGTTTGAAGTCGTCGCGACGAAACGAGTTCGGATTTCCAGCCCCCTTATGAGTTTTCAGAATTTAATCCGGTGATAGAGTGCGCTCTAGTAGCGCGAGCTTTTTTCAGCCGTCCCTACAGGACGGGACTGGTCACCTGCGTGGTTGTACAGGCACTCAAGTGCCTGCCTACTTTCAGACGTCCCTACGGGACGAGGGAGAGCAGGCAGAGCGCGACAGAATGCCGCGGTTACTCCTGCCAGTCTTGCCATGTGCGCCAATCGGATGGGTCGAATTCCCAATCCGCATAGATGGCGATGCCTTGAATGTCTGATGCACCGGTGACTCCTGCGCACAGACCCGCAAGCCCGTTAGCAAGGCTCTCGACGGCAGGGCGGTGTGAAGGTGTTTGCTCCCGGGAAACTGAAATGCCAGTCAGCAATTCGACGCCGGAATGCTCTAGACTGTGGCTGATTCCTTTGACTTGCTCGCGTAGCCACAGCCGGTACAGCGCGGGGGCGAAGGTGTAACTATCGTACGTCATGGTCGCGATTTGATCAACCCGCAACGCTACTTCCTGGTAATAGGAAGCTGTCCAGCGGAAATCGTGGATGATTGGTAAGGCATTGATTGCATCAGGGAGCCAATGGCTGCCGGCGATGCTAATGATTTTGTCCGCTCCGATGTTCTGCCTGACTTCGTCGAGTAATTCCAGAAAATGGGGGTCGTGGTTCTGGACGGTTTCGGCATTGATGTGCACGCCATCGAAATGCGATAGTTCGAGCAGGTCCGAGATGAAGCGGACGATGGTTTCGCGGGTGTGTGGGTCGGAGAGATCAGCCCAACCCTGAATGCCGATGGTGCGCTCATTGGCCAGCGGTAATCCAATCCATGCCAGGATGCGGGTATCAGTGTTGAATGCGCGAAAGGTGGTCACAAAGTCGCCGGCGTAGTCGTAGGAGGGGCTGAATGACCTGTCGGGTTTGAGGTAGGAGACGTAGGGGAAGACAGCTGTCAAATTGCGAGTTGCGGCGCTTTCGGCGAGGTGCTGCACCGCGGTTGCAGCCACGGGTTGGGATGTCCAATCCACGCTGATCCAGGCGGCGTTGCGGTAAAGCCGGCAGTGGGGATTCGAGAAATCGGCTGGCACCCAGCCCCAGATACCAACCAGGGCGCAGGTCACGACGATGATCCCCATCAGGAGCAGCTTGCGATAGGTTTTGTGCATGGATTTCGATTGTAGCAGCGGTTGCGGGATCTACCAGTAATATCCCACCCACTCCTTGAGGAGCCGCAGGTCCTGGTGGATTTGCTCGCGGCGAAGGCGGTTGCCCCAGACATAGAGGAGTTGGTGGTACAGGTAGCCCATGTTGAAGATGCGTCTGAAAGGGACGAAGACGGTGGTGACCGCCTCGATTTCGGCAGCGGAAAGGTTGCCGGCGCGCTCGTAGCCGCGGAGGAAAGCCTCGCGGCGCCGGTCGCGGCGCGCGAGTGTTTCGGGGCGTACTCCGCCGCCGAAGATGCCCAGGAACGAGGCGATATCGTAGGCGCGCCAGCTGTAGCCGCAGAAGTCGAAATCGAGCAGGGTCAGCGTCCCCTGGCTACTCCGGTGGATGTTGCCGGTGTAGAGGTCGCCGTGGCACAAGCCCCAGTTCCAGGCTCCGCTCTGCGCCCGTAGCCGCGTTTTGATTTCTCCGATGACCGCGCGCAGAAAGGACAGGTCCAGCTCGCGGTCGAAGTGGCTGTACTCCTCCAGCAGCTCCAGGGATGGGTCGAGGAACGTGGTCTCATCCAGGCGCCAGCGCTTGAGCGAGGCGGTCAGCGCATCGAGCGCGGTATGCATGGCGGCGAACAGCTGCCCTATGGCGGCGGTCTGCGCAGCGTCGAGCGTCTCGTTATCGCAGGGCGCGCCTTCCGCCTCGGCGAAGAGCGCGGCGGGGCGGGCGCCTTCGGGCGTCTCGAGCTGCAGGGCATAGCGCCCATCCAGCAGCGGGATGGGCGCGGCGACGCTCAGCCCGGCGCGCTGCAGAGTGTTGACCACCTCAGCCTCCGCCTCGACTGCGTCGCAATCAACCCCCGGTCGCGCGTAGACCTTGAGAAACACGGAGAGGTCGCCGCGACTGTAGCGGTAGACATCGTTGACGCCGCGGTATTCGAGCATGGTCACGGCGCCCTCTCGCGGATAGCCATAATCGCGGGTGAGCAGCTGCAGGATCTCCTCGGCGGCAAGCGTGGAGCGAACGATTTGCATTGGGCCCTCCTTTATGGGGTCAACTCACGCAACTGGATTTTAGCAGCTCAGCCTTTTGAGGATCCGGCAGATGGCAAGGCTGACCCAGAGCCGGGTTTCCCTGGCTTTGGCGTTGTGCACTTCTTTGCCGCTGACGTAGGTCGCTTTCCACAAACCGTCTGCCTCTTGGTGGTCGATGAGCCAATCCAGCGCTTGCTGCATGGGCTTATCTCGGGAAGGGTCGATGCGCGAAATGCTATCGAGTGCGGCGACGAGATTGTTCCACCAGAAAGGATATTCGAAGCGCACCCAGTAGCTGGCATCCTGGTATGAGGAATAACAATCTGGCTCGAAGAACCGCGATTTCAGCAGCTGCGCTCCTAGCCGGGCGGCTTCTGAGGCGCGGTGCTCCGGATGCGCCGCGAAGGCGCGCAAGACCATCCCCGTCCAATTATGCGAGAAGGGCTTGGAGCGGTCCGGCTCGACGGCTTCGGCGTATTGGCTGGTGAGCCTAACCATCGTTGCGCCGTCGAAGTTGTGGGTGAGAATGGGGATGGTCCAACCGCCATCCGCCTGCCGCAGGGCAAGCAACCACCGGAAACCCTGCTCGATGCGCGGGTCACCGGCATAGCCCGCCTCGATGAGCAGCCCCATGATGGCGCCAGTGTAGTAAGTCGCGTATTGGTTGGCAAGAAAGCCGCGGAAGTCGCCCGCCTGCGTCTGGCACGCGAACAGGAATTCCGCTGCCCTGGCGGTGGGCAGGTCGTTCCGGTCGCAACCATAGCGCTGCACCAGGAATCTAAACTGCCGCCAGGTTTCAATCAGGGCGTAGTTGATCGCGGGGTGATCCTTCTCGTTGGCGGGGCGATCCCACGAACCATCCGGCAGTTGGTGTTTGAGAATCCGCCGCGCCCCGGGCAATTGCGCCAGACGCGCGATGGGGACACTCTCTTCGCCCAGCAGGTCCCGCCGGACAAAGGCGATCAGCGCCGCATCTCCCGAGGCGAGCAGCGCGGGCAGGGGATCGAACCTGAGTTGGGTCTGCCAGGCTTCCATGGTAAATCGCTCCTTTGTTCCTGCTGCGCCCGCAGTCGCGCACCTCACGGACTTACCTGGAGCGATGCGATGAGCGCATCGAGCAGCGCCAGGTCGGGCGTGAACTCCGCCGGGCTGTAACCGGCGAGCTGCAAAGCCATGTCGTTGGCGTAGGTCTCATAGGCGTTGGCGAAGGCATCGGCGTTGCCGCCCGGAATTTGCGATGGGTCGGCGGGGAGTGTGGGGTGCGCGACCGGGAAAATTGCCGCCACGTAGAATTGCCCGTCACCGGTTAGCCCCTGGAAGGTGTAGAAGAGGTCGGTGTTGTTGATCGGTGCGGCGTACTGCGCGTACTCGGTCAGAAAACGCACGCCGCGCCCGTTCTGGAAAGTGACCCAGGCAATCTGTGTGCGCAGCAGTTGCGCCGCGTTGAAGGGCGGCAGGAAGGGAATCCCCGGACCTTCGAAGCCACCGGCAACCGCCGGCAGCTGTCCGCTATCCAGTAGGGTGCGCAGCGCGGCAGCGGTGTTTGCCGCCCCGCCGCCGGAGGCGAAGCCGCTCACCGGGTAGATGCGAATCTGGGCTTCGTGGAAGGTCGCGGAAAGCGCATAGCCGCTGAAGGAGAACGCGATGTGCTCCGGGATGACCTCCCACAGCTCTTCAGCTGCCACGGTCTCGCCCATTGCCGCGCTGGCAAGCTCCGCGTTGAAACGGAACGTCACACCCCCGTAACTCGCTTCCCGGTCCAGGTTCACCTCAGGCTGAAGGCTATCGCCCGGCGCACACTCGCCGCGGAAGAAAGCCCATTCCTCGCATGCGCTGCCATCCGCGAAGATGCAGAAGCCGCTCTGCCCGCCATCCGCGCCAGTGCGAATCTCCACCGTGCCGCCCTGATCCTCGCAGTGAACCGAAGCCGGGTTGGGTGCGTTGGCGCCGCCGTTTTCCGGCGTCGCGCTCACGTTTGCGGGTTCCAGGGGTGGCGTCTCGGTTGCCGGGGTGGGAGTGGGCCCGCAACCAGCGATAGCGACTATGACGAACAGAAGTATCCATGCAACCAGTGTCTGTTTGCCGCTCATGTCTATCCTTCCTTGCAGTAAGGCTAATCTACCTGCTCTGCAATGTGGTGAAAATCAACGTGCTGTCAACCATCATCTTCTCGGCGCAGTGTGCTCTGCGCTACTTTTTTTCTGGCTTGAGGCGCGGGTGTGAGCTGAGGTTAGCCGCGATTTGGATCACGAAAAGCGCGAGCATGAGCATACCGCGGGTCCAGGAGTCGTAGCGCCACACCATGACCACGAAGCCATAATTCATCGAGATGTAGAGCGCGACGTAGGGCGCCAGCTGTTTCCAGTTCATGGTTTCGCGGAACGAGATTTTCAGAATCCAGTCATACAGCGCTTCGATGGCGAGAAACGCCAGAAAAATTCCCAGGAAAACTGTGTAGCGCCACGATTTCTGCTCCTGCTGGACGAGGAGAATCGCATAAACGGCTGGAATTGCCAATAGGAGATAGACCCACCCGATTTTCTGCAACAGCGCAAAGCGCTTTTTGCGGATGAGGAAGATAAAGATCAGTAAAGCATTGTTCGCCAGACCCAGTGCAAAATAAAACGGCTCAAGCATCGCGACCTTCTTTCGTTCTGGTGTACGCTAACGACTTCGATACCGGGGCGCTGGTGCGGGATTGGAGCGCATGGCAGAAAGACAGCTGAAGATGCGTGCCCACGGGGGGGAACCTGATTTCATTATAGGGCGGTTCGATGTGGGTGTCAATGGGAGCGGGAGAGAAATTTTTGGACGCAGATGAACGCAGAAGCGCTGGGTACAGCGGCGCTGGGTACAGCGGCGCTGGGTAGCCGCGGCATCTTGCCACGTTCTGCCTCCCCCATGCAGGTTGGGTGCGCGCCACTTTTCCGCATTTGTCGCTGGCATGCTATGCCGCCGGGGGCTATTGAACTTCAGAATTTGGTCCGGTGATAGAGTGCTCAAGTAGCACAAGCCTTTTTCAGCCGTCCCTACAGGACGGGATTTGTTACCACCATGGCTGTACAGGCGTTGAAACGCCTGCCTACTTTCAGACGTCCCTACGGGACGAGGAGAGAGAAATTCACGATTTTTTGGTGCTAATACGCGCACATTAGTGCCAAAAAAACTAGAGCGGCAATAGTAACTAGACTAACGAGCATGTAGGCGATGCAAGAACACAAAGAGGTAGCGTTTTTGTGATTTTTGCGGGCGCAGCCCGCAAAAATCACACTTGCTGGGAAAGGCACAGAGGTTTTTTCGAGCTATCTAGCCAGTTTTGCCACTGTAGAAAAAAACAAAACGCGTGAGGTTTCTGCCAAGAATCGGCGCAGCGTTGGCTTGCGGCGCTATTACCGAAGTTAATTTTGAAAGTTCATAAGTGCCTGCCTACTTTCAGATGTCCCTACGGGACGAGGCCCGTCCTGTGGGGACGAGGCCCGTCCTGTAGGGACGGGGGAGAGGGAAACTCCCAGTTTCTTGGCGACGCGGAAACCTTGAAAAACCAATCCCGTGGGTAGGGGCGCCTTCAACGCGGAAGAGGTTGCAGGGAGTGGCGGGGCGGCGCTGCTGCGCGGCGACGCAAACTGAAGTTCGCGGTACATTCGCGGCAACTGGGGTTGCGGTGGTGTGAGGTCCCAGCGGCGTTGTACCCAGTTAATTTTTTGAAAGTTCATCATCGCCATGGACTTTAGCCCCGGGCGGCTATGGCTTTCTTCCAGCTCTCTCCGCCCTTGCGTGAGCTCATCCGCCCGCCACAACCCGCGCCCCCATCCCCGGAGCGCTCACCAGCACCTGCCCGCCGAGTTCGCCTAACGCCCCGCCCACCGCCTCCAGCAGCGCCGCGCGGTTCGCCGCCTCGACCAGCAGATGCACCGCCGGACCCGCATCCAGCGTGAAGTACACCTCCAGACCCTCGGTGCGCCAGCGTTGCACGGCGTGAATCAGCGCCAGCGTCTGCGGTTGCCAGTAGTAGATGCCGCTCAGCTGCGGCTGTTCCGCGACACGCGAGCTCATCGCAATCAGGTGCAGCGAGAGTGCCTCGCGCTCCACCGTCATCCCCAGCGTGCCGAAGTCGCGCTCGAGCACCGCCCGGCGCACCGTGTTCAGCGTCTCGCCCAACTGCTGCAACCGCGCTTCGAAGAATGGGCTGCTTGGCGCGGCGCGATGCCCCTCCAATGACGAAATCGCCTTTGGCTGCGGATCAAAATAGACCGTCACAATCTGCAGATTCCAGTGCTCGGGCTTTGCCAGCTGCACCGCATACGAATCTTCGCCCGACCCCACGAGCCATTCCGCAAAGCCATCGGGGATCGAGCGGCACGCGGAGCCTGAACCCAGACGCGCCAGCGCCGAGAGCTCCCTCGCCTCCAACGCCAGCCCCGCGGCGCGCGTGCCCGCCAGGGTCAGCGCGGCAAAACCCGCTGCCGATGAGGCGATGCCGATGCCCGCGGGGAAAGAATTGCGTGAGCGTACCCTGGCGCAGGCGGTGCTGCCCGCCAGGTCCCGAATGCGCTGCAAGTGCGCGCTCACGCGCGCCAGAGCTGCCGGCGCGGGTGGGACGCCATTGAGTTCGAATTCGTCCCCCTCCAGCGCCGTGTCGAATTGCACCGTGGTCGTCGTCGTGGCGCCGCTGAGATTGACCGAGATTGAGGCATTCAGCGGCAGCTGCCGCGCTGCATCCCGCTGCCCCCAGTATTTCACCAGCGCCAGATTCGGATGCGCCATCGCCGTGACGGCAGGCAACCTGGATTTCACCCCCTCACCCACTCTCTCCCTCTCACTCCCCCGCCGCTTCCACAAAACGATTCGTGAAAGCCGTGCTCACATCCACCGGCGCCGAAAGGGCGTTGTAGCGCAACAGGCTATCCGCCAGCGCCTGCCACTGCTCCGCCGTCTGCCAACCGGTGGGGCGCCCCTCTACCTGAGCATCGCGCAGCTCCGTCTCCAGCATAAAGCGCATGTGTTCGGCATTCGTTTCCTCGCCGGCGTAGACCATCACCATCTCCACCGCTTCATCCGGGTGGGCTGCTGCGTACTCGATGCCGCGCAGCACGGCGCGGACGAAGCGCTCCATCCGCCCAGGGTCCCGCTCCACGATTTCCGGCGTGCTCACGTATGCTAAGCCTAGCGTCGGCACACCGTAATCGCTCGCCTGCCACTCCTGCAGCTCGTAGCCCCAGCTCCGCAGCAGATA
This sequence comes from Chloroflexota bacterium, assembly GCA_022707705.1. Classification (GTDB taxonomy): domain Bacteria; phylum Chloroflexota; class Anaerolineae; order B4-G1; family SLSP01; genus JAAZNO01. Next base: position 8,410 of record JAKJAC010000078.1, read on the forward strand.
CGGTTCATTGGAATTGAAGACTGGATAAACATCCACCAACCCCTCGACCAGCACCCGCGGGTCGAAACCCACATTGACCAGCGCTACATCCTCCGCACTTAATCCCGCTGCATCCAGCAGCGCCGGTAAATCGGGGGGTGGTGTACCTTTGTAGCCAATACTGCGCCCCCGCCAATCTTCCAGCGTCGTGATGCCGGATTCTGCCAGTGCGACGTAGGCTTGTTGCCCGCGTTGTCCAATCAGCGCGATGGAGAGCAGCGGTAATCCCGGGTCGGCGCGCCGCTGCAACAGAATCGCCGCATCCTGCGTGGTCACATCCACCTTGCCGGCGGTGAGCAGCTGCAAGTGCTCGCCTCTGCCCGCCGAGTGCTGAATCGTCACGGTGAGGTTCTCCGCAGCGAAGAAACCCTTCTCCTGCGCCACGTAAACCCCCACGAAAGGCAGGTTCGCCTGCGGCTTGTAGCCCGCCATGAAGACCAGCGCATCGGGTTCCGGCGCCGGGCTACACCCGCTGGCAGCAAGTCCCAGGGCGATGGCGACTGCCAGAATCGCTATGCCCGCTACCAGGCGCCCGGATCGCGCCGCGAAGGGCTTTTTAGCCCCTTGCAGAGGGTTTTGTGTTAAGAGTAACATCAGCTATCCTCCCTTCTCTCACGGCTATCACGCCAGAATAGAGTGCGGTTTTCCGCAACGGTCACCCCGCCGTACAGCCCCACGCCCATCAGCGCCAGACAGAAAATGCCGGCGAACAGCGACGGCATATTGAGATTGCTGTAAGCCAACCACATCATGCGCCCCAGACCTGCCGAGGCGCCCGCCCATTCCGCCACCACGGCGCCCACCAGCGAGAGGGGCGCGACAACCTTCAGCGCGGCGAACAGAAAGGGATTCGCCGAGGGCCAACGCGCATAGCGGAAAACCTCCCAACGGCTCGCGTTCAGCGAGTGGAGCAGCGCCAAAATTGCCTCATCTACCGCGAGCAGCCCCGCGTGCGTGTTGATGAGGACTGGGAAGAAAGTAATCAGGGCGACGAGGATCACCTTTGGCAGTGGACCAAAGCCAAACCAGATGGTGAGCAGCGGCGCGATAGCCACCATCGGCGTCGCCTTTACCAGAATTGCCAGCGCCAGCACCCCGCGCTCGATGCCTTTCCAATACGTGATGAGCACTGCGATGAGAATGCCCGCGGCGAGACCGGCGCTCAAACCGCCCATCGCCTGCGCCAGGGTGAGCAGCGCCGCGGCGCCATAGTCATCCGCGCGCGCCGCCAGCGTCTTCAACACCAGCGACGGTGCCGGCAGCAGGTAGACGGGAATCCCGCGTGCGCGAACCACAATCTCCCACAGCCCCAATGCCACCCCCAGAATCAGCGCCACCGAGACCAGGTCCCAGGCGAACGGCGCATTTGAAGAGGAGGTCCTTTGAGGCAGTTCATCGGTGCTCATGCGGCAAGCGCCTTTCGTACATCGCGCACCAGCGCGATGACTTCTGGGGAGATGGGATCGCGCGGGTGGTGCAGCGGCACCGAAAACGTTTGGCGAATTCCACCGGGGCGCGCGCTCAGCACCACCAGGCGGTCCGCCAGCCTTACGGCTTCGGTGATATTGTGGGTCACCCAGAGCACGGTGGCGCCGGTGTCCTGCCAGAGGCGCAGCACCTCATCTGTCAGCGCTTCGCGCGTCAGTTCATCCAGCGCCGCGAACGGTTCGTCCATCAACCAAAGCCCCGCGCCGGTCGCCAGCGTGCGCGCCAGCGCCACGCGCTGCTGCATCCCCCCTGAGAGGGTTCCTGGATAGGCGGTCGCGAACTCCGTCAGCCCGATCATTGCCAGCAGCGCCTCGGGTGTGGGCGCCGCGCGGTTGTGCTCGCGATTCACCTGCAACGGCAACCTGACGTTCTCCAGTACCGTTGACCACGGCAGCAGCGCCGGATTTTGCGCCATCCAACCGATGGCTTTGGCTTTTCGTTGCTCCGTGGGCGATTGCCCATCCAGCAGAATCTCCCCGGTCGTGGGGAGCAGCTGGTCCGCAACCAGGCGCAGCAGCGTAGATTTGCCGCAACCACTCGGTCCGACGAAACACACAAACTCGCCGGACGCAATGTCCAGGGAAATCGGCGCCAGAGCTTCCAGCGCAGATTTGCGCCCGCTGAACGTCTTGCTGAGGTTGCGTAACACCACTCTCATAGAGCTGTATTATATCCCAACTCGCCAGCATCACCGTGGCGGAGAGACATCGGACAAATCCCTGGCGCCTCGAATACCCGATCCCGGCGGGTTGCATGCGCTCTTCCGCCATCTCCCTGCAAAGTGTTTTTTGGGCGCGCTTCGCGCGCCCAAAAAACACAAAAGAAAATTCTCTTCGCCTGATCCATAAAACCTACCCGGCTCTTCATTCATCTCCCCTAACTGTGTTTTTTGAACGCGACGCCGTACCCGGGCGTCGCGTTCAAAAAACACAAAAAGAAAATCCTCTTCGCCTGTTTGCCGAACCCTTCCGGTTTTCCCCAATATTCTGTCCTCTCCCTTCCAAATCTTGCCTAATGCCTGGTCTATGTTACAATGTCTGGTTATAGGCGTCTGCGACCGCCTTTCGCAGACGCAGACGCATCGAAAGCACTACAGATTTTCCTTTATTGCCTTGAGTCTTTAGCCTTTACACTTTTTCCGAGACTGTCTCGAGGAGGACAACTGCATGGATGCTAAGAAGTGGCATGCGCTGAGCGTAGCGGATGTACTGGCTACGTTGGAGGTCCGACCTGATCAGGGCCTCACCACGGCTGAAGCCCAAAAGCGGCTTGCGACCTACGGTCCCAACCAATTACAAGAACGCCCCCCGGTATCATTCTGGAAACGCTTGCTGGACCAGTTGCGCGGATTTGTGGTATTGATCCTCATTGCCGCCGCAGTTATTTCAGCCTCTTTGGATATTTTTGGCGTGGATGAAGGCGGTCTCGTCGAAGCCGGCGTGATTATGGCAATTGTGATCCTGAATGCCGCCATCGGCGTCATACAAGAGAGCAAAGCCGAGGAAGCGCTCGCAGCGCTGAAGAAGATGGCAGCTCCCGAAGCGCACGTCATGCGTGATGGGCATCGCGTCGTAGTCCCAGCGCATGATTTGGTCCCCGGCGACATTGTGCTGCTCGAAGCTGGTAACATCATTCCCGCCGCAATTCCGCCTACATGAGCACTATGGTCACTTACGGGCGCGGCACGGCGGTCGTTACCAGCACCGGCATGCAGACCGAAATCGGTCACATCGCCGCGATGATTCAAGAGGTCGAGGAAGAAGAGACCCCCCTGCAGCGCAAACTGGATGAGGTGGGGCGCATGTTGGGCATTGCCTCTCTTGCCATCTGTGGGCTGGTCTTCCTGATCGGTATTTTGCGCCCGCTTTTCACCGGACAGACCTTGACGATTCACATGATCACCGAGTTCTTCATGATTGCGGTCAGTCTGGCGATTGCCGCGGTCCCCGAAGGCTTGCCCGCCGTCGTTACCATCTGCCTGGCTTTGGGTATGCAGGAAATGGTCAAGCGCCACGCCCTGATTCGCCGCCTGCCCGCGGTCGAGACCCTTGGCTCTGCCACGGTGATTTGCTCCGATAAAACCGGCACGCTGACCCAGAATCAGATGACGGTCACGCAGATGTCGGTGCTCGACCACGAGTATGACCTCACCGGCACCGGTTATAGTACCCGCGGCGAGTTCAAGTCCGAGAGCCAATCCATTTCCGTCGAGAAGCATCCCGTCTTGCGACAGGCGCTCTGGGCGGGTCTCCTCTGCACCGATGCCGTGCTCGAAAAAAGCGACGGCGACGCCGATTACCGCATGGTGGGCGACCCCACCGAAGGCTCGCTCGTCGTGGCTGCTGCCAAGGCGGGTTACTGGCGCGAGGACCAGGAGCGTCGCTATCCCCGTGTGGCTGAATTGCCCTTCGACTCCGACCGCAAACGCATGACCACCATTCATGCGCTGGACGATGTGGCGGATGAGGACGCCAGTCCCTTCCGCGCTGGCGATGCGGGCTATGTCGCCGTCGTCAAGGGCGCGCCCGATATCGTCCTTGACCACTGCACCCATGCGCAGGGTCCCGAGGGTCCCATCGCGTTGACCGAGGAGCTGCGCGAGCGCATCCTCAAAAGCAACGCCGGTATGGCTTCGCAGGCTTTGCGCGTCTTGGGTGTGGCATATCGCCCTCTGAAGGTCATCCCTGCCGAATTGACTCCGGTTGAGGTTGAGGTCAACCTGATTTTCATCGGTCTGGTGGGGATGATCGACCCCGCCCGCCCCGAGGTGATTCCCGCAATCCAGAAGGCGCGCGGCGCCGGGTTGCGCACGGTCATGGTTACGGGTGACTATGCTGCCACCGCCCAGGCTATCGCCAATCAGATTGGCGTGCTGCGCCCCGGCGGACGGGTGGTCTCTGGTCGCGAGATCGAGGCGATGAGCGATGCCGAACTGGAACAAGCCATCGAGCATGTGGATGTCTTCGCTCGCGTCGCCCCCAATCACAAGGTGCGCATCGTCCAGGCGTTGCGCAATCGCGGTCACGTCGCAGCGATGACGGGTGACGGCGTCAACGATGCCCCCGCACTCAAGCGCGCGGATATCGGCATTGCCATGGGCATCACCGGCACGGATGTCTCCAAGCAGACCGCCGACATGGTGCTCACCGATGACAACTACGTCTCGATTGTCAGCGCCATCGAACAAGGGCGCATCATCTACTCCAACATCCGCAAGTTCGTGTATTTCTTGCTCTCCTGCAATATGGCGGAAATCGCCATCATCTTCATCGCCACGCTGTTGGGTTGGCCCGTGCCCTTGACCGCGATTCAGCTGCTGTGGCTCAACCTGCTCAGCGATGGCGCACCGGCGCTGGCATTGGGTCTGGAAAAGGGCGATCCCGATATCATGACCCGTCCACCCCGCCCCCCCAAAGAACCCGTCATCAACCGCGAGATGGTCGCGGGCGTGGCAGTGCAAACGGTCGCCATTGCGGGCACCGTCTTGTGGGCTTATCACCGCGGTGGTTACTATGCCGCCAAGACCGGGCAGGATGCCACGATGATGGCGCAGACGATGGCTTTCGTGACGCTCGTGCTTTCCGAGCTCTTCCGTGCCTACACGGCGCGTTCGGAGCGTTACCCGCTGCTCAAGCTCGGTATTTTCACCAACAAGTGGATGCAATACGCCATCGGCTTCTCCATCATCCTGCTGTTGATGGTGGTCTTTGTGCCCTTCTTCCAGCCCATCTTCGGCACCGTGCCACTGGATGATTGGGAAGAGTGGCTTCTGATTCTGCCGCTGGTCCTGATTCCCTCGGTCGTGGCTGAGTTGCAGAAGTTGCTGCTGTCGTATCGCCCGGGGCGCTCCCGCAGCTAGACCGTCCCGGTCCTAATACAACACAAAGAGCGTGTTTTTCGGCGCCGTGCGCAGCACAGCCCCGAAAAACACGCTCTACTGTTTGTTTTACTTCCTACTCCCTACTTCCTGACCGCGCCCACCTGCCAAAACGCCTGAGCACCTGTGCGCCCTGGCGCGCGCTCCGGCAGGTCTCCAGCCGCGCCTGAGGCTCCACGCCCCGTTCTTGCAGCTCGGATGCATACGCCCGAATATACGTCGCCACGATGTCCTCATCGAATTCCGGGTGGAATTGCACACCCCAGGCGCAACCCGCGACCACAAAAGCCTGGTAGGGTTCCTGTGCGCTGGATGCCAGGTGGATGGCGCCTTGTGGCAAAGCCAGCACGGATTGAAAATGGCTCACGTGCACCTCCAGCGGCTCGGGCAAATCGCCCAGCAACGGGTCTGACTGCGCCGCGGCTTCCAACGTGAGCGTCACCGTTCCGTACTCCGGACCCGCGGGCGCCTCGCCAGCCGCGCCTCCCAGCGCATACGCGAGCAGTTGGTGCCCGTAGCAGATTCCCAGGAGCGGAATGCGCCGGGCAATCAGCCCCGGGAGCCAATCCGCCAATCTCTCGCTCCAGGGGGCATGGTCGGTCACCATCGCATGTGAGCCCGTGATGACCGCCGCGCTGACGTCCTCGTACGGGGGTGGGGGCGCCTCGCGCACATCCAGAACACGCGTCGCCTCGGGCGGAAGCCCCAGTCCCGCGCTGATCCAATCCTCGAAATCGCCCCTGCGAGCTGCGAGTTCGGGTAGCGTGCTGCCTGTCTTAAGAATAAAGAGGGTTTTCATCAGTGCTTATCCATTCCCTTTTTTTGCTCAAAACCACCACCAACGAATTGTAGCATAGAAAGGTGTTTTTTGAACGCGGCGCCGAATTCGGCGCCGCGTTCAAAAAACATCAAAGATAATTCTCTTCGTCTCTTTGCAAAACCTCCCCCAAGTTCTACCCATCATCTGTCGTACACGGGATTTCGTAGCAGGTCGCTGACCGAAACTGTGTCGCCAGCGACTGGCATTCTCCCACAATCCGTGTACACTCTCCCTTACAACCCTGTTGGGCTTGCTGGGGGAACCCGTGCAGAGGCGCTGGGATCAGGTCCTCCTGACCCTGGTGCTGTTGTTCTTCAACATCATCGGCGAAGAATTCTGGTGGCGCGGCTACATCCTCCCGCGCCAGGAATTGGCGTGGGGCAGACGGACATGGCTTGTTCATGGCATCCTGTGGATGCTCTTCCACGCTTTCAAATACTGGGATTGGCTGGCGCTGCTGCCGGGTTGCCTCGGCATTGCCCTCATGGCGCAGCGTCGCCGCAATACCGTCCCCGGCATCCTCGTGCACCTCATCGTCAACGGCAGCTCCGCCATCGGCATCATCCTGCTCCTGCTCACCGGCGGTCCGCTCTGATGTGCCGGATCCCTGGCTACTTCCAACCTTCAAGGAGACCTTATGCAACAGCCAACCTCGGTTCAGGAAATGTGGAATGCCTACCTGCGCTCCCTCGGTGAGGACCCCGCCACCACCGAGAAAACCTTCAGCGCCTGGCACTTCTGTGATAACGCGCCTTGCGCTGATGCCCTGGCGGCTCTGGTCAAAGCCGGTCGCAAGCGTGGCACCACGAGCGCCCTGTGGGAATTTGAAGCGGCTCAGGAACCGCTTCCCGCGGTCGGGGAAGTCAGCGTCATTACCGACTGGAAAGGGGAAGCGCAGGTGATCATTCGCACCACGGCGGTCGAAATCGTTCTCTTCAACCAGGTCACTGCCGGTTTCGCATGGACTGAGGGCGAGGGGGACCGCTCCCTGGCATACTGGCGCGAAGTCCATTGGGAAGTCTTCACGCGCAGCCTGGCGGCTTATGGCAGGCAACCTGCAGAAACCATGCCCGTGGTCTGTGAGACCTTCGAGGTGGTCTACGGCGCTGACCCTGCCTGAGCTGCCCCCTCAGGGTAGGGGGCAGCTTGGCGGCTTTCCCTGGGCTACGGGTTCGCGCGCGGCACGATGTTGATGGTGACCTGATCGGTCACCGTTTCATTGCCGGCGGCGTCAATCACCTTGACGTAGAACGTGGCTTTGCCTGCCCCTTTCAGCATCCAGTTCACATTGAAGGGCGCCGCCGTGCGCACGGCAAAGGGCTGCAGCTGCTGGTCCGGCGGCACGTCCTCCACCTTATAGAACTCCACCCGTTTGACGGCGTAGTTATCATTGACCTCGGCGTTGACATTCACCCAGTCGCCGGAGCGGTATTCGTACTCGGCGCCATCCTCTGGATAGGTCAGGTCGGCTCTGGGAGGCGTCTTGTCCACCGTCAGCTGGATCGTGCTCAGCCTGACGCCTTGCGCCCCGCCTACGACCTGCAGCTGGAGTGTATACAGCCCATCCGCCAGCCCGGCTACGTCAAAGAACTCCAGCACATTGTTGTCAATCTGCTCTGTATGATCGGGACCAATCTGCGCCCATTCGGTTGGACTCATCCCGCGACCGTAGACCAACCGGTAGAAGGCGAAATCTCCGCCGCGCGCGTTGCCGGTCACCGGGATCACACCGCGCACGAAGGAATAGGTCGTCGGGCTGATAATAGACACCTCTGGATTGACGTTGGCGAGCCCGTAGATGGTATCATACTCCGTCGGCGGAATAGGAGGGCGCTTATCCTCAGGCAGGCTCGCGATCCAGTCTATCGCCTCAGAAGGGTAGACCTCGTAAACGCGCTCCTCAATCAGCTCCGGCGGCGTGAAGCCGTCCACTGCCAACCGTCCGGTTTCGCGGTTGACCCGGAAGACCTGGTAGAGGGTATCCACTTCTGTCGGTTCGGTGCCGGGAATCATAATCTCGCTGCGCGTGGGGCAGTTGCCGTTCGGCAACATACCTGACTTGGCGCACACCGCCACCTCGACCAACCCTTCAGGGCGCGTGAACGGCACAATCGGCTGATCCCGCAGGGCATACTCCATCATCGCATGCCAGATAAACGATGCACCGCGCGCGCCAGGGAGGTCCGTCATCTTTTGACTTGCGTCGGTGTTCCCCATCCACACGCCCGCAGCCAGCTGCGGTGTATAACCGATGATCCAGTTATCGGTAAAGTCGTTGGTCGTGCCCGTCTTAGCCGCTGCCGGGCGATCGTTGTCCAGCTCCAGTGGGTTGGGGGTGCCAAAGGCTGGAATACGCGCCCGCCGGTCCGCAATGATATCGGTGATGATATACGCCAACCGCGGCTCCAGAATCTGCTGCGCTTCCGGTCGCTCATACGTGTAGAGCACCTCACCGTTGCGGTCCTCTACGCGCAGAATGGATACTGGATCCAGCTCGCGGAACCCCGGACGCTGGTTCTCGGGGTCCACCGGTTTCCCGTACATCACCCCATTGTTCGCGAAGACCGTGAACGCATAAACCATGTCGATGAGATGTACCTCGCCGCCGCCCAGCGTGAGGCTCAGCCCATAGAATTGTAAGCCCTTGTCCAGCGTCGTGATGCCCATGCGATGCGCCGTGCGCATCACGTTATCAATGCCCGCGATGGACATCGCTTCCACTGCCGGGATATTCAACGAACGCGCCAACGCCTCCCGCAGCGTCACCGCGCCGTAGTAATTGCGGGTGTAGTTCTCGGGAACATACGGCGGCATGCCCTCGCCCTGCTCGAAGGCTTTGCGCACATCCAGGAACCCCTGGGCAGCATTCCGGCCCTGTGAGAGCAACGTCACATAGGTAAAGGGCTTGAACGAGGACCCGGGCTGGCGCAAGCCATCCACCGCCACGTTGAACTTACCGTCAATCTCCTGCTTCCAGTAATCGGCGCTTCCCACCATCGCCAGAATCTCGCCTGTCGTGGGACGTAGGATAATCATGGCGG
>JAKJAC010000079.1 GCA_022707705.1 Chloroflexota bacterium
TATCGGTCTGGCGGCGAGCACTACGGAGTATCTTCAAACGCAGGGGGTGACCGTTACCACTTTCGGTAACGCTGACCGCTCGGATTATGCTACAACTAGCATCGTGCTCAATCGTTCTAAGCCACAAACAGCGGCGCGGTTGGTCGCATTGTTGGGATTGCCACAGACAGCTATCATCAATACCCCGAATTCTGCTGCCGGGCAGGACCTTTTGATCATTCTCGGCGCTGATTATGCGGGACCTCCGGTTGCCCCTTGAGCGCTTTGTGGATAAATCGTGCCCGGGAACCTTTTGAGGTTCCCGGGCGTCTCTTTCATGTCGGAATCTAGGCAGTGTTTTCCTGAGGCTACAGCTCTAGAGTTTGTGCAGAGGAATCCATTATCACTATGGTATAATCTCAATCTATGGAAAGACGGCGAACGAGTTTACAGACGAGGACCTATAAAACGCTGATGCGCGTTGGATTGGTGCTGATCTATTTGATCATCACCGGTACCGTGGCATTGGTGGTGTTCTCTCGCGTGCGCGAGATGGCAGCTGCCTCGGAATTGTTGCCGGATTTCACTGCCACCGAGAAGCAAGGTCCCAGCGAGAATGTGACCTTTGAGGAAGGGCAAACGCTCCCGCGTTGGACCGGTACAGAACGTATCACCGTATTATTGCTAGGCATTGATGAACGTGCCCAGTGGGATGAACCAGCCTGGCGCACTGACACGATGATGGTCCTCACGCTTGATCCGGTCACGATGAAAGCCGGTGTGCTTTCGATCCCGCGCGATTTGTGGGTGGAGATTCCCACCTTCGGCTATAATCGTATCAATACGGCGCATTACAACGGCGATCTCTATGATTACCCCGGTGGGGGACCTGCTCTGGCGATGCTGACCGTTGAACGCAATTTGGGGATTCATATTGACTATTTCGCCCGTGTCAACTTCGAAGCCTTTATCACTTTTGTGGATGAGATTGGCGGCATTGATATCGAAGTGCCGGAAACGATTGACGATCCTGAGTACCCCGATAACAACTATGGTTTTGATCCATTGTATATCGAAGCAGGTACGCATCACTTCTATGGCGATATGGCGCTCAAATATGCGCGTACACGGCATGTGGGCAATGGCGACTTTGATCGCGCGCGACGCCAACAGCAGGTTGTTCAAGCTGTCTTGGAACGCGTGCGACGCCCTGACGTATTAGCGCAGCTGATCACTAAAGCCCCGGAACTCTATCAAAAAGTGGAGAGTTCCGTTGCGACCAACTTCAAATTCGATCAGGCGTTGGCGCTCGCTGGTTTGGCTCGGGATCTTGATCGCGAAGACATTCGCTTTGCCGTCATTGATGAGAGTAGTACGTTGTTTTGGGAGACGCCACAGGGTTGGCAAGTGCTGGTGCCGATTCATGACCGCATTCGAGAGCGACGCGACTTCATGTTTTGGATTGGACCGGCAGTGGAATCCAACGGCGCAGCTGAGGAGAACGCGACCATTTTGGTGCTCAATGGCACCCAAACCGAGGGGCTTGCTTATGCGACTGCACAGTATTTGCAGGCGCATCAGGTACTTGCCTCTTATGATACTGCCGATCGCCAGGACTATGAGAGCAGCCTGATTATCCTCAACCGCAGTATGCCCAAGACGGCTCAGAACTTGCTGGCGGTGCTCAAACTGCCCGATTCAGCGCTGGTGCAGGGGGATAATCCTACTGCGGAATACGATATCGTCGTCATTCTGGGGCGTGACTATGCTGAGCCTTGATTCACTGCAAATCTGCCAGAGTGTAGACTTTCATCTGCCCGGTTTTCCCTCGAACCTCCACGTCTGCCATTGGGTTTAAGCGCATCGCGTCTGGGGCGCCCATTGCTGTGGACTCTGCCAGCAGTACGGAGATTTTCAGGGTTTTAGTCAGCTCTTCCAGACGGCTGGCAAGGTTGACCGTGTCACCAATCACGGTATATTCCAGGCGATCCATACTGCCCACGTTGCCTGCTACCACGGGTCCTGTAGCCACACCGATCCCAATGCGCAATTCCGGTTCATTGCGCGCGAGCTGATCTGCGTTGAAGGTTTTCAGTGCTGTCAGCATCCCCTGCGCTGAGTGCACTGCGCGCGCCGCATGATCTTCTGCTGCATTGACCGGGCTTCCAAATACTGCCAGCAGACTATCGCCGCCGAATTTGTTCACCAATCCGCCATGCGCCGTAATCACCGTTGACATTGCCTCGAAGTAACGGTTGAGCAAGGCAATCACGGCTTCTGGTCCCAGGCGCTCGGTCATCGTGGTGAATCCCCGAATATCGGCGAATAACACCGTGGCTTCGGCGAGCTCCCCTCCGAGCTGGGCGCCATGGGTGATAGCATGTGCGGCAACTTCAGGCGTCACATAGAGGCTGAAAAGCTTGCGGATGATTTCCTCTTGTCGTAAGCCCTGGATCATGGCATTGAAACCCGCCGCCAGATCACCCAGTTCATCATTCGAGGTGACCGGCAGGGTCGCTTCCAGACGTCCCTGCCGGACTTTGAGCATGTGGCGTTGCAGGTCTTCCACTGCATTTGCCAGGTGCCGTCCCAGGGTCAAGGTGAGGGATATTGGTAGCAATATCGCAATCCCAAACAGGAAATATTGGCGGTATAGCATCGTTTGCAGCGGCGATGTCCCGGATGCTGGTCCAAGGGTGGTGACTTGACCTGCGGCGGTGGCAATGTTGAGGGTCATAATCAACATCAATACCAGTTCGATGATTGACGGAACGAAGAGGCGTCGTCGCACGGAGAGCCTAAACGCATTCAGGTCAGAGGGCTGCGTTGCGGGAAAGAATAGTGGAATCTCTGGACTCCAGATTCGCTCTGTTGCGAAATAGATCAGTAGCGCTGTGACCGGTCCGGCGACACCCACCATGCCCATAAACACGGTCAGTACGGGGCTGATGCCTTGCGTATTGACGAACCAGGCACTCAATGTGCCTGCCAGTGTCCACATAATCAGTGAGACCAGTGCCGAGTTGAGGGGATTGTTCAACGCCAGGCGCTGAATTTGCGGCGTTAACGGCAGGCTGCTGTTCGCGTTTTCGTACCATTGATTGAGTGGGCGCGTGATCCAATTGCCGATCAGAGTGCCGGCGACAATCAGGATCGTGATGAGCGGTCCGTTGCCGATATAACTCTGTCCGGCGCTGTTGGGTTCTGTGGCAAATGCCTCCAGTGTGAAGAACGTCACGGCTAGAAAGGCGCCGATGATGTTGGCGCCGATAGCGACCAGAGCCAGTCTTCGACTCACACGTTTGCGACGGCCGTCTTCTTCTGCAGAGAGGTCGCGGCTATCCATCAGCAGGCTTCTCCACGAACAGTTTCATTCATCGCTGCTCAGATTCCGATTCCCCGAGTGTACAGCAACCACAGCCCTAAGAAGTATCCCACCACCAACAGCAGCGCATCAATCTCCACCAACCAGATGCGGCGTTCCAGGCGCGCCTGATTCCCGATAAGCCCCATTGCGGTGAGCAGTAAACCGAGTAAGCCGGTGAGCGCGAATTGGGGATCAATTGCTCCCAGGAATCGCCCCTGGAGGTAAAATACATCTGTGACGCCCAGGGTGAATATATTGAAGAGGTTGCTGCCGAAGAGGTTGCCCAATGCCAGATCATAGGCGCCGAGGCGCGCTGCTACGAGAGCTGTGATTAACTCCGGCAGTGAGGTGATGAGGGCAAGCAGGGCAGTGCCCACGAAACCCGTCCCCAAACCTGTAATCTCAGCGATATCAGCACTGCTTCTCACCAGATACGGGCTAACCAACACCAGCACGAGAGTCGCCAAACTGAAACCGATAAGCGCACGGGGCAATTTGGGGATGCTGCTGTCATCTTCCAGTTCCTCTTCGCCGGCGCCACTGTTATCGGGACCGTTGCTGCGGATGAGCCAGACGCCGCCGATGTATGCGACTATTAACAGCAGGCTGTCGAGTCCAATCCAGCCAATCTTGACATCAATGTCAGCCAGAATGAAGAAGGTTGCCAGACCAATCAGCGCTGTTGCCAGGCTAGCAGTCAGAGTGTGACGCATGGCAACGCGTCGCAGGACGCGCTGTTTGTAGAAGATGAGACCCAACAACCCGACCAGCGCCATGTTGAACATGTTGCTGCCCATCATATTCCCCGCTGCAAGCCCGAGGACACCTTGTTGCAGGGAATTGATCGAGGTCAGGAATTCCGGCAGCGAAGTCGCACCTGCCATTAGAAGGGTCCCCACGAACAAACCTCCCAGTTTGGTGCGATAAGCGATGGCATCGCCGTATTCCGCCAGCTTTATGGAAGCCAACACCAGGATTGCAGCGCTGATGAAGAATGTGACCCATATCATTTCTGTCAACTCCTTCTCTTACGTGCGCTGCTTGGGCAACCCATGCACCACTGCCAGCGGCCAGGCGGCGAGGATTCCGGTGTTAGGCTCGCTCAGGTCGCCAACCACGCGCTCTACAGCTTTGGTGCAGCGTTCGACGGTATCTTCATCTTCTACCAGGGTGAAGAGGGTATAATTGCCGCGCTCGGCGCGCTCGATGAGATGTTCGAAACCGAAACGCATCGGGATGCGGCGGCGCTTTATCTGCTGGCGAAAAATTCCGCTGCTCTCGATGATGGTCACACCACCAACTCCCACGGCATCCCAGGCTTCCAGAACGGCATCCAGTTTGTCGGGATTGTCGAGGACATACATTACCATAAACATCAGCGAACCTCCTTGCCCTTATTTAGCAATTGTTGTCTTATTCTGGTCCCACAGCGTCTCGTAGAGCCGGCGCAATTGCCGTCCCGTGCGCTGCCAGGAGAAATATCGTTCTGCGCGCTCACGCAGTCTGGCGCCGAGCTCTTGCCCTGCTCCAGGATTGCGCAGAATGAAGGCGAGTGCGCGCGCCAATCCAGGTGCATCCCCTACCGGTTCAGCATAAACCCCCAACTTACCTAGATACTCACGGCTCACGGGTGTGTCATAAACCACTGTTGGTAACGCCATCGCCATGTAATTGAGGATTTTGCCGCTGCCTTCGGTGGTCGAAATCTTGGGCGCTATGGCGATATCGCCCAATGCCAGATAAGCCGGAGCCTCCTCGTAAGGGGTTTTGCCGGTAAAGATGACATCCTCATCGCTTAAGCCTAGCTCAAGTGCCATCCGGTGGTAATGCTCTACCGCGGGGAAACCCATGATGAGAAAGGACACGGCATAGCCCCGTCGCCGTAGTTGCGCTGCCGCTTGCAGCATTTGAGGGATGCCCTGATAATCCGCCAGCAGCCCCAGGTAGACAATGACCTGCCTTCCTGCTGGGATACCCAATGCTGCGCGCCGTTCCGCGCGAGCTGCTGGAGTGAGACAACCAGGGCTAAAAAAATCGAGGTTGACGCTATCCGGCAGAGGGATGACGTTCTGCTCTCGCCCGAAATCGCGCGTGACCACTTCGGCGCCATGCACGGTGCTGGTGATGACTGCATCGGGTAATTCCACAATACGCTCCTCCAGACGCCGCCACCAGTAATGGGCTTGGGTATCAGGCTTGATGAAATGGTGGTCGAGCATTTCGGAGGTCATGCTACCTTGGAAATCAAAGACGAGCGGCACGCGCAATAGTTTAGCCAGCACACTCCCTATCAGCGCGCCTTCGTGAAGGTGTCCATGAATCAGATGGGGGCGCCAGCGTAGGGCTTCCCAGAGTGCGCGCAACGAGAGCAATCCATCGAAGGCGATTTTGTGTCGGGAAGAGCCCACCTCATAGTCGGCGCGCCAGGGTGTGGGGGCAGAACGGACGATATCCAGACCGGGCCAATCGCGCCCCATATAGTAGGTGGCAATGCGCACCGCCATCCCCTGAGCCAGTAGCGCCTGTGTTTCTTCCAGGATACGGACATGGCAACCGTAATCCAGAAAGAACGAGGTCGGTGCGATCATGAGAATGCGTTTGCGTTCATCGGTCATAGCGCAAAAAGGCAAACCTGTGTATCGGCGTTAGAGTGCGCTTCCGTGCACGTGTGTCGCGTATTCATGTGTTATCCAGCTCTTGCAGGGTGCGGAGCAACAGGTCGAAATCCGCATCCCAGGCGCCCTCGGAAGGTGCTGCGTCATCCGCTGCATGATGATGTCGGCGAATGAGCTCCACTGCGCGCGGTGACGCGCCTGCCTGCTCGGCTAACGCCGCGCCCCACTCCGCGTGGCGTTTGCGGATTACAAAACCGCGAGTCAATCCGCGAGGGGGTGCCCCCGTTTTTGAGCGCGCTGCCCAGCGCGCTGCCTGACGCGGCAGCAGGGCTTCTCCCAAGACGACTAGCACCCGGTCCCACAGAGTTGGCGGCGCAACACTCTTGCCGCAATCGTGCAGTAGCCCGGCAACCAGCGCGTCCGCATCGGTGATGCCGCGTCCTTCCAGCGCCTTGCAGAGAGCGATGCTGTGCTGCTGCTCCGCGCGGGACATGCGCTCGAAAAGCGCCAGTAGTTCCGGCGTGAGGTGTGCCGCGGCGTAGGTATGTTCTACCGGCAACCAGGGCGCGCGGAGCGTATACCAGAATTGTTTGACTCGATACCGGATACGTCTGACGTTCACAGGCCTAGCAGCAAAAACAACACGGTATATATCGGCCTCATCATTGCGCCAACTAGGTCTATACCGATTTGCGGCAGAATGAACACCACACCTATTAGAATGTACATCGAAACAGGTTCCAGGCTTTCGATGAAGTCTCCAACGCGTGGTGGGGCGACGCCAACCAGAACCCGTGAGCCATCCAGCGGTGGAATAGGTAGCATATTAAAAGCGATCAAGCCAACATTGACGACAATAGCGTATGTGATGACCCGTGTGAGCCACTCGACTACCTCCGTAGACGGAAGGTTAGCCATACCCAAACGCAGCACGATGGCGAAGAACACCGCCTGGATGAAATTCGATGCTGGTCCTGCCAACGCCGATAGCGCCATCGCGGTGCGCGGGTTGGAAACCTTGCGCATCTGGTAGGGATTGACGCGCGCTGCGCGCCCCCAACCAAAGCCGGTAAGCAGAATCATGATCGTGCCGAGAGGGTCGAGGTGTGTTAGCGGGTTGAGGGTGAGCCGTCCCTCGCGTTCTGGTGTTGTGTCTCCCATCAGGTGGGCGGCAAAACCATGCGCCCATTCGTGAATGGGGATACCCAACAGTACTACAATCAGGCGCGCTAATAATACGTCGGCGGTGATGTTCAGCATTCCGAAACCTCTTCCGTAAGCGATTTCCCTAAAGTATAACCGACCCTACCTCTCAGGCAAGTTTAACCCGTCTCCAAGAGTATCTCACAACTAGAGAAGCAGTTACCTGTTCCAGTTGCTATGCCCGCCAATAGACCCGGAATTTCCACCGAATCGTCGTCTTCTGTTCGCGCCGCAGGTATTCGATGGTCTTCTTCCCGAAGATGAAACCGTAGGTGCTTACGATGTGCTCCACCGTGCCATAATCCTGCTCGGTGAAAAGGTCGTGGTAGGCAAAGGAGAACTCTTCGAGAAAGATGCGGTCTATCTCATCATCTACCTTCTCGGTATCCTCAATCAGGGCATACAGCTCACCCCCGTACCAGTTGGGCGGAATACCTATGAATACTACTGGTCCGCGGGCGACGCGCAGACCTTCGCGGATGAATGCACGGTATTGCTCCGGTGGGTACAGCGCCAGGGTAACGCCGGTGACCAGATCAACGGCGTTGGTGGCGAGGGGGAGCGCTCGGGCATCTCCTTGTAACCAGGTAACCCGGCTTGACGTCTCGTTCTGCGTCTTCGCCTGTGCCTGCTGCAGCATCGCCGTCTCGTATTCAATGCCGAACACATGCCGCGCAAAAGAAGCCAATGCCAGGCTCGAGGCGCCTGTTCCAGAGCCTACATCCGCTATGACCTTGTCGTGAAGATCAATGATTGCGGGCAGTTGTTCATAGAGCGTGGGGTGGTAGGGGGTCTTGGAAAAAGCTTCGTAAACCTCTGGGTAATCGCGGTACAGGATATCCCACCGGTTTTCTATGGATTCAGGGCGTGTCATGGTTCCTCCTTGGTTATTAATGGTGCTTCACGCATCCACGAGGCGGGTCGTCTCGTCATACAGCCGGCTAGCCATTTCCGTGACTCCCGGGAGACCTGAGCCTTGAATCCCCAGCCCTGCCCAGCGCCTCATTATGTTTTCTATTGGGTATGCTGGTGTACGCAAGTCACCGGCAAAATTATGGTCTTTTAGGGTTGGAGCGCCAGTGCTGTGATGGCTTATGACGGGCATTATATTCCCCAGTCGTGGTGTTGTCTAGCAGTTCATGCCATGAAACTCCAGGTTTGGGCATGCGAGGTCACGAGAATCCTGGTCTGTGTAAGCTTGTCACCCCAAAACATAGAAGCCCTTCACTTGTGTTAATGCTAAGGTCGGGTAGCATAAGTAGCATAGGGAGAAGAATTAACCAATCCCCAAAACAGGCGCAGCATAGAGTATGAGACAGGACGGTTTGCCCCTCATTCTATGTCCATGCGCCATGTTTATGCGAGGCATACGGATGTTGTTGACGCGGGAAGAGGTGACGCAAATCGCTGCACTGGCGCGATTGGCGCTCACTGATACCGAGATCACTCTGTTCCAGAAGCAGCTGACCGCTATCCTGGACTATACCGCTTTGCTTCAGAAACTTGAGACCGGGGCTGTCCCGCCCACAGCGACGGTGTTGCCTTTGCATACGGTGTTGCGTGAGGATGTTCCCGGTGCTTGCTTGCGCCAGGATGAGACGCTTTTTAATGCGCCACAGACACAGGCGGGCTACTTTCTTGTGCCACCCATCATGGTGAAGGAATGACCGTGACGTCGCCCGCCGATTTAACCATCCACGAAGCAGTGATGCTGTTGGATGAGGGGACGCTGAGTTCTGTGGCGCTTACCGAGGCGGTTCTCGAACGTATATTAACAAGCGATAACGATGTGCGCGCCTATCTCACCCTGATGCCCGAAGCCGCGCTCGAGCAGGCGGCGCAGGCGGATACGCTTCGTAATGCGCTCCGCACTTCTGGCGCGTCGCTGCCCTTGTTGGGTATTCCACTCGCCCTGAAGGACAATCTCTCCACGCGGGGCGTGCCCACATCCTGCGGGTCACGCATCCTGGAGGACTACGTCCCGCCCTTCGATGCGACGGTGGTGCAGCGGCTCAAGCGTGCGGGTGCGGTGTTACTCGGGAAAACCAACCTCGATGAGTTTGCTATGGGATCCAGCACCGAAAATTCCGCCTTTTTTCCCACACACAATCCCTGGCACATGGATTGTGTGCCGGGTGGCTCAAGTGGGGGCAGCGCAGCAGCCGTGGCTGCCGGTGAGGCGCTCGCGGCGCTCGGTTCGGATACGGGCGGCTCTGTGCGGCAACCGGCGGCATTTTGTGGTCTCGTGGGATTGCGCCCGACGTATGGACGTTGCTCGCGCTACGGTTTGGTGGCTTTTGCCTCGTCATTGGACCAGGTCGGACCTATCGCCCGCGATGTGAACGATGCGGCGCTGCTGTTGAGCGTTATTGCGGGGCATGATGCACAGGATAGCACCTCCCTGCCGGACGCGCCGCTTGATATGGCAACTGCCCTGTGTGGGCATGACTTGCGGGGGTTGCGGGTAGGGGTCCTCGTCGACCATGAGGGTGTGGGGGTGCAGCCGGCGGTTAAGCGAGCGGTGCTGGCGGCAGTGGATACCCTGGCGGACTTGGGCGCCGAGATGGTTGACGTGCAGCTGCCGCATAGTGAGTTTGCTCTCGCGGTCTATTATTTGATTGCGCCTGCGGAAGCCAGCGCTAACCTGGCGCGTTTCGATGGGCTGCGTTACGGTTACCGCGCCGCGGCGGACACGCTCGAAGAGCTGTATAACCGCACGCGCGGCGAGGGTTTTGGGGCGGAGGTCAAGCGTCGCCTGATGCTGGGCACGTATGCGTTGCGTGCTGGCTATTACGAGGCTACTTATATCAAGGCGCAACAGGCGCGCACGCTAATTCGGCAGGACTTCGAGGCGGCGTTTGCCCATGTGGATGTCATTGTGGGACCGACCTCACCGGTAACGGCATTTCGATTGGGGGAGCGTCTGGCCGACCCACTGCAGATGTATCTGGCGGACATTTTCACTCTGCCTCAGGCGCTGGCAGGGCTTCCGGCGCTTAGCCTGCCGTGCGGTTTTGATGAGGAAGGCTTGCCTGTTGGGTTGCAATTGACAGCCCCTGCCCTGGAGGAGACACGCCTGCTGCACGTTGCCCACGCTTATGAGCAGGCGACAGCGTGGCACACGCGGCGTCCAAACTTGACCTGTAGCAATTGATGATTTAAGGAGCTTAAGCGATGAAACTCGTCATACCTATGGCTGGATTCGGCACTCGAATGCGTCCACACACCTGGACGCGTCCCAAGCCTTTGCTTCCACTCGCCGGCAAACCCGTTCTGGGGCACATCCTCGACCGTTTCCGCGATGTCCCCATTGAAGAATATGTTTTCATCACCGGGTGGTTGGGCAGTCAAGTGGAAGACTACATTCACCAGAACTACGCGCTCCCTGCGCATTTTGTGGAGCAGCGCGAACTTCTTGGTCAGGCGCACGCCCTGTGGTTGGCGCGTGAACACCTTGAGGGACCGCTCTTCATGCTCTTCGTCGATACCCTCTTTGATGAGGTGGACTTTGGGCACCTTGATCAACCGGGCCTTGATGGCATCATTTTCACCAAGCAGGAGCCTGACCCTCGTCGTTTCGGGGTAGTCGAGACCGATGCTTCCGGGCGCGCCACGCGGCTCATTGAGAAACCGGAATCGTTGGACAATAATAATGTCCTCATTGGCTTGTATTACTTTGCTGATGGCGCCTGGTTGGCGCGTGCTTGTGCAGAGCTGATGGAACGCCGTATCCAGACCAAGGGCGAGTATTATCTGGCGGATGCCGTGACGCTGATGATCCAGCAGGGCGCGAATTTCCGCACGCGCGAAGTGGGGGTGTGGCAGGATACCGGCAAACCTGAAACGACTTTCTTGACTCACCGTTATCTGCTTGAGCATGGTTATGATAACAGCTTTGAAGCTTTGCGCCCGGGCGTCTCCCTCATCCCGCCGGTGTATGTACATCCCAAAGCGGTGATTGAGAACTCCGTCATTGGTCCCTACGTATCCATCCACGAAGGGGCGCAAGTGCGTCACAGCATTCTGCGCGATACGGTGGTGGATGAAGGGGCTGAGTTGGAGGGGGTGTTGTTGGAAGAGTCGCTCGTGGGGCGATGGACGAAGACGACGGGCTACTTCCGCAAGCTGAATTTGGGAGATTCCTCTACCGAGGAATAGACGGCTTTCATTTGTAACGAGCGCTGAGGAGCACACCAGGCGGTGTGTGTTCACCGCTCATCCCATCATCATTTTGAGGAGATTAAGAGGATGGACTATCAACGTTTTACGTCTCGGCTTGTGCAGGCTATTCCCCCTTCAGGAATCCGGCGTTTTTTTGACATCGCTGCCACGATGGAGGATGTCATCAGCCTGGGCATCGGTGAACCCGACTTCGATACCCCGGCGCCAATTATCCAGGCTGGGATTGAATCTCTTGAGCGCGGCGCTACCCATTACACTTCCAATTCCGGGTTGATTGAATTGCGCCGTGCTATTGCCTCCCAGATGGACCGGCTCTACGGGCAGACCTACAACCCGGCGAGTGAGATTCTGGTCACGGTAGGCGTCTCGGAAGCGCTCTACCTGGCGATGGTGGCGTTGTTGGATGTTGGGGATGAAATCATCATCCCTGAACCTTGTTTTGTTTCCTACGCGCCCACAGCCATGTTAGTGGGCGCTGTGCCAGTGATGGTGCCCACCAGCGCCGCCACCGGCTTCCAGGTCACTGCGGCAGATATCGCTGCTCGCATCACGCCCAAGACCAAGTGTCTCTTTGTGGCTTCGCCTAACAACCCCACCGGCACGGTTCTCAGCCGTGAGCGTCTCAACGAGATTGCTGCCCTCGCCAAGAAACATGACCTGGTCGTCATTTCCGATGAAATCTATGACCGGTTGGTCTATGGCACGGAGCACACCTGCTTTGCCAGTCTGCCTGGCATGTACAAGCGCACCGTGGTGCTGCAGGGATTCTCCAAGGCGTATGCGATGACGGGTTGGCGTGTGGGGTACATTGTGGGACCTGGTGAGCTGATTGAAGCCATGCGCAAAGTGCACCAGTACCTCATCATGTCTGCCCCTACCGCTTCGCAGTGGGCTGCCCTCAAGGCATTGGAGGTGGGCGAGCCTTTTGTGCAGGAAATGCATGCAGAATATGACCGGCGACGGCGGCTTATCGTGAGCGGGTTGAACTCGTTGGGGCTGAATTGTGTGGAGCCACAAGGGGCGTTCTATGCCTTCCCTTGCATTCAGAAGACGGATATGGATGACACCACCTTCGCCGAGAAATTGCTTGAGGAAGAGCATGTCGCCGTAGTGCCGGGGAGTGCCTTTGGCGCTTCTGGAGCGGGCTATGTGCGTATGTCCTACGCTACCGCTTACGAGAAGATCGAGATTGCCCTGGAGCGCATCGCGCGCTTCGCGCAGCGGTATGGATAAAGGTTGTTGAGTCAAAAGCCATCCGTCAGGACCGTTGGGCAGCGTGGGCACACAATTCAAAGACCTGGCGCCTGACTGCTGTCGTTTGATTTGCGACCTTTGACTTGTGGTGGAATTACCATGTCTTACGAGGCCATTATCGGATTGGAAGTCCATGCTCAGGTGCAAAGCCGGAGCAAGATGTACTGCGCCTGTCCGGTCGTGGAAGACACGGGCGATTTGCAGCCTAATACTTATGTATGCCCGGTGTGTCTGGCATTGCCGGGGTCGTTGCCGGTAGTAAACCGTCGAGCCGTGGAACTGGGTGTCCAGGCGGCTTTAGCCCTGCATTGCACGGTAGCACCGGAGAGTGTGTTCGCGCGCAAGTCTTACTTCTACCCGGACCTACCCAAAGGCTATCAGATTTCACAGTATGACCTGCCGTTAGCCACGGATGGTTATCTGGAAGTGCAAACCGGCGCTGGCGCCAACCGTATCCGCATCACTCGTGTGCATTTGGAGGAAGATACGGGTAAGCTCATCCACCAGCAGGATGGCGCCTGGGTAGACTACAACCGTGCCGGTGTGCCGCTCTTGGAGATTGTCAGTGCGCCTGATCTGCGGACGGTGGAGGAGGTGCGCGCTTATGCCATGATGCTGCGGGCGGACCTCGTGGCGCTGGGTGTCAACTCCGGTGATATGGAAAAGGGCGCCTTGCGTTTTGAGGCCAATGTCAGTGTGCGACCCGTGGGCGCAGCGGCGTTGGGAACCCGCACCGAGATCAAGAACCTCAATTCGTTTCGCGCGTTGGCTCGTGCGGTAGAGGCAGAGGTGCAGCGACAGATCGCGACTCTGGAAAGCGGGCGCAGTATCGAGCAGCAGACGCTCGGTTGGGATGAGGCGCGGGGCGCAACGTTCGTCATGCGCGGCAAGGAGCACGCTCACGACTATCGCTACTTCCCCGAACCCGATATCCCGCCGGTGCAGGTTTCTGCAGCGTGGATCGAGACATTGCGTGCGGCGCTTCCTGAATTGCCTGCCGCTCGTGTCCAACGTTTCATCACAACGTATGGGCTACGGGTCGCCGAAGCGCAGCTGCTTTCTGGAGAGTCTTCGGTTGCGGCGTATTTCGAGGCAGTGATGGCTGCGGCGGACGGTACGGTGGCAGCTCAGGATATTGCCAACTGGATTACCGGGGAGTTTTTTCGGCTGTTCAAGGAACACCACCTCTCGATGGAGCAGTGCCGGGTGACTCCATTGCAACTGGTGCGCTTGCAGCAGTTGCGGCAGATGCGCGCGCTTAGCAGCACGGCGGCTAAAGCGGTGCTGGTGGAGATGTTTCAGACCGGTGAGGTGCCAGAAGTGGCAAGCGAGCGCTTGGGTGTGTTGCAACTCTCCGATGGTGTAGCGTTGCAGAACTGGGCTGAGCGCGTTATCGCAGCAAATCCCACCCAGGTGGCGCAATATCTATCCGGAAAATCGGCTGTACTTGGCTGGCTAGTAGGGCAGATTATGGCGACCTCACAAGGGCGCGCTAACCCGCAGCAAGCGCGGGAAGCTCTGTTGACGGCTCTGGAGCGATGGCGCTCCACTTCGTAGAAGTTGTTCTATATCATTTTGGTAAAGGAGAGTTTGCAAGATGGCGACAGATATGAATCCCTTTGAAATGGCACAGCAACAATTCGACCGCGCCGCCGAGCAATTGGAGCTCGAGCAGTCGGTTCGCGATATGTTGCGCTGGCCGATGCGCGAGATGCGCTTCCAGATTCCAGTGCGGATGGATGATGGGCGGATCCAGGTTTTCTTTGGTTACCGCGTGATGCACAATGATGCGCGCGGTCCGGCGAAAGGCGGCATCCGCTTTCACCCCCGGGAGACCCTGGATACCGTCCGCGCCCTGGCGACCTGGATGACCTGGAAGACCGCCGTTGCCGATATCCCCCTGGGCGGCGGCAAGGGTGGCGTGGTCGTGGACCCCTCGACGCTCTCACCCTCGGAGAAGGAACGCCTCTGCCGGGAATGGATGGATGCAGCATGGAAGATGCTGGGTCCACGCACGGATGTCCCTGCGCCTGATGTGGGCACGACACCGCAGATGATGGTCTGGATGATGGATGAGTATTCCAAGCTGGTTGGGGAATATACCCCCGGCGTCATCACTGGCAAGCCCGTCCATGCCGGCGGTTCTCTGGGTCGCACGGCAGCTACAGGCTTCGGCGTGGTGGTCACGATTCGCGAAGCCATGAAGCATTTCGGCATGGATCCTAAGAACACGGTCGCTGCGGTTCACGGCTTTGGCAACGTGGCGCAGTATGCTGCCATCACCTACATTGAGATGTTGGGTGGCAAGGTCGGCGCCGTCTCCTGCTGGGACCGCGCAGACAAGACTTCTTATACTTTCAGCCGTGAAGATGGCATTGACCCGTATTTCCTGCAAAAGATTACGGATGAGTATGGTACCATCAACAAAGAGCAGGCGCGCGAAGCCGGCTATCAGATTGAAGACGGCAACGCCTGGCTTGCCAAACCCGTGGATGTGCTGATTCCTGCGGCTATCGAGGGGGTTATCACGGGTGAGTCCGTACGCACCATTCATCCCAAGGTCAAGATTGTGGCTGAGGGCGCCAATGGTCCCACCACACCCGAAGCCGATGCAGTGCTCAAAGAGCGCGGTGTCTTCTTAATCCCTGACTTCCTCGCCAATGCCGGTGGTGTGACCTGTTCGTATTTCGAGCAGGTGCAGAATGATATGAACTACTACTGGCCCCAGGAAGAAGTTCTCGCTAAACTGGATCAGAAGATGGCAGTAGCTTTCAACGGTGTTTTGGATAAAGCGCTCAAGCACGATCTCTACATGCGCGATGCGGCATATCGGGTCGCTATCAAGCGGGTAGAGTGGGCGATGCGCCTGCGTGGTTGGGTTTGATCTCCCATCTGCTAAACGGTCTTTGATCTTTCTGAAAGAAAAGTCTCCTGCAAAGCAGGGGACTTTTCTTTCAACTGCTGTTTTCGCGTTAAGAGCGGGTGAGTCGTTCGATTCCGCTCAGTAACAGCCACAGTACCACGACCACGATGGCTCCAGGAATAAGGCAGAGCAGCGAACTTAGGCCGGCTTCTTTCCCGAAGATGATCCAGATTAAGCTACTGCCACCCACTACCAGGAGCACCACCACGCCGACGAGCAGGCGATTTTCGGTCTGATGGCGATAGCGACGCTGATCGGTGGGCTGTGGCGCCATGCTTCTAATAGCGCAGCAGCGCTCCGATGCGGGCTTCGCCCATCAAACCATTCTCCACAACCTCCACTGCTCCACCCTTCTCCACCACCCGTGTGACCACGGCTTCGGCGGCATCAGGAATTTCCGCAAATGTGCCGCCGCAGAAGGGGCAGTGTTCGAGGCGTTGCGCCGTCAAATAGCCGCAGCTGTTACACCGGTATCCTGGTTTATGGAAATCGCGCTCGATCACCAGAACCTGAACGCGCCCCTCGTTGGCGGCGCTCAGCGTTTCGCCCAACCGGATTACACCATTGCTGCCCTTTGCGGCAGCGGTGATGATGGTTTCGGCAACGGTTTTCTTGCGTTGCTCGCTCAATTGTTGCAGAATGGCGAGGGAATGCTCCTTGATTTCGTGCTCGCCAGCTTCCATATCCGCCACAAAGGTTCCCGCCATGATGGATTGGAGCTGGGCGGGCAGATGTTCCTGGAATTGCGCCACGGTACGTTCGGCGCCAGCAAGGAGCAGGCGGCGCGGGTGGTGCCGGTGGCAGAAGGTGTTGAGCGCACTTGCTGTCTCACGGAGGTTGCGCTGGATGACTTCCGCCTCTTTGCGCCCGGCATCGGCGGCGCCCCCGTGCATTCCGATGATGGAAGAGCCGCGTCCCTTGTGCATGCCGCGGACCTCTTCCCCCAGATAGCCTTCTTGGTCTACGACGACACCCATCTGAAAGACAAAGAAACGCCCCCCTTGTCGGTCTACGAGTGCCACGGCATGGCGCCCGTAAAGTCCATCCAGCTCGACGAGGGGAGAGATATACGGTTTTTGAGCAACAGTGACGCCAGAGCGCACAGGCATTGCGAGGGTTAAGGCATGCCATAGGCCATCCACCTGCCGGGAGAACATGACCACTCCCCGACCTGACCAATCATATTCCAGGTCAATATAGCGTTTTATGGCTTCGATATCGGCGGGTGCAGCTTGCCCTTCCACGCTCTTTAGCATTTCACGTAGGGTTAGCCGGTATTCTTCCGCCGTGTGTTGGGTGGAATCTACATTGAGATAGACACTCAGGATGGGTCCGGAGGCTTCGATGGCAGCCAGATCTCGCAACAAACTCTCGTCGAACATAGTCTTTAACCCCTTTCTTCGAGATTAGTGGTATTGTACTCGCCTGGAGCACGTTGGTGTATTACGCTTTTGCATCAATTTCTCGTAAACCGCCTCCTTAGGGATAGTGCTGGGGATCGGATTTCGGCACATGTGCCTGGTAACAAGCGACTGCGGGCTTCCTTCTTCAGGTCGCCCGCAGTCTTTTTACTTTGTTTGTGGTCATCGTTACGCACTCCCCGCATAACCCCACATTGCCTTTACACGGTTCATTATCATTGTAATCAGTTTCATTATGCTTGTCAAGCTGGTTGCCTCTCTGCCCATCCGTGATAGACTATCATCGTTGGACTAAGGAGGACTATGGCGCAAGCACTGTATCGCAAATGGCGTCCGCAGACGTTTGAGGATTTGATTGGGCAGGAGCATGTGGTGCGCACGCTGCGCAATGCGTTGCGCCTGGGGCACCTTCACCATGCCTATTTGCTTGCCGGGCCACGGGGAACGGGGAAAACAACGACTGCACGCTTGTTGGCGAAAGCGGTGAATTGCCTTGCGCCCATGGAGGAGCGGCCCTGTGATCAGTGTGAGATTTGCCTGGCGGTAAGCGCCGGGCGATTGATGGACCTGGTTGAGATTGATGCAGCTTCTAATACCGGCGTGGACAATGTGCGTGAATTGCTGGAGCGGGTGAATTTCCAGCCCGCACAAGCACGCTACAAGGTCTATGTGATTGACGAAGTGCACATGCTTTCCACTTCAGCATTCAATGCG
>JAKJAC010000007.1:0-3054 GCA_022707705.1 Chloroflexota bacterium
CAACCCGTTTTAGCATTTTCGAGACGATTATTTACCCCTTTTCACGTAACTGTTCAGACTTCCATCGCAAGACGCGAACTGTGGACTAAAGTCTATTAAAGAGGGTGAGTTTCGGCGCCGCGCGCAACGCGGCGCCGAAACTCACCCTCTAAATTTGCAGTTTTCCTGATGTGAGTGTTGGGGAGACCCATCTCAGGGGTCGAATGGGGGATGTGTGAGCACTTTGCCTTCAAATGCACATGGGGCTTGAGTCATCCTCAAGCCCCATATTCTACTACCTCATCTGCGTGTATCTCGCCGTTGATTTTAGCCTTCGAGCGCGCAGATTGCGCCAGCCTGCTTCACCCGCAGCGCCAGCGTCTCCATCAACCGGAAGCGATGTTCCAGGTCCACCGTTTCGATATAGCCGGCAGCCAAATCCAATCCTACCGCCAGGTCCAGGTACTGCGGTTGTGTGGTCACCACGAGCACCTTGTCCAACGGCATGATGGGGGAGACAAAGATGCCGCCGGTTGCCTGTTTCTCCAACATGTCAATTTCCATCAAGCCACGTTTGCCAACCACACGTTGAACTTGCGCGAAACGCATCGGGTGAAGGATGACGGCATACGAGCCATAGAAATTCTCTCCGATGAGAGCGGCGATGCTTTTGCCAACATCGGTTAGCGCCACGCCTTCTTCCGTCCAATCTCCTAACGGCAAAATGGTCCGTCCTTCAGCATTGAGCAGGCCCGCCGTGCCTTCTTCGGGGTCACCGTACAGGAGCAGACGATCTTCAGCCAGAGCTGCCTGGGTTGCGGCAGCTGCGATAGGGGCGATGTCGAAGGGTTGACCTGAATTCATCAGTTCCAGGTCCTTAACGGTGATGATGAATTCCTGCATCAGCGTGGCCATGGGCAGCTGGCGCATCATCTTGGCGCGCACGGGGCTTTCGCCCCCGCCCGGATAGGTATAGAGGGGCACGGTATATGCGCCAAAGCCCAATGGACCATAGAGATCAAGAATGCGCCGCCCCACGAGAATCCGCTGCGCAACCTGACTCACGGTGGAATCTATTAACTGCCATTGTTCTGGGGTCAGGGGCGAGCTGCCCCGCATCAAAATGCTTTCCATTACTTAGTCTCCTTCTGCTTGAGCGATCCGATGGTCCACGTCTTGCCCGGTTCTGGAGCGGCTTTCTGCGGCGCACGCTTGAGCAAGCGGTTGAAAAGGCTCTCGTGATACAACTCTTGCCCGTGGGCATCCTCTACCACGCCTTTGAGTTTGGGATCTGTCATTTGGGTCAGGAATTGCCCATACATCGCAGAAGTTCCCTGTTCCAGCCGGATATCCGATTCTAGCATGGATGCTGCATCGGATGGAACTTCAACGGGGTGAGGCGTCCAGGGTAATTCGATACCGTGTCCCGCGAGCTCCTCGCCGAGCCAGCCAAGATGCTGCATTTCATTGATTGCTTGAAGTTCCAGCTGGTCAGAGATCTCGCAATTGGGTTGCGTGTGGAGCAGGAAAGAGTGCATCAGATACTGGAGCAGCGCGGCATATTCGTGCTGCACCCCCCAATCCAGAGCTTCTTTATCCACCACCGCAATGGGCGCTTCGGGGGCCGCTCCCGTGGATTCTGTCGCTGCAGCCAATTCTGCCTGTGCCTCCACGCCAAAATCCACAAATTGCCCGCGATGGCGTTCTTCATCCGCTAGAACGTGGGCGATATCAGCTCGTAAATCTGGGTCATTGGCGCGACCGATGAGTTCGCGGTACATGGCAATGGCGCGGTCTTCTGCCTGCACATTTCTCTCCATCCACTCTGGTGGTGTGGCACCTCCAAAATCGGTGAATCCCCGGTCGGTAAGCGGTTCACCTCCGAGTTTTACAATCCACCGTGAGAGAATCCAGAAATGGCGCATTTCGTCTCGCGCCACCCCTTCAATCTCGCAAGCGAGTTCACTCTCACCCATCATGTAGGCATGACGCAGGTATTGGATGATCGCGGCGTGTTCGTCCATTGCCGCAGCTCGCAGCGCCTTGATGATCGCATCGTTTGCAATTGGTGTCATCACTTCCTCCTCAGCGAAGTTCGCAGAGGGGCAGCCCTCTGCGGGCGCCTAACCTATTCCGCGAATTTGATGTCAGCAGCGCTTTCCCATACGCCGTGGATGTTGCAAAGTTCCAGTGCAATCAGCATCCCTGGTTCTTTCACCGTCATGGAAAAAGCAGCCACAGGGTGCGCCAGCACTGCCCCTTCGTTAGCGCCTTTGGTCGATTCGGCGTGCGCAGTGAAGTCGAAGTGCGCCACCTGATGGAGGAATTTCTCGCTTTCTGGCTTGAAGTAGACATCAATCCAGCGAATATGATGCTCAGTAGTGTTGGGATGGGGAATTTCCTTGCCCACGCTCACGGTCACCATGAAGGGTTTGCCCGCTTCAATGACCTCCGGCAGATCAATAGCCGGAATGTGCTTTTCCTTCTTCCAATCAGCTGACTGAATATTATCTCCAAAACTCATTTCTAGCCTCCTATATTGATAACGATAGATTTGGGACTTAGGCTTCTATGCTTGCGCAGAAGCCAGAACAAAAAAACTTCACGGCAGATACAGTGCTCAAACCCTGTTTGCCTTCCTCTTTTATACTACTGTGAAGTACAGGAAAAGGCAAGCCGTGCAGTAAGTGAATGGTGTAAGTTTTCGTGCTTGCGCAAAGAATTCTTGAATGCGATTTGCGCCTTGACCTGACAGGAGTTCCTTAGCCAAGCGCATCGCCAATCAAAACCCCTAGGAAACCCACGATGATGCCAAGATGTAGCAACAGGTTCACGTCTGCTAACCAGCCAATGACGACCCATGGCGGCAGTAGTTGCAGAATGAAGTTGAGGACAACCAATAGTACACCTAGCAACACCGGTAACCCCCGGTGGTTTGCTAGGAATTCACTGAGTTTTTTAAGTCTCTCGACCATTGCCTGTTCCTTCATTATCTGTTCCCTCCTGTGCAAAATCGAAATGCTAAGCCGATTGTCATGCAAAAGATTCCTCTTCTATTGATTTTTGGCGGCGGGG
>JAKJAC010000007.1:3064-24728 GCA_022707705.1 Chloroflexota bacterium
AAAAGAGGCGAATCAGCGAAAAAGCGAATCACTTACGTTCACACCTGGACACGTGGGCACCTTCACACTTTCGCACGTTTGAAGAATATTCGCCCTTGATTTTGAAAGACAATTCTGGTAAAATATAAAAATGTCTTATTAATAACTGAACTCAAGGCATGTCAGTTGCCTTTAGCATAAACTTTCCGAAATAGAAGGAGACTCTATGGAAACCGAATTTGCTCCCACCTTTACTTTGCTTTCCGATACTGGAACGGAAGTCAGTCTAACCGATTTTCGCGGTAAGAAGGTCGTGCTTTACTTCTACCCTAAAGCTGATACCCCTGGTTGCACGACGCAGGCTTGCACTGTGCGAGACAACTATCCCGTCATTGCGGAGAAAGACGTCGTAGTGATTGGCATCAGCCCTGATGAACCGGCGGTGCTCGCAAAGTTCCGCGCGAAATATGAACTGCCCTTTATCTTGCTCTCTGACCCCGACCACAAGGTGGCAGAAGCCTACGGGGCGTGGGGTGAGAAGCAGATGTATGGTAAGGCTTATATGGGCATTCTGCGCAGTCACTTTGCCATTGATGAAGAGGGACGCTTCATGGAGCGCGCCCTCAATGTTAAGCCTGCCACTACTGCTGATCTAGCCCTCAAACTGGTGGCGTTGTAGATCGCAGCGTCTCCCCAACTCTGCATAGAGTGTTATTGGGTGCGCGGAGCGTTGCTTCGCGCACCCAACACCATTGACCAGAAACCCTCGCAACGGTTTACGCACCCGGAAATGGCAGACCCAGGTTCTGGAAGATGATTTGCCAAACGTTGGTGGGGGCAAACCACAGATAAACTGCCAATCCCAGGGTGGCGCAGAGCGCCATCAGCAGCACTCCAATGACGATGTATGGCAGGCGAGACTTGCGCGCGATCGGTGCCGATGCAAGCGTGTCTCCCGTAGTGGCAGGATTCAGAGCTGGGGCGAGCGCCGGCGCGATCCAGGTCTCTGATTCCGTGGGGCTGGCGGCGCTGCCCGACATAGGATAGCGCACCGGTTCGACCGCTGGAACGGTCCATTGTTCCGGCGGCGCGAATTCTTTTGTGCTTTCATCCTCAACCAGGCGCAAGCGGATCGTGCCAGCCAGCGAAAAAGCATCTCCAATGTGCAGGCGACGTACTCCTGAGAGCAGGTAGCCGTTGATGAAGGTGCCATTTGTGCTGTCCAAATCTTCCAACAAAACGGTTCCAGCAGGAGAAATGCGTATCCGTGCGTGATAACGCGAAAGCTTGGGGGAATCCAATACCAGGCTGTTATCAATTTCACGTCCCATCGTGAAAGTATCTCCGGTTAACGGTAATACCATTCCTGCATGGGAGCCGGTTTCGATGAGCAATGCATAGCTCAAGTTTCGTTGTTGCATAGCTTGCCTCTGCCTTTCATAGTAAGTATGGCTCAAGGCGGGGTTCTTGTCAAACGTGATGAAGAGGTTATACTCGCCATGAGGATTGAAGTCCAGCTGGCAAATGCTTGGATTGCCGGCTGAAATGGAGCTTGGGATGACTCAACTCATTGTAGATGCGCATTTGGATTTATCTTACAACGCAGTGGCGCTGGGGCGTGATTTGCGTTTACCTCTGAATGAACTTCGCGCTATGGAGCGGGCGACGCCCCCGCCAGGGAAGTGGTCCGGCGCTGCCATGGTCACTTTTCCAGAACTGCGTCGAGGGAGAGTAGCCGTGGTGGGCGGCAGCCTGTTTGTGGAACCGGCGCACGCCTCCTGGGACACTTCGGGGCTGGTCTATCATAATGCTGAAGAAGCTCATGCTCAAGCGCTTGCGCAGTTGGAGACCTATTTCCGTTGGGCTGATGCAGGGGAGTTGCAGTTCTTGCGTAACAACGCCGACCTTGAAGCGAGCCTCGCTTCCTGGAACACGGATTTGCCCATGATTGGTCTTTTCCTGGTGATGGAAGGTGCGGCGCCCATTCGAAAGCCTGAGGAAGTGGGGTGGTGGGTTGAACGGGGTCTACGTGGGGTGGGTCTCAGCTGGGCTGCGGGAACTTCCTATGCCGGCGGCAATGCTAACCCGGGTCCCCTAACCGACGAGGGGCGCGCACTATTGCGTGAGATGGCAGCCTTCAACCTGCTGCTGGATATCAGCCATTTGTGGGAGACTGCCGCGCATGAAGCGCTTGACTGCTATCCTGGACCGGTAGCTGCTTCACACGCGAATCCACGCGCCCTGCGTGAAGGACCCCGTCAATTGTCTGATGACCTGATTCGGCAATTGGCTGAACGCGATGGTGTTATTGGCATAGTTCCCTTCAACTGGATGCTGGATGCGGGATGGAAAGCGGACGATGCCCGGTTGCCCCTCAGTAGGGTGGTAGAAGCGGTGGATCATGTTTGTCAGGTCACCGGCAGTTCGCGTCATGTGGGATTGGGCACCGATTGTGACGGTGGCATGGGGATGGAAAAGGCGCCCGTGGGTCTGGATTCCGTGGCTGATTTGGGAAAGCTCGGAATCTTGCTTCAGGAACGCGGTTATAGCGCAGACGATATCGCTGCGATTTTGCACACGAACTGGTTGCGCCTGCTGCGCGCTACGTTATCGAGCTTCTGAGTGTCTGTGCTCGAAATGATGGTCCATTCTCCTGAAATCTGAGGTGTCGGATATTTGCCTTTTCTTTGAGTGATTTTTGTGGTGAGGCGAAGCCTCACCACAAAAATCACCTTTTTCTTCGAAATTCTCGCCCCCATTTTGAAATGCACTCCCTGGAAATCGGTTGCCAACTGTGGGAAATGTGGTATCATACCGCAGTACCCTGCTGTGTGCGTGATGCCGGTATGGGGTTTTGAGCCAACATTTTGAAAAATGGGAGCTAACGTTCAGGTGCTCAAGCGGTAGCCAATTGGCAAGGCTGAACCACCGGCGAGTTCCCACCTGCGTAAGCAGGGTCAAAACCATCGGCACACGGCATAGTGGGGGTGTCTTATAGAGCCGCTCTGCAAAGAGCGGCTTTTTCTGCGAATTCTTCGGTTTATTATGTAAAGTTATCTTGACTTTCGTTTCCGGGTATGTTATGCTGCAAGTATGCGGGCGAGAAGGCGCCTTGGCGCACGGGCGCCTGCAGCGGTGTTTGGAAATGTGACCAACACCATTCAGTCAAGATGTGAATAGGAGCCAGCATGTTTTGGGAACGTGTGACTGAAGAGATTTATATCTTCACGAGCGAGCGCTACGCATTGGTGAATTGCGTTGCCTTGGTTACGGAGGAGGGCGTAGTTGCCATTGATGCGCTGCCTTTTCCAGAAGAAGCCCGCCAGATTGCACAGTTCCTGGACCTTCGTGGCAGGGGGCGCTTCCATTCTCTCATCTTGACGCACTATCACATGGACCATGTCTATGGCCTCTATGCTTACCCTCAGAACCTGGACATTATCGCTCATGAGCTGTGCCGCCGGAAATTGCTGGATGTAGGGGAAGCTTCTCTGCAACAGGCGCGCGCCAGCGATCCACTTTTCGATGAGGTAACGTTGCGGATTCCCACGATCACCTTTGAAGAAGGTGAATTGCAGCTGGTTGCCGGCGATAAAGCGATGCGCCTGATGCCGCTTCCAGGGCACACAGATGACAATGTCGGTGTGTTTTTGGAAGAGGAGCGCATCCTGATTACGGGCGATTCCGTCATGGCGATACCTATCATCGCCGATGGGGATTGGCGTCAGGCTATTGTAACCCTGCAACAGATCAAAAAACTGGCTCCCGAAACGATCGTACAGGGTCACGGAGAGGTGATTCTGCGCGGCGAGGTGCAGGCTGTTTTGGACCGGTATATCAATTACCTGGAATGTGTTGAAGAACAGGCACGCAAGGTCATCAAACGTGGTAAACCCCGGCAGACAATTTGGGATATACCTCTGGAAACCTGTGGGTTGGAGCGTGTGCCACTGGGCATTGCCAGTCACCAGCTCCATGTGGCTAACATCCTCACGGTCTATGACCGGCTTCGTGCTGAGCAAGAAGCGCACGCGGTGGTGCCATCCCGCGCTTGAGAAATCCGCTATGGCGGTCAGCCCAGTGCTGACCGCTTTTTGTTGATAGCTTCGTCTGCGTCTGGCGTCTACCTGAGGGCACTTGGATGGAACTACGTTCTTATCTGGAGCGTTATCTGAAGCATCTGGAAAGCAATAACGCTTCTCAGTATACTGTCAAGAATTACGGGACGGATATCGGTCAGTTCCTCGATTACTGCGCCGAACAGGGGGTCACGACCCTTTCTGCGTTGGGACGCGATATCGTTCGCGCTTATCTGGCAGAGCTCACCGAGATTGGTTATGCTCGCGCCAGTATCGCCCGCCGTGTTTTTGAGCTGCGCGCCATGGGCGATTATTTGCTGCACCAACAACTCTGGCAGGAGAACCTATTCCGCCGTATCTATGCCCCACGCTTGCCGCAACGACTGCCGCATTATCTGACGCACGAGGAAATTGACCAGCTCTTGGCGGCGCCAGAGGCTGATACACCCCAGGGATTGCGTGACCGCGCCATTCTGGAGACACTTTACGCATCGGGAATGCGGGTAAGCGAGTTAGCCAAACTGGATTTGCGCGATGTGAGCCTCTCGAACGGGGAGGTACGGGTCATCGGCAAAGGCGATAAAGAGCGGGTTGTCCTGGTGGGGCGTCCTGCGTTGCGGGTCTTGCAGACCTATCTGCGGGAGGGGCGTCCTTCGCTGCAGGGCGAGCGCCCACCACGGAATGCTCTCTTTTTGAATCGCTCGGGGGGAAGGCTGTCGGTGCGCTCCATCAGTGAGGTGGTGCGACAAGCCGGTGTGGCTGCAGGGATTGCGCAGACTGTGACGCCGCACTTGTTGCGGCATACCTTTGCCACGCACCTGCTTGATGGCGGCGCGGATTTACGTGTGGTGCAGGAACTCTTGGGGCACACCAACCTGGCGACGACGCAGATTTATGCGCATGTCACACAGAAACGCGCTCGGGAAGTGTACAATCGCGCCCATCCGCGGGCGGGGTCGGAGCCTGAGCCGTAGAGCGTGCAGCCGGAGATCAGTGTTCTGCCAGAGGCGCTGGTTCTGGCTCAACCCGCCGGAGGAACAGCCCTACTTCTCCGGCATCGAGCGCGATGACATCTCCTGGGTGGAATTCCCCCGATAGCAATGCTTCCGAGAGCGGTGTCTCCACTTCTTGTTGGACGAGCCGTCGTAGCGGGCGCGCCCCGTACTCTTCGCTGTAGCCTTGTTCGCAGAGCCAATCCTGCCCGGCGGGGGTTAGTTCCAAATCCAGGCCATTTTCCAGAACCCGAGTGCGCACCTTTTCGATTTCCAAGCGGACTATCTCTCGCAGTGCAACGCGGTTGAGGGGACGGAAGACGATCACGGCGTCCACACGGTTCAGAAACTCGGGACGGAAGAGTCGCCGCAGCTCTGCGTTGAGTTTGCGGCTCATCGCTTCATAGCTGCGTTGCTCATTCTGGATGGAGTCGGTCAACAAATCAAAGCCAAGCAGATTCTGGCGTTGGATTTCTTGCGCGCCCACGTTGGAGGTCATGATGATGAGGGCGTTTCGGAAATCTACCTTGTGCCCACGTGCATCCGCAAGCACTCCTTCCTCCATGATTTGTAGCAGCATATTGAAGGCATCGGGGTGCGCCTTTTCGATTTCATCGAAAACCACCAGCGAATAGGGGCGGCGGCGAATGGCTTCGGTGAGTTGACCCGCGTCTTCGTAGCCCACATAGCCGGGTGGGGCGCCCACCAGCCGTGCTACCGTGTGGCGTTCCATGAACTCTGACATATCCAGCTGGATCAGAGCTTCCTCACTCCCGAAGAGAAATGCGGCTAGCGCCTTCGCCAGCTCCGTTTTGCCGACGCCCGTTGGTCCCAGGAAAATAAACGAGCCAATCGGACGGTGGGGGTCTTTAAGTCCGGCGCGGGCGCGGCGCACAGCGCGCGCTACAGTGGCAATGGCTTCATCCTGCCCTATCACGCGCTCTTGAAGCCGTGCTTCCATATCCATCAAGCGCTGGCTTTCTTCTTGAGCCAGCTGGCTTACCGGAACGCCTGTCCACATCGCAATGATTTCGGCAACGTCCTCAGCCTCCACCAGCAATCCTTCATCCTGCTCCTGGATGCTGCGGAGCCGGTTCATCTCTTCTTCCCACACTTGCTCTTGTGCGTTGAGCTCGCTCACCTCGGCAAAAACACCTTCTGCCATCAGCCGGGCGCGCTTGATGCGAAGGTCCTGCAGGCTCTCAAACAGCACGCGCAGACGCCGCGCGGTGGGCGATTTGTACATGCGCACTCGTGATGCAGCTTCGTCCATCACATCAATCGCTTTATCGGGGAGGAAGCGATCAGTAACATAGCGTGCCGAGAGCCGCACTGCCTCTTCTAGAGCGCGGTCGCTGATATGCAAGCGGTGGTGTTTTTCGTAGGCGTGCCTGATGCCGTGTAGAATCTGGAGTGTTTCTTCTGGTGAGGGTTCCTCGACCATCACCGGTTGGAAGCGACGTTCTAGGGCGGCATCCGATTCGATATGCTTGCGGTATTCATCGAGCGTGGTGGCGCCTATGCACTGCAATTCGCCCCGCGCCAGCGCCGGTTTGAGGATGTTGGCGGCATCCAGCGCTGACCCGGCGGAACCTGCTCCAACCAGCATGTGAACCTCGTCAATGAAAACGATGGTATTAGACCCTTTGAGCTCTTCCAGCACGCGCTTGAGCCGCTCCTCGAATTGCCCGCGATACATCGTCCCGGCAACGAGAGAGCCGATATCCAGCTGGATGACCCGCTTACCTAGAATCGGTCCCGGTACACCGCCGGCGACAATACGTTGTGCTAATCCTTCAACAACGGCTGTCTTGCCCACGCCCGGTTCGCCAATGAGCGCCGGGTTGTTCTTGGTCCGCCGCGCCAGAATCTGGATGACACGCTCAATCTCTGTTTGCCGTCCAATAACGGGATCCAGCTGCCCCTGGCGCGCCATTTCCGTGAGATCAATAGCCAGTTGTTCCAGGAGCTGTTCTGAGGGTTGTCCCCCAGAGCGTCCATGTCCGCGTCGTGGAGCCTCTGGCGTACCTGGTGTAGCCACCGGGGGACGCGCATCTGGCAATACCTGCAACAGGCGCCGCCGCACCACATCTGCCGTGAGATTGAACTGCACCAAGATTGCCAGGATCAGCCCCTCTTGTTGTTGTAACAACCCCAGGAGCAGGTGTTCGGTATCCACAAATTGCTGACTGCGGCGACGCGCCTCATCAATGCTCATCGTGAGCAGCGTTTCGGTGCTGGGGCGCAGTCGCGATGCTTCGCTGCGCAGGGGTGGGGCTCCGGAGAGGCGTTCGACGACACGTTGGACTTGTTGGGGACGCAGTCCCAGGTCGCGCAGCACGCGCCCGGCCAATCCTTCGCCTTCGAGCAGCAATCCCAGCATAACATGCTCAGGTCCGATGGTGGCATGTTTCATCCGCACAGCCTCGGTGTGTGCGTACTGCAACACCTCACGTGCTGCTGGTGTAAAACGGTCCAATGTGTCCGCCATATTGGCCTCGATTCAGCTCCCCAACCTGTGCCTTACACTCGTATGGTATGGTGCAAGTTGCTTAAATTATACCCCGAGTGAAATTGAAATCAATGCTCATCATATACCGTTATTTGAGAAAGCAAACCGCGCGGAAGGTGCCTTCCGCGCGGTGCTTGTCATGGGGATTGGTTCTAGCGCATCGCCTGACGCATCAGGTCCAAGAACTCGGTCCATTCCTCACCGAAGAAGTGCAGCGTGGCGTTTCCCAGTTCTACGTGGTAAATAACCTCGCCGCCTTCATCACGGGTCATCAACACGGCAAATTCCTCAGTTTCTGCCATAATCTCAACAGTTGGTTCGCTCATCATTGTTCTCCTAAAGATTGGTGACTACTTGATGGGCAGCGTCACAGCGGTTTCACTTCCAGCCATTGACTGCCCGTTAACAGACTGAATTAACGCCGCCGCGGTGGGCGGTCATTGCCCCGCCGGTCTCCGCCGCCCGAAGAGCGCCGGGGTTGATCCTGCTCGCGCGCCTGCTCGAGCGTCCAGCCTTCCATCACGGCACGCCGTGAGAGCCGAATCTTGCCATCAGGGCTGACATCGGTGACCATGACCAGAATCTCATCCCCTACCTGCACCGCATCGGAAACGGATTCAATGCGGCGGTCCGCAAGTTGGGAGATGTGGACCATGCCATCCGTGCCGGGCAGAATCTCCACAAACGCGCCGAAGTCGGTCAGGCGCACAACTTTGCCGCTGTAGACTTTCCCTTCCTCAGCTGTCTGCATCATCCCATTGATGTGGCGGATAGCTTCCTGCGCCCCATCGCCGCCCGTCGCGGCTACGAAGACAGTGCCATCTTCCTCGATGTCAATCTTGACTTCGTATTTCTCCTGCAGCGCGCGGATGTTCTTGCCGCCGGGTCCAATCAACGCACCGATCTTGTCCACATTGATATGGGTGGTTAGCATCTTGGGCGCGTATTTGGAGAGCTCCTCGTGCGGCGCCGGCAAGGTCGCCTCGATTACATCGAGAATCTGCAACCGTGCAAGACGCGCTTGCTCCAATGCCTCGCTCAAAATCTGGCGATTGACACCCTTGATTTTGATATCCATCTGCAGGGCAGTAATGCCCTCGCGGGTGCCAGTGACTTTGAAATCCATATCGCCTAGATGGTCTTCCAAGCCCTGAATATCGGTGAGGACGGCATAGCGCGTACCATCGGTGATCAGGCCCATGGCAATACCGCCGACAGGCGCCTTGATCGGCACACCGGCATCCATCAGCGCCAGTGTGCTGCCACAGGTTGAAGCCATGGAGGTGCTGCCATTCGAGGAGAGCACTTCACTGACTACCCGGATGGTGTAGGGGAATTCCTCTTTGGATGGAATCACGGGCAACAGCGCTCGCTCTGCCAGTGCGCCATGCCCAATCTCGCGGCGACGTGGTCCGCGCAGCGGGTAGGCTTCGCCTGTGGAGTAGGGCGGGAAGTTGTAATGGTGCATATAACGCTTGGTCTCTTCGGGGAAGAGATCGTCCAACTCCTGCTGCTCTCCGGGCATGCCCAGGGTCGCCAGACTGAGCACCTGGGTTTCACCCCGGTTGAACAGGCCCGTACCGTGCGGGCGTGGGAATAAGCCCACTTCAGCAGAAAGAGGGCGGATAGTGCGCGTGTCACGTCCGTCGGGGCGTATACCTTCATTGAGGATTCGCGCGCGGACGATTTTCTTGAAGACATCATGGAATGCTTCGCTGATCTGTGCTGTCGTCCACCCGCTGACTTCGGCTTCTTCAACTAAGGCAGCCTGCGCCTCTTTCTCCAGGGCGTTCATAGATTCGATGCGCTCGCCCTTGAGGAGCTCTTCCCGCAGCAACGCCTGGATTCGGGCGCCAACCAGATTTTCCACACGCTCAAACAATGTCTCGGGGGTGGTAAATGAGGGGTACGCGGATTTGGGTTTGCCCACAGCCGCCCGCATCTCGCGTTGCGCACGGATGATATCCTGATAGGATTGGCGCGCCAATTCCAGCGCCTCAACCATCGTGGCTTCATCCACTTCGTTTGCGCCGCATTCCACCATAATGATGGCGTTTTCGCTGCCGGCAACCCGCAAATCGAGGCTGCTTTGTTGCATCTGCGGAATGGTGGGATTCACTACCAGTTGCCCATCAATCAAGCCGATGCGCACTGCGCCTACAGGATCCTCAAACGGAATGTCGGAGATCATCAGCGCCGCGGATGCGGCATTAATGCCGAGGATATCCGCGTGTTGCTCATCGCCCTGTGAGAAGGAAGTTACGATGACTTGCACATCATTGTGCATATCTGAGGGGAACAAGGGGCGCAGCGGGCGATCAATCAACCGGCTGGTGAGAATGGCTTTCTCAGAGGGACGACCCTCACGACGGAAAAATGACCCCGGAATGCGTCCAGCGGCATAGAGCCGTTCTTCAAAATCTACCGAGAGGGGAAAGAAATCGACACCCTGCCGCGGGGTCTGCGCCATAGTTGCCGTTGCGAGCAGCACCGTCTCTCCGCTGCGCGCAATCACCGCGCCGCCGGCTAACCCGGCAAGTTTTCCGGTGGAGAAGCATACTTCGTGCTCCCCCAAACGGGCACAAAACGTTTTATCTTCCTGTACCATAGCCTAACCTCCTATTGCCGGCATAAGTCGGGTATAGAAGGTTTGAAACTGGGAACTGCTGTGCAGTGGCGGCATTGCCTGCTGCACCCCACTCCCCAATTCCTACCTTCCATAATCACCGCTGTTGCCGGATGTTATACTGATGAGTGCCTGACCCGATTTAACAAACGAGTAGAGGGGGTCAGGCCGCCTCTACTCGTCGTCAGCCAGGGATACGACCGTAAACCGCTTACTTGCGTAAGCCGAGGCGCTGGATCAACTCCCGGTAGCGCTCTGGGTCAATGCGTTGGAGATATGCCAGGTGGCGTCGCCGCTGCCCTACCATCTTCAACAGACCCGTGCGCGAATG
This sequence comes from Chloroflexota bacterium, assembly GCA_022707705.1. GTDB lineage: Bacteria > Chloroflexota > Anaerolineae > B4-G1 > SLSP01 > JAAZNO01. The sequence goes on from JAKJAC010000007.1 coordinate 13,584, forward strand.
CTCGTCGTGTTTGTGAGTTTTCAGGTGCTCCGTGAGATAGCGGATGCGATTAGTGAGAATAGCGACCTGAACCTCCGGCGAACCGGTGTCGTCCGGCGTACGTGCAAATTCCTGGATGACCTTGTTCTTTTCAACCTTGGATAGCACTGCCGAAACTCCTTTCTGAGACAGACTGCCGAATTCGTCAGACTTTAATAACTGTTACGAATTTCGAAGCAGAGTATACCACATAACAATCGGTTTGCAACTGAACGCGATTTCAAAAATCGCCATCCGCAGTTATAATGGAGCTTGCGCGGCGCACTACCCGCCGTGACAGGTTCTACCAGGAATAGACGCGCCATGACTTTATCTGCCTCACCTTCGATACGTCGGGATTGGAAAACTGCCGTGATTCTCGTCTACGTGACGCTGGCACTGGTGGTGGATTATTACAATAATTTTCTGCCACGTAAGGAGTGGGATAGCCTGCTCGTCTACCTTGCGCTACCGTTGTTGCTATTGGCGCTGTTCCGGCGTTCCCCGCGCGCGTATGGTTTTCGTTTGGGCGATTGGAAACGTGGCTTGGGGTTGACTCTGGGCGGTTGGGTGCTGATGGCGCCAATCCTGTGGCTGGCGGCATCCGGGGCAGACTTTCGCGCCTACTATACAGAGTATTGGTCCGTTCACGGAGCTCTGGGGACGCTTGCCTTTGCCGCTCAGGACCTCTTTGGTTGGGAATTCTTTTTTCGCGGTCTGGTGCTGTTTACCCTGGTTGACCTGGTGGGAGGGGATTGGGCAATCTTGCTGCAAGCTATCATTTTCACCCTTGCCCATCAGGGCAAACCGCAGCTTGAGACCCTCAGTTGCATTGTGGGCGGTTCTGCATTCGGTTGGGTAGCCTGGAAAACCGGCTCGTTTTACTATCCCTTTCTCATTCACCTGTTTGTGACTTTTTTCACTATCTGGGTTGCGGTACAATAAGAGCGATGGGTGGATAGCGCTATGTGCTCATCGGCAAATAGCTGAGAAACCTTCCGTCACTCTTGGCACTGTCGGCTGACTTGTTTTCTAAGTACGACTCAAAGGGGGAAATCATGAATCGCTTGAAGGGAACAACGGTATCGAAAATCATTGGCTACGGCTTGGCAGCCATCCTGGTTATTACCGTGTTGTTGTTGATCTCTAATAACTTCTTCTACTTTCTCAAGGTGGTGGAACAGCAGGAAGTCGGTATCCAGTTCAGGTCGGGGCGTATCCGCGATGTGGTTGGACCCGGCGTCTACAGTGATTTGGGATTGTTTGTACGGCTGGAGCGAATTTCGACGCAGGCTATCCCTTTCCAGGTGGAAGACAAAGAGATTATCACCAAGGATAAACAGCGCATCGGTCTGATTGCCAGCGGTGATATTTTCCGTCCAGGCTTGGATCAGCGGAATTTGATCCTGGATTTGTGGGATCAATATCGCGGCATTTACACTAGCGATTCCCTGGCGCTGCAACGTGTTACCGATTTCGCCAAACAGGCGATGAAGGTCTGCGTGGGCGACCGTACTTTCGATGACAACATCATTGGCGCCTCGCGGGATGCCCTGCGCAACTGCATTGATGATGAGCTCAATGAGATGGTGGCGCCGATGGGGCTGAGTGTGAACAACGTGACGGTGCCAGACGTGATTCTCTCGCCGGAAGTGCAGACGGCTCTGGATGCGATTGTGCAAAGCCGGTTGGCGACAGAAAAGGCGGCGCAGGACCAGCTCAAAGCTCAGGCAGAAGCTGCGGCAGAACAAGCCAAGCAAGAGGGCGCCATTCGTGTAGAGCAGAGCAAGATTCAGGAGCAGACCCGGCAACAGACGCAGCTGGCTGAACTGGAACGCCAACGGCTTGCGGCTCAAACTGCGGTCATCGAGGCGCAACGTACCAATGAGCTGGCTCAAAAGGAGACGGAGCGGGTGCTGATTGAGGCCACGAAGGCAAATGAGTTGCTCAGTGCGCAGCGTGACCTGGAGATTAATCAGGCGCGTGCTGAAGCTGCGAAAGCCAGAGCTCAGGCCGACACTGCGATGCAGATGCTGCTTGGGGAACTGTATGCCCAATATCCTGTTTACGTCCAATTGATGATTGCACAGGCGAACGCTTCGGCTTTGACGGCTACCGACAAGATTATCTTCACCCCAGAAGGTTCAACACCCACGATTGTGGTTCCTGGACCGGGCATTATGCCCACAGTAGAGACCACTCCGTGACCGGATTAGGGAGAACGGGCGTGGTGGCGTTGCGTGAACGGGCTTTCTTGGGCCTGATTCATTCAGCCGCCCACTGTTCTCCCCCCAGTGCGGCTTTTTGCGAGGCACAATATGACGCAGAGTTTTGAGTTGCATGTGACGGCGATGGCGCATGGCGGCGACGCTATCGGCAAATATCAGGGGCGCACGGTTTTTGTGCCATTTGCCATTCCTGGTGAACGGCTCCGCGTCCAATTGGTGGAAGAGCGCAAACACTTCATCCGCGCGCAATTGCTGGAAGTCTTGGACCCTTCACCCGTGCGTGTGGCGCCGCCATGCCCTTACTTCGGGCATTGCGGGGGTTGCCATTTTCAGCACATCGCTTATGAAGCGCAGGTGCAGATCAAGGGCTTGGTGGTCTTGGATCAGTTTCAGCGTGTGGGTAAATTCGAGAACCCCCTGGTCTTTGAACCTCTACCGGATAGGTCCGGTTGGGAATACCGCAACCACGCGCGTTTTCATATCACCCCCGAAGGCTATCCGGGTTTCCTGGCTGCCGATAGCCAGGAAATCATCCCGATCGAGGATTGCCCGATCATGCACCCGTTGCTGAGCGAGCTGTATACCTCTTTGGATTTGCTGTTGCCTGATGTTGAACAGCTGGAACTCCGGGTGGGTACTGCAACCGGTGATCTGATGCTTCTACTGCAAACCTATGATGAGGAACCTCCGTCACTGGAAGTGGATTTTCCCCTCTCGATTATCCAGGTGTGCCATGATACTTTGCCTGCGCCCCTGATTGGATTGGATTACATTACTGAGAGCGTCCATGGCAGAGAATTTCGCATTTCGGCGACCAGCTTCTATCAGGTGAACTCGGCACAGGCTGAACGGTTAGTGGAAATTGTCCTGGGAGCGCTTGAATTGGAAGGGCATGAGCGTGTGCTCGATGCCTATTGCGGTATCGGGTTGTTCACGGCATTCCTTGCTGAGGAGGCGGGCGAGGTTGTGGGGATTGAAATCAATGCGGCTTCGGTTTCCGACGCAGTTTTCAACCTTGCGGATGCGCCCAATGTCACCTTGATTGAGGGACAGGTAGAAGATGTGCTGCCCGATTGGGAGCATTCGTTTGATGCTGCCGTGCTCGACCCACCCCGTACCGGCTTGGATCCCACTACACTTGATGCTCTGGTGCGTTCTTCTCCGGAGCGTATCGTCTATGTCTCCTGTGACCCGGCGACCCTGGCGCGCGACGCCCGGCGGCTTGTGGATGCTGGCTATGTGCTGGAATGGGTACAACCGGTGGACCTTTTCCCGCAGACCTTTCACATCGAGTGCGTGGCTTTGCTGACGCGTTGAGGATGTGGACGCAACTCGTGCACTAGAGCTTTCTGCTAAGGGCATTTATGGCGACAGTCCTGTTTGTGCTGGCGAATCTGAGTGGGCTGGTAGGCTTTCTCTACCCCTTCCTGTTGCCCGCAGCACAGAGCGCGGGGGCAACGCGACCGGATGCCCCTTTCCTCTTTTTCGCGCTGACGGCGCTGTGTTTGCTGGTCTTGATCGCTGATCTTACCGCGCGGGAGCTGGATGCGCGCACGGTGGCACTCATGGGGGTGCTGGCAGCGGTCAATGCGGCGTTGCGTCTGGCAGAGACCACGGTGCTGGTTATGCCGGGGGGCTTTTCACCCGTTTTTTTGCTGATCATTCTGACCGGTTATACTTTTGGCGTGCGTTTCGGCTTCCTTTTTGGCGCACTCTCGTTGCTGGCATCCGCATTGGCGACGGGGGGAATAGGTCCCTGGTTGCCCTATCAGATGACCGCAGCGGGATGGGTGGGATTGTGCGCGGGGTTGCTGCCGCATACCTCGCGCCGAGTTGTCCGCTTGGGCTGGTTGGCAGGTTATGGATTGATCTGTGGCTTGTTGTTTGGTCTGCTGATGAATCTGTACTTCTGGCCCTTCATGGCAGGACCCACGGGGGGCATGGAGGCAGGACTTTCTTTTGGCGAAACACTGCGCCGCTACATCGTGTTTTACGGCTTGACCTCGCTATGGTGGGATGCTTTCCGTGCAGCGGGCAATGTCGCGCTGTTGTTGTTGCTGGCGGAGCCGTTGCTGCGCATTCTCGAACGTTTTCAGCGCCGTACGACAGTAGTCTGGGAGCAGAGCAAAGGAGAAGGACATGGAGATTCCGCTGTTTCAAGTGGATGCGTTCACCCGTAAGCCTTTCAAGGGCAATCCTGCTGCCGTTTGTCTTCTGGATGCAGCGCTGCCCGATAGCCTGTTGCAGGGAATTGCAGCCGAGATGAACCTCTCGGAGACGGCGTTTGTGCGTCCCCTTGACAGTGAGAATTGGCAAGCCGCGCGCCGTTTCTCGCTGCGTTGGTTTACTCCAGCTGTGGAAGTGCGCCTGTGTGGACACGCAACTCTGGCAACGGCTGCTGTATTGTTCCGTGAGTGCGGTGTGACCGCCGAGACCGTGGTTTTCGATACCCTGAGTGGCGTCCTCATGGCGCAGCGTGTGGTCGGCGGCGCTATCGGAGAAGGAATCCGCCTGGACTTCCCGGCAGACCCTCCCGGGTCTGCTCCCGTGCCGGATGGAATTGCCGGCGCTTTGGGGGATGTGGAGATTATCTGGTCTGGTGTTGGACCCAAGACGAAGATGCTGCTCCTGCATCTGGCGGATAGGGATGCCCTACCCCGGTTGCAGCTCGATTTTGTGCGTTTGGGTGCGGCAATGGAGGACGCGGGTTTGCAGGGACCCATTGTCACTGCTGCAGGTTTGCCCCCTTATGATTTCATCTCGCGCTTTTTTGCGCCGGGGTTGGGTGTCAATGAGGACCCCGTTACCGGCTCAGCACACACCGTGCTGGCGCCTTATTGGTCCGGGTTGCTTGGAAAACCCGCCTGCACTGCCTACCAGGCTTCGGCCCGCGGAGGTGAATTGTGGGTGCGTTTATTGCCTGCTGACCGGGTGGAAATTGTTGGTCAGGCGGTGGTTATTTTGCGGGGAACGCTGTATAGCTAAGGGTAATTTTTCGCGCCGCACTCAGTGCGGCGCGAAAAATTCATTTCCCTAAGCTGGCTTTGCCTGGTCTGTAGCCTACAACTGCGACGTGCAGTGGGGGCAGCGCTTGGCATTGAGCGGGATTTCGGTCGCGCAGTACGGGCAGGTCTTCGTGGTTGGGGCCGCAGGGGCTTCCTCTTTCTTCATCTTGTTGATTTGCCGCACCACCAGGAAAACAACGAAAGCGACAATCAGGAAGTCAACAATATTCTGGATGAAGGCGCCGTAGTTGAGCGTGGGAGCGCCGGCTTCTTTTGCCAGCTCGAGCGTCTCATAACCTTTGCCCGAGAGATCAATGAAGAGACTGGCGAAATTCACCTTTCCCAGCAGCAGTCCGAGGGGCGGCATGATGATATCGTTGACAAATGAGGCAATGATCTTGCCGAAAGCGCCTCCAATAATCACGCCCACTGCCAGGTCTATTACATTGCCACGCTTGATGAACTTACCGAACTCTTTGAACATAGTACACTCCTCCTGTTATTGAAATGTCGAACCTGATTTCTATCAAAGCTTCGGGAACCAAAACTCAGTGTTGCCTCAAATCTTTAATCAATCAACACTTCATGTATTCTACAACAGCTCTACAAAAGAGCCAGTTTCCGTTTTTGAGACTTGAATTCGCACCGGGAAGGCATCCCGTAATTCCTCGATATGGGTAATGACCAGGATGAGGTCAAAGTCATCCTGAACTGCTTTGACCGCCTCGACCAAGCGTTGGCGTCCGTCGGCATCGAGCGAACCGAAGCCTTCATCCACGAACAGAGCGCGGGGGCGCATACCGGCGCGTTGCGCGAGCAATCGCGCGAGTGCGACGCGGATGGCAAAATTGACGCGGAATTGTTCTCCGCCGGAGTAATTTTCATAGGGGCGCGAGCCTTTTTCATCGCTGATTAGAATATCCAGCGTCTCGCGGATGCTACCCGACTTTGTCTCGCGTTGCGTATCGAAACGCACATGCATCCTTCCACCCGAGAGCTGCTCCAAAAGGCGATTGGCTTCCAACTCAAAAAGCGGCAGGGCGTGTTCGATAATCATAGCCGGTATACCATTCACCCCAAAGGCGTCGCGCAACTCTTTGAGTACGGCGCTGCGCCTGAGTAGCGCCGTTTGCTGCTCCTGGAGTTGCGTCCTGCGCCGTTCCTGGGTATCCAGAGCTGCCAGTTGTTGTCGCGCTGCCCCTACCATCTGCCGTGCGCTGACTTCTTTGTTGCGTGCTGCCTGCACGCTCTGCTGTATTTGGGGCAGAGTTTCCAGCTGCGGTAGCAACGCCTCGATTGCTGCCTGTTGTGCACTTTGGTCCAGCTCTAGTTGTGCCCGTCGCTGCTCCTGAGCTGCGCATTCGAGCGCAAGGCGTTTCAGGGCTTCTTCCTCGCCCTGAACACCCACGCGGGCTTTTTCCAACTCGCGATAGTCACTTTCGGCGCTGGCGAGGGTGCGTACCCTGGCTTTGAGGGCGTCATGCGCCGTGGCATCGTAGCCGAGTTCTGCCAGCGCCGCGAGCACCTTCTCCAACGCTGCTCGCGCTTCGCGTCCATAGTCGTCAGCTTGCAGCTGAGTTTCTATACCGGCGATTTCCCCCTGTACCTGCTTGAGCGCTTCGCGCTCGGCTTCACCGTAATCGCCCGCCTCGAGCCGTGCCTGGCATGCCGCTATCTCACCTTCTATGGCGCCAATACGGTTGCGCGCCTCCTCTGCCTGTTCCAGCTGCTGCTGCATACGGGTGATTTGTTGTTCCAACCGCGTGCGAGTTCGCAGGGTTTGATCGTGTTCACGCATCTGCCGTTCGAGCGCCGCTTCTTGGGCCTGCGAATCTCGAATCAGCTGCGTGTTACGGCGATGCTCTTCTGCCATGGCGCTGCCCTCAGCCTGCAGCTGCTGCAGCAGTTTCGTCTGGTGGGTCGGCGTCAATGCCTGCCGGCATAGCGGGCAGGTCGCCTCCGCTTGCGCCAGCGCATCGAGACGCTCTTTGGTCTCTTCCATCAGCGTCTTGAGCTGCCGGTTGCGTTCAGCCAGACCGGTGCGGGTGAGCTGCGATTTCTGAAGATCGGTGCGCGCATGTTCCAATTCTTGCGCGACCTGCGCCGTGAATTCCAACTGCCCTTCCAGGTCTTCCAGGATGCCTAAGAATTCCGCAGTGGGTAACCGGTCCTGGTATGAGCGGATTTGGCCCTGCTTCTCGCGGATATCTTGCTCAAGGCTGGCGCGTAGCGCTGTCAGCGCCTGTTCTTTGCGTGTGGCTTCACGTTCCAAAACCCGGATGCGTTCGCGCAGCGCTTCGGCTTCTCGCGCAATGGCTTTCTCCGCCTGGGACTTTTTTTCCTGTAGGCGAGCTGCTTGCCCAAGTTTTTCACTCCACGTGCGTTCTTCATCGAGCGCAGTCTGGTACTCGCGCAAGCGGCTTTCAATTGCCGGGGCTTGCTCCAAGAGCCGTTGATAGGTTTCACGGCGCTCTTGATGGTCGCTGCGTTGCCGTTGTAGTTCGGTGAGTCGCGCCAACTCCTCGTCCTTGCGGCGTTGCGTCTCTTCGATTTGGCGTTTGAGGGCGATGACCTGCTCCTGCACACGCGTGAGCGCATTGAGCTCTTCCTGCGCTTGGTGCACATGCAAAGCGGCTTCTTGCGCCTCTGCTTCAGCCTGGGATAGGGTTGCCTGATATTCCGCGCGCCGTGCCAGCTCCTTCTCAATCTCGGAGAGGCGCCGCGCCAGTTCTTTTTCCTGAACCTGCACGACAGCGAGCGCTTGTTTGGCGCGTTCGGCGTAACGTTCCCACTGGTCCAGACCCAGAATGACGCCTAGAACGCGTTTACGGTCTGCCGGTGTCTGCACTGTAAATTCATCCGCATGCCCCTGGCGCAGGTAGGCAGAGTTGATGAAGGTGTCATAATCCAATCCCAGGTGTTCGACGATCCGGCTTTGGGTCTCGCGAACACTATTGCCATTGAGTGAGCGCCATCCGGTCTCGCTCTGAATCTGAAAATCCAACACCGAGATGACGGCGCGGCGGGTCTGTTGTTCGCGGCGGCGCAGAATGCGGAAACGCTGCTCTTCGCCGCCTTGATAGGGCATGCGGAAGACGAACTCGACCTCCGCGGCGGTCTCGCCGTGGTGTACGAGCTCATCATCGTGACCGTAAGGCGTGCGTGCGCGTCCCCAGACTGCCCAGGTGATGCCGTCGAGCAGGGCGGATTTGCCGGCGCCGTTGTCACCGACGAGACTGGCAACATGCACACCCCGTAGATCGAGGTCGCTTTCACGGTGTGAGAGGAAATTGCGCAGGTGTAGCTCTTCAGGTATCATATCCGTTTACCACAGGAAGGCGTATGGGCAGTTTGCAGCAAGGGTGACCGGGTTTCCCCTATCCCACGCCTCATGCGCCATCTTTCGCCTTGCCTTTGTACCCCCGTGCAATGATGAATTGCTCCCAGGATTCCTTGCGTGAGGCTTCGGGCTTGTGGATTTTTACCGGGTGGAAAGCCATTTTGACTTCATGAATGACGGCGGGCAAATCCTCACCCTGGAAAACCTTGATGACGAGATTCCCGCCCGGTTTGAGTAGCGCATGGGCGACGGTCAGAGCAGCACGCGCCAGTTCCATCGAAAGGACATGGTCGCGCAGCTTCACGCCGGTGGTGGAAGGTGCGGCATCACTGACAATGCCATCAACCGGTCCACCAGCGGCCTCGATGATGGCATCCTGTACCAACAGATCGGTCATATCACCCTGCAAAAATGTCACGCCGGGCAACGGTTCCATAGCCTGGAGGTCAACCGCAATGACGCGTCCATTGGGACCCACAAGGCGACTGAGGACCTGTGACCACGACCCCGGTGCGGAGCCTAGATCAACGATGACATCGCCCCGCTGAATGACGGCGAACTTCTCCTGGATCTGCAGTAGTTTGTATGCCGAACGTGCGCGATAGCCTTCTGTCTTGGCTTGTTGAAAAAAGCGATCTTGTTGTTGCTGCTTGCGCCAGTGAGGCTGATTGGGCATCTAGAGTCCTCTTCACTTTTTGCGAGTCTTGATGTGATAGCTTTCGAATTGGGATAGCAGCACGTGCGGCAATCGCCCGGTGATGACGGTGCCTTGTTCTCGGTATTCCTCTGTCTGAATCAAGCCGCGTTCGTGGAAGAGGCTGACCAAATCTCCGCGCTCAAAGGGGAGCAGGACACTGACGCGGGCCATTTCAGCCTCCAAAGCTTCCTCCAGGCGTGCTTTGAGGGTATCTATGCCATAACCAGTAAGCGCTGAGATAGCAACTGTGTCTGGTAGATCGTAAAGCGCCAGCCCAGCGCTTTGCGGATCCGCGAACTGGTCCACCTTGTTGAGCGCTGTGAGAATGGGCAGCTCGCCGGCGCCGATCTCCTGCAACGTATCAAAGACGGCGCGGGCTTGTTCGCGTGCCTGCCCGTGACTGGCATCAACGACGTGGAGCAGCAAATCAGCGTCTTCGACTTCTTCGAGCGTGGCGCGGAAGGCGGCGATGAGCTGCGTGGGCAGTTTCTGAATGAAACCAACTGTGTCCGTGACCAGAATGGCAGTCCCGCCGGGCAATTCCACCCGCCGTGTGGTGGGATCGAGGGTGGCGAAGAGCTCATCTGCGACGTAGACTTCTGCGCCGCTGAGTGCGTGGAGCAGGGTAGACTTCCCGGCGTTGGTATAGCCTACCAGCGCCACGGTCGGCAGACCGTTTCTGCGCCGCTGTGAACGATGCCGCGCGCGATGAGCGCGGACTTCTTCCAGCTCACGCTTGATTTGCGCGATACGCTGCCGGATGATTCGCCGGTCCATCTCCAGTCGCGTCTCACCTGGACCACGCAACCCTACACCGCCCGTTGAACCGCCTGCGCGTCCACCCGTTTGCTGCGAGAATGCACGATCGGTCCAGGCTTGCGTGAGCCGGGGCAGGCGATACTCATATTGCGCCAGCTCTACCTGCAGCGCGCCTTCCCGCGTGTTGGCGTGCTGTGCGAAGATGTCCAGAATCAGACCCGTGCGATCCATGACCTTGACCTTGTTCCCGAAGAGGGCTTCGAGCTCACGCTGGTGGCGCGGACTGAGCTCGTCGTCGAAAACCACGACATTGGCGCCCAAACCACGGATGGTCTCAGCAATTTCCTCGGCTTTGCCCTTGCCCACGAAGGTCGCCGGGTTGGGGCGGTCGAGCCGTTGCACACTTTGCCCTACCACCTCTAAGCCCGCTGTCTCTGCGAGGCGCTCGAGTTCCGCCAGGGATTCCTCAGCGCTCCAGGCATGTTCAACATAGCGCCCGTCCGGGGTCATTTTCCACTCTGCACCCACAAGAAATGCCTGTTCTGGTGGGTTTAACAGCTCTTTGATCACGTCTTCTCTACCCAAGATGTCCTCCTTCTGGGCGCAAATCTGCGGCGCAGTCCCTGATGAGATTCCGCCCGCAAGCTTTCTGACCCCATGATAGCCCTAAATGCGGATACGACAAGATCACTCTTGTCGTGAGCCGGTTGTCATACAACAGTTTTCTCTTTAATGGATTTTTCGCAGTGGGGCTCCCCCACTGCGAAAAATCGACGCTCAACTCTCTGCGTCTTCTTTCTGCCGGTATGATTTTCGTGAACGGGGCTAAGAAACCCGAAGGGTTTCCCCTGTCCACGAAAATCACAAAAAAACCTACTTCTGCATCTCTTTGGCGCGACCACGTGCCTAAACGCGTTGTACCCAACGCGTTGTACCCAACGCCATTGCCTCACCAAGCTGACCGCGGTTGTACTCAACCGCTTGGACTTCCCAATAACTTGTCCCACACCCCTACACCCCGGGTGTGTTTCATCTTTGGGGGAAAAATAAGCCGATTGTCATACAAAAGAATCCTTCTTAAATGATTTTTTGCGGCGG
>JAKJAC010000007.1:24741-49783 GCA_022707705.1 Chloroflexota bacterium
CCGCCGCAAAAAATCAACTCTCTCCCGCGCCCCGTAGGGACGGTTGAGATTTTCGCCCCCGTCCTGAAATGCATCCTACACCCCTTGCAACCTGCGCGAGTTTTAAGAGATATGCTACAATACTATTGTGGTTGAGAGATTGCAGATTGAAGAACCTGGTGCCTGGGATTCGGCGTTGCACACGTTGCCGCAACCGCATATCATGCAATCCTGGAATTGGGGGGAACTTAAAGTCCCTCAGGGTTGGGACGTGCGGCGGTTCCTGTGGCAGAATACGGATCATCCCATCGCCGCTGCCCAACTGCTGATTTTGCAGCGGGGGCGTTTCCGCTTGGGTTACGTCCCCAAGGGTCCCACCGTGGATTGGAATGATGAATCCTGTGTGGTCGAAGTGTTGCAGGGTCTCGAAGCCCTTGCCCGGCAGGAATCCTTGTTGCTTCTGAAAATCGACCCCGATGTCATCGCGAGCTCCCCTGGCGGTGAAGTGCTCGTTGCGAAACTGAGAGGGCGCGGTTGGCATTACTCCTTTGAGCAGATTCAATTCCCCAACACGATGGTGATAGACCTGCAAGCTGAGCTGGACCTGATTTTGGCGCGCATGAAGGCAAAGGGGCGTTACAATATCCGTCTTGCCGTCCGCAAAGGTGTCACGGTCAGGGCAGCCACGCTGGCGGACCTGCCTCTGCTGGTGGATATGTATGCCGAGACTGCACAGCGCGAGCATTTCAAAATTCGCGAACCGGCTTACTATCGTGATACCTGGCGCTCGTTTCTGCAATCAGAAACTGGACACGGGTTTGTCGCCGAAGTGGGTGGTGAACCTGTAGCGATGTTGATCATGCTGCACTTTGGAAAGCGTGCCTGGACGATGTATGCTGGCTCATACAACCGCCATCGCACAACGATGCCGACCTATCTGCTGCAATGGGAGGCGTTGCGTCATGCGCAAAGCCTCGGATGCACGACCTACGATATGTGGGGAGCGCCCAATGACCTGGATGAGCGTGACCCTTTGTGGGGCGTGTACCGCTTCAAATCCAGCTTTGGCGCGGAGCTCATCTCGCATATCGGCGCTTTTGATTATCCACCCCATGCCTGGATGTATCGTTACTTTATCTTGCTGCATTCTCGAATGGCTACCCTTGTGCGCTGATGTGCCACGGGTGCATCCAGGCATTTTGGGAAAACACCCTGATTCTATGGACTTTGTTGGAGGTCGTTTATGCGGGTTCTGGTAACCGGTGGCGCGGGTTTTTTGGGGAGTGCGTTGGCAAATGCGTTAGTTGCCCAGGGCCACGAAGTCATGGTTGTAGATGACTTAAGCGCCGGTGACCCTCAGCGCTTGGCGCCAAGTGTGCTTTTTCATCGTGGTTCGGTGCTAGACCGTCCCAAACTGTGGACGCTGCTACAGGGCGTGGACTGTGTGTATCACCTCGCGGCGCGTGTGCTTGTGGCTGAGTCGGTGCTTTATCCCGCAGAGTACAATACGGTCAATGTGGGCGGCACAGTATCACTGCTAGAGGCAATGCGGGATACCGGTGCGCCCCGTGTGGTTTTGGCTTCCTCTGGCGCAGTTTATGGGCGCCAACAAGTGCAACCCGTAAGTGAGCAGGCGCCTACAAACCCGCAGTCGCCCTATGCGGTGAGTAAGCTTTCGGCTGAATATTACCTGCACACCATTGGCGCCCTGTGGAACATTGAGACCGTGGCGCTGCGCATCTTCAACGCTTTTGGTCCCCATCAATCGCTACCTGCCTCGCATGCGCCCGTTGTCCCACGGTTCTTGCAGCAGGCGTTGGGTGGTGGGTCATTGGTGCTGTTCCAGGATGGACATCAGACCCGGGATTTCGTTTACATTGATGATGTTGTAGCCGCACTGCTTGCTGCAGGAACGGCGCCTGGAATCAACCGGCGTACCATCAACGTGGGCAGCGGCGTGGAAACTGAGATTCGCGCCCTGGCGGAGTTGGTGTTGCGACTCACTGGCTCTCGCAGCAATCTGCTGCACAGTCCCGTGGAGGATGGCGGCGTCTCGCGTTTGCGCGCGGACTTGACCCTTGCCGGGCAATTGTTGGATTATCGCCCGAGATATTCTCTCGAACAGGGCTTGCGTCGAACCCTGACTGAAGATTCGCGCTTCCGGCGCTCATGAACGGCGTGAACTGGCGGGCATTCCTCCGCCAACTGCAGGTGGGATTCCGCGAGCAGTTGCGGCGATGGTGGCCCCGTATTCGCTCGGTCGCCGATTTTATCCTGGAAATCATCAAACGTTTTGGCCGCCACCACATGCAGATGTATGCTGCGGCGCTGTCTTTCTATACGCTGCTTTCTATCGTCCCCTTGTTGCTCTCGGTGCTGGCTGTGGGAAGTCTCTTCATTGATACGGCTGATGTGCAGGACATTGCACTGAAAAGCCTGGAAGCTCTGCTGCCTGCGACAGTGGAGCCGGTCCGCCTAAACATCGAAAACATCCTCCGTTACCGCGGCTCAGTAGGGGCGATTTCCCTGGCGAGCACGCTGTGGTCAGCCTCCGGTATCTTTACCACACTTGAATTGGCGGTCAATAGGGTATGGGAACGTCCTCACCGCCGTACATATTGGAAACGGCGACTCATCGGTGTTCTTTCATTGATGGGGATTGTCGTCTGGGTTGTGGGTGCCTTCATCCTTCAGACCTTGTGGCGTTTGTTGCCTCAATGGTTTCCCGTGATCAATCATATCAATTTCCCCATCTCCAAATGGGGTGAACGCGGCTTATCCTTTTTGGTTATTCTGCTCTTTAACCTCCTGACGTATCGCTTCTTTCCAGCACGCCCGGTGCGGCGGCGGGTCGCCTGGTTGGTAGGCTTGGGGGTTAGCCTGGCTTGGGTGGGCATGCGCGACATCTTTGCCTGGGCGCTGAGCACGGGCTTGCTCAACTACCCCATCGTCTACGGCTCGCTGTGGGTGATGATTGTGCCTACCGTGTGGGCGTATTGGAGTTATCTGGTGCTCTTGTTGGGCGCAGAATTTCAGTCTTACCTTGATGAACGCTATTTTGTCGAGCTGCAGGACGAATACCAGCGTTCGGCATTGAAGGTGACGGTATGAGGTAAAGGCCTCGAATCCTGGAACGCCCTTTTGCTTTTGAACTTTTAGCCTTTTCAGGGAGGTGATGTGATGCTGATTACGAACGCCAGGGTGGCTACGCTGGGTAAGGAATCTCGCTTGGTCGAGGACGGTGCATTGCTCATTGAGTCGGGCAAAATCGTCGAAGTGGATACGACAGCGGCGCTTTTGGCTCGGTATCCTGAGGCTGAGCGCCTGGATGCGCGGGGACAGTTGGCGTTACCTGCGCCTCTTTGTGGTCATACGCATTTCTACGGCGCCTTCGCTCGGGGTTGGGCATACCCTGGACCGGCGCCCACGCGCTTCGGCGAGATTCTGGAGCGGCTCTGGTGGCGCCTGGATAAGCTGCTCACGCCGGAGGACGTGCGCTATTCAGCGTTGGTCTGCCTGGTAGACGCTATCCGGCATGGAACCACGACGCTGATCGATCATCATGCCAGCCCACACGCAATTCCCGGTTCGCTCGATATTATTGCCGAAGAAGTTGTGCGTTCGGGCATTCGCGCCAGCCTCTGTTATGAGGTCACCGACCGTGATGGCGAGGACCTGGCGCGTGCGGGTATCGCCGAAAACGTGCGCTTCTTGCGCCGGTTGCAGGCTGAACCGCATCCGCAGCTGGCAGCTTCCTTTGGGATGCACGCGTCGCTTACGCTGAGCGATGCGACACTCGCGGCGTGTGTTGCCGCCGCCAGTGGATTGGAAACGGGTTTCCACATCCATGCCGCCGAGGGGGTAGAGGATGTGGAGGATAGTCTGCATAAATCGGGCAAGCGCGTCATCCACCGCTTGCATGCGGCAGGCATTCTGGGACCGCGCTCTATCGTTGCTCACGCCGTCCATGTGGATGAGAGCGAGATGGACGTCCTGGCTCAGAGCGGCGCCTGGGTCACCCATCAGCCGCGTTCTAACATGAATAACGCCGTGGGAACCGGCAAAGTCGAACAGCTGCTTGCGCGGGGTGTCAAGGTGGCTTTGGGCAACGATGGCTTCAGCAACAACATGTTTGAAGAGATGAAGACAGCCTATCTCGTCCACAAACTGGCGCAGCAGGACCCGCGCGCCATGCCCGGTGACCTGGTCTTCCGGTTGGCTTTCGATGCCAATGCGCAGCTGGCGCGCATCTTTTGGCCCCGGGAAACGTTTGGCGTTCTGGAACCCGGGGCAATGGCTGACCTGATTCTGGTAGATTACCAACCCACGACGCCTCTCAGCGCCGGCAATTTGCCGTGGCACATGCTTTTTGGCTACGAGGCTTCGATGATTACTACGACCATCAGTGCGGGACGGGTATTGATGCACAACCGCCGGCTGTTGACACTGGACGAGGCGGAGATTGCTGCGCGCTCCCGTGAACTGGCAGCTAAACTGTGGCAACGGGCAATCTGACTCCACCACGGGAGCGTGTCTGGCGTGCCAACGCGCTCCTGCTCCTCGCCGCGGCAATTTGGGGCTTTGCCTTTGTTGCCCAGCGGGTGGGCATGAATTATGTGGGACCCTTCACCTTTACCGGTGTGCGTTTTGCTCTGGGCAGTGTGGCGCTCTTGCCTGTGCTGATAGCACAGCGCCGCCGCAGTAAGGAAAGTTTACCGTGGCGGGTATTGCTTCCAGGCGGATTGATTGCCGGCATCGTCCTCTTTGCAGGCGCTTCTTGTCAGCAGATTGGCATCGTGACGACTACGGCTGGCAAAGCTGGCTTCATCACCGGCTTATACGTGGTACTCGTGCCGCTCTTGGGGTTGCTGCAGCGGCAGCGAACCGGTGTGGGCGCCTGGATTGGTGCGATTTTGGCAGTGGTGGGCTTGTACTTCCTGACGATGCCTGCTGACCTCTCTGAGTTGCGCCTCACTGCGATGACCTCGGGGGACCTCTGGGTGTTGCTCGGCGCATGTTTCTGGGCGCTACACGTGCATATTCTCGCCTGGCTCACTCAGCGGGTCGAAGCGCTTCCCCTCGCTGTGTTGCAGTTTGCGGTCACGGCGATACTCAGCAGCATTGTGGCGCTGTTGCTTGAAACGCCAACGCTGCCCGGTCTGCGTGGTGCTGTGTGGGCTATTCTCTACGGCGGCTTACTCTCTGTGGGAGTTGCTTATACCCTGCAGGTCGTCGCGCAGCGCGATGCCAGACCCGCGCACGCAGCAATTATTCTGAGCCTGGAGGCAGTCTTTGCGGTGCTCGGCGGCGTGCTGCTCCTGGGTGAGACGCTCACCCTCCGCGGGTTAGCAGGTTGCGCCTTGATGCTGGCAGGAATGTTGGTATCGCAGCTTGTGGCGCCCGCGGGGCGTGAGGTGGATCGTAACCCGAATTCTGAAGGAAATTCATAGTTGGCGGAGGGGCAAAACCCCTCCGCCAACTATAAACCAAAGACAGGCATTTGTATGATAGCTGTCTTGCTTCTGCCCCAAAGTTGAAGCGCACCCACCCTGATCATTCCGATAAATGACGTGGTGCTCGATATGAAGCCTTGCGCTCTCATCGAACACCACGTTTGCTGATCTCCCAAAAGAATGTGTGGGGCTAAACTTCAGCTACTCTCCACGCAGCACCACTGGCAGGAACACCGTCCACTGCGGCGGCGCCTTTGTGGTGAAGCTCCAGATAGGACTGGCGGTGCTGCTGATGCCATCCGTTGCCGTGATGACCCAACGGTATTCCATTTCTGGTTCAAGCGTCGTCAGTCTCCAGGTCGGCGTGAGCAGGTCGGTTGCCACGATGCTCAGCGGTTGCCCGATTGCGCCGAACGCAACGGTATAGTGCTGGGTATCGCAATTCGGGTCCGTGCCAGGTTCCCAACTCAGAACGATTTCAGTATCGACCTCAGTGGCGCCACTGGCAGGGGAAGGCGTGTGCGGCGCGGTTGGAGCAGCGTTGGCGACGGTGACTGTGACGGGGCGCGTCACACCGGTGCCTGCCTCATCCGCGAAGGTCACTGCGGTCACGAGCGGTGTCCCTGTTGCCAGACAAGGGCTGATCAGTACCGTGTATGTTACATCAATCTCCGCACCTGTTGCCGCAAACCCACTCCAGCGTAGAGCGCCATCCTCGAAATGCGGTGTGCCTTGCGTTGCCGTGAACGTATCGGTCCAACGCAATCCGGA
This sequence comes from Chloroflexota bacterium, assembly GCA_022707705.1. Classification (GTDB taxonomy): domain Bacteria; phylum Chloroflexota; class Anaerolineae; order B4-G1; family SLSP01; genus JAAZNO01. The sequence continues at coordinate 30,945 of JAKJAC010000007.1, forward strand.
AGGCAATGGCGCTGTGAGTGTGGCGGTAGTGGGACCTCCGGTGTTGCGCAGCATCAGCTGATAGGTCAGCGCATCGCCGGGCAGCGCCGTTGGCGCGGAAACTGTGGCGGCAGAAGCGCTGAGGTCTGCGGGCAGCGCTTGGGTGGTGAAGGTCCAGGGGGGACCGGCGGTGCTTGAGATGCCATCCGTGGCGGTGACAACCCACTGGTAACCTGTGTCTGGTTCCAGATTCGTCAGGGTCCAGGTTGGCGTGAGCAGGTCGGTTGCCACGATGGTCAGGGATTGCCCGATTGCGCCGAGCGCTACGCTATAGTGCTGGGTATCGCAATTCAGGTCTGTTCCGGGCTCCCAAATCAGGGTAACCCCAGCCTCGACCTCAGTGGCGCCATCAGCAGGGGAAGGCGTGTGCGGCGCGGTTGGGGCGGCGTTGGCGATAGTTGCTGTGATAGGGCGCTCCACGCGCAGCTTGCCTCCGTCCTCGAAAACGGCTACGGTTACGAGTGGTGTTCCTGCTGCCAGGCAGGGACTTACTGCTGTGGTGTACGTCACGGCAACACTGGCGCTGCTCGGGATGAAGCCTTGCCATGTTACTGCTCCTTCGGCGAAGTGCGGTGTGCCGTGTGTGGCTGTGAGCGCATCAGTCCACGTGACTTGCGAAGGCAGGGTTGCGGTGAGCTGTGCCATGGCAGGTCCCCCACTGTTGTTGAGCGTGAGCTGGAAAGTAAGGCTATCTCCGGGAAGCGCTATCGCTGGGGAGACCGTGGCAGCGGAGTGACTGAAATCCGCAGAGGGCGCTGCATCACACCCCCCTAGCCATTCGAGCGTGCGCGCCATCACGTTGGCTCTCATGGTGGCGGAACTGATGGCTTCGAAGCCGAAGGCAAAGTAAACGGTGCGGTAAGTCGTGCTCGTAAAAGCCACACCCGCATCGAGATTGGCCATGTTGCTGTAGTCCATGATGGCTACAGCGCCAGTCCGCGGGGAGATATCGCTGGGCCATTGCTGATTGTTTGCGCCATCTCCGCCTGAGATAATGGGATTGAGTCCTGCCCAATGCCCTACACCTCTCAACGAGACGTCGTTGGTATCGTCGGAGTCGAAGGTGGCGTGGAGGTAATTCTGGTATAAGGCGGTAGTCCCAATGTCATAGCCGATGTCCTGCCCGGTGACGAAGAGCCTGCCCCCACCGTCGAGATAGGTCGCTAGCGCAGTCTGGTCGGCAGAGGTGAGGGTGGTTTGGGAATCACTGCCGGTGAGCCAGAGCACACGCCCATATCGCGCTAGCGTCGCTGCAGGAGGGCTACCCTGCGAGGTCACTGTCCACACATCATGGTCTTCGCCGAGTGTGTTCAAGGCGTTCTGGAAGTAGGCCTGGTAATTCTGCGTCAGGTCGTCATCCACCAACAGCGTGCAAGGGAGCGGCTCCAGTGTGAAGGCTTGGTGCTGATTTTCCGTGAGTGAGACAGGTCGCTCGGCGGTGCTATACCCTGGCGCAGAGACGCGCATCACAAAATCTCCGCCACATTCGGAGAGGGCATAAGCTCCCGTGAAAGGATCAGCGTTGACGATAGCTCCGGTTTCCACCAAGGTCACCGTGGCGGGCAGGGGATAACCGGTATCGGCAGCGGTGACGGTCCCAGTGATGGTCCATGTTGCGCTGGGCTGTAAGGCGAAATTCTGCACCATCGGCGTTCCATCTATCACGGTGACGCTGACTGTCTGTGGTTCATAGCAAAGTGCGCGTGCTGTGAGTGAATATGTCCCTGGCAGCAGCAGCCGCGTGTAGTCACCCACTTCCGGATCCGTAGCCACCGGAATCCGTTCTTCTGGTGTTGTATTGACCGTTGCCGCGAGCGGTGCGCCTGTGGTCGCATCGGTCACAATGCCACGGACGGCGTTGCGCAGCGTGCGCTGGAACCACCAGATCATTGCCTCGCGGTTGGCATTCCAGTAGGTGTCCATCGTCTCGAAAGTGGGGCTTTTGGTGTTGGAAATCTCGATGGTCACATGGTGTTCACCGCGCCAGTTATAAGCCCAATCCTGCATTCCGCCATAGATGATGTACCAGTTTGCGCCCTGAATGTAGGGTGCGGGATTGGGGTTGTTCCAGATGATGGAGTTGCGCTCGGCGTAGCCTCTGCTGAAGCTGATGTAGACATCATCATCTGGCGAAGTCGTCGTCGTGCCATCCCACGGATAGTTGACGACCTGCGCGCCACCGTGATAGTTGGCGCCCATGACGAAGCGTCGCCCGTAGCCCCAGTTCATGAATGCCTGAACTTCTGGCTCGTGACCCGTCGGGTCATCCACTGGATCAACGATGGGATCGGGAAAACTGCGGTTGAGGTCCACGCCATTGGCATTGTAGCGACTGCCATTGGCGTAGCCATCAGGATTGGAGATCGGACAAAGCCAGATCTCGAGCTCATTCACCATCTCGGAGAAGGTGGGGTCGCTCCCGTAGCCATTCGCTAACAGCTCTGCCAGGCGCATCGTCATTTCCACACCTGTGGTTTCATCGCCGTGCAGCGTGCTGGTATATTTTACCTCTGGTTCGGCTTCTGCCACGGTGGGGTTGTCGGTGATTTTGAGGCACCAGATATCGCGGTTCTGAACCGATTTGCCGATGGAGTGGAGTTGCACGATATCAGGGTGTGCGACGACCAGCGCTTGCATCCGCGCGACGAATTGCTCGAAAGTGGGCCAGGCAAGGCGCGACCCAGATCCGGGACCGTATTCCTGAAAAGCGCGCAGCCCTTCGTTGGGGATGGATGTGGCGCTCAATCCCAACGCTGCCAGACGGCGCACAGCGGCATCATCCACATAGACGTGCGCAATCAGCGGGCTGAAAGTATCCTCGCTCAGAGGGAACGCTGTGCTGGGGTCAGCAGTGAAAACGTTGTCAATGTCGAGCTGCAAATTCACCAACTCTGCCAGCGCTTCGGGTGAGTTCAGTTGCACCTCAACGGGATATAGACCGGAGAAAGGGTCCGGTTCCGGGCTTTGGGCGGCGCCCAACCCCGAAGTGAGCAGGCTGGTGCAGAGTAACAGTGCGACAAAGGCTCCCACAACGCGCGATACATGGGCCATGATGATACCTCCCATAGGGGCATTTGTTTTGCCCGAGAGACTAGAATTCAGTCTTGCCGGTGAAGCGGAATTGGGTGAGCTGTAGCGCCGGGTTACGGGTGAAGCTCGCATAGCCCGGCTCGCGGTGCAGTGTATCACCCACCGCAGCCACATTTTGCAGCGCTTCGACATAGCTCTGTGTGAAGCGCAGGTTCTTCACCGGATAGGCAATCTCGCCATTTTCGATCCAGAACGTCCCGTCGCGGGTAAGTCCCGTGACGACCATCTCGCGCGGATGTACCGGGCGGGTGTAGTTGAAGCGCGTCACATAGAGTCCCCGCTCCATATTTGAGACCAGTTGCTCGACGGAAGTATCACCTGCCTGTAAGGTCAGGTGCATGGGAAACATCATTCGACCCATGGCTGAGCCGGGTGCAAAGGGGCTGACAGGAGGGGTGCCATGCCCTGTGGCAGCGTGTCCGGTCTTCGCAGCCCATTGGCGATTGTAGAAGGCATCGCCAACCACGCCTTCACGGATGATAGTGAGCGGTTGGCGCGGCGTGCCCTCGAAGTCGAAGGGGATGGGTAGGTGTTCCGGTGCGTCGGGATCATCCACGAGAGTGATGGTGGGGGAAAGCAGCGCCTGCCCCTGCCTGCCGCTCATCCATGAGGAACCTTCCGCTACATTCATGCCGTTTGCCCCGCCGCCCATGAATGCTACCAGGTCATGCACCGCGGCAGCTTCGAGCACTACCGGATAATCGCCCGGGGCAAGTTCACGTGGGTTCTGAGAAGCCAGGGCTTTATCTACCGCGATTTTCCCGTGTTGGGCAACAGGAATCTGCGCTACTTGCCAGGCGGCATCGGCGGCGTAGCCGGAGCCGGTTTCTGTCATCGCGACGATGGTGAGCTCTGCCAACGTGAGCGGGTGCCAGGCAAATAACCCGTGGCTTGTGGCGATTGCCCATTGGTAGCGACTGGTGCTGAATGCGCCCGAGGCGACCACGCCCCGATCCAGTGCGTAGCGGATGACCTCACCGACGGCGTGCGCTCGAAGCTCGGGCGTCGCGCTCGCGGTAGCCTCGTCGAAGGCTTGTCGTCCCTCCGGGAACGCTACCGGCGGCGCAAAGCCTGGAAAATCGGGATTCTCTGGTTGCAGACGCGCCAGCATCGTCGCTCGTTCAACCAGCTGGTCGAGAGCAGCATCACTCAGATTGTTGGTTGAAGCCATCCCAATCCGTTTCCCGAGCGCCACCGAGACAACCAGACTGAAATTCGTCTCCGCTACGTTTTGGTGAATCTCATTGTTGGCAAAGCGTGTCAGGGCTTCATCAAGTCCCAGAAAGAGCACTTCGGTTTCATCACCTGAAGAGCGGCTGATAACGCGTTGGAGCAAAGCTTTAATGTCGTGTTCGTTTAGCATGTTTCTATTCCTCCTCGCCCTACTTCATCACGCCCACCCGCACGTTGCGGAAGCGCGCGGGTGCAGCGCCATGACCGGCGTGCGCTGTTTGTGAGGGTTGCCCCTTGCCACAGTTAGGCACCCCCCATAAGCCCCACGAGTTGGCATTGCAGATAGCGTCGCACGCGCCCCAGAACTCCGGCGTCATGCCTGTATAGGTGGCGTTCTTGTAGAGTTTGCCGCGTTTGCCACCCTTGATCTCGTAAGCCAATTCGGTCCCAAAAAGGAAGTTGAGGCGCAGGTTATCTATGGACCATGATTTGTTGGTTTCCATATAGATGCCCTCGTCAGTATCCGCAATCAAATCCTCCAGCTCCCAGGTTCCGGGTTCCAGATTGATGTTGGTCATGCGAATGATAGGGATGCGATTCCACCCCGAAGCGCGCATCGCTCCGCCGGAGCGGCTCAGAGAGGGGTCCTCGCCGCGCAACTGTGCCAGCTGGGTTGCCGTTTCCCGCGAGCTGAGGTAGCCCACGAAAAGCCCTTCGCGCACCAGCGGCACCCGCTGCGCCGGGACACCCTCATCATCGTAGCCAAAGGTGCCCAATCCGCCGGGCGTTGTTGCATCGGCGGTGAGGTTGACGATTTCAGACCCATAACGGAATACCCCCAGTTTCTCCGGTGTCAGGAAGCTTGTGCCGGCATAGGCGGCTTCCGTACCAAAAACGCGATCCAGTTCCGTGGGATGCCCACATGATTCATGAATTTGCAGCCCGAGCTGCGTCCGGTCGAGGATAAGCGTCGTCACCTGGTTGGGGCATTGTTCTGCGCTGAGCAGCGCTGCCGCTTCCGCGCCAATCCGAGGCGCGTTGCCCACAAAGTCCAACCGCTGGATGAATTCCCAGCCTTCGGCGTGTTGGTCGCGGAAGACATTGGGATAGCTCCGCCGCTGGATTTCGCCGTTCGCGATGGCAAGCGCCATGATTGCGCCGCCTGTCTCGAAAATCTCTTGTTCGATAGTGGAACCTTCGGTGCTGGCAAAGGTTTGGTGCTTCCGCAGGCATACCAGGTTGCCTTGGGCAACTTTGACGCTGGCTTCAGCGCGCATCAGCCGGTCGGCTTCCAGGAGGAGGGCAATCTTGTCCTCGATGGAGACGGTGAAGGGGTCAATCTCGACGGGGGTGCGGTAGACTGCCTGGTGGACTTCTGGCGGACCCAGATAGACTCGTCGCTGCTGATAGCTCGCGCTTGCCTTGGCGATGGCAATGGCTTCAGCTGTGATACGTTCCACTTCCTTAGCAGTGACAATGGCGCTTGAGGCAAACCCCCAGGCGTCATTGACCAGCACCCGCACGCCAAAACCGGCGTTTTCCAGCTCGCCCACTCCTTCGACAACACCGTTGCGCACACTGACACTTTGCTCCCGGGCAGTGAGGGTGCGAACATCAGCATAAGCTGCTCCGAGCAGCTGGGCGCGGTTTAGGGCTAAGGCAAGCAAATCGTTCAAGATGCACCTCCATTGAAAATGATAGCTTAATGATAGTTGCATGGGCTAATCAATTTTTCATCATAGCACCAATTGCCAAGAATGAAAACAATAGACTCGATGAGTGCGTGGTTCTCGCGTCAGGGGTTGACCTGCCCCCAACTTGAAATAGCCCCCTCAGTGAGGATAGATTCTGTGAGAGTTCGGTTGCAACCCATGCGTTCCTGCAAAAAACCTTAATGCGGATTTCTCTTTTGGGTGTTACAGGTGAACGGGTACAGCGGGGTGTTAGTCTTCGATAGCCAGATGCAACCAGTAGCCGCGACCTCGTGTGCTGCGAATAAAGCGCCAGTCGTTGCCGTGATTGTCTGGTTCGAGCCTGCGGCGCAGGCGGGAGATTAGTTTGCGGAGGTTCTGTTCATCGCCTACTTGCGAGCGATTCTCGGGCCAGATACTGCCGATGAGCGTCTCGCAGTCGATGATTTCCGGCGCAGCGGTGTACAGGATGCGCAGCAGAGCATATTCCTGTTCTCTGAGTGGCGGCAGCAGCTGTTGCTGGTCAACCCAGACATGCCCACTCTCCAAATCCACGAATAGCCCGGCGTGCGGTGGGGCGCCCACGGAAGGCGCCTCGGGGCTAGGTCCGCGCGCCTGGTGTTCCGCAAGGACCGCGCTGATATCTCCGGCGGTGATGGTTGCTTTACCTTGCGTCGCAAGGCGACGCAACAGGGCATCGCACAGCTGTAACAAGCTTTGGGGTGAGCCATTTGCAGCGGCAAGCAGCGGTGCGAGGGATTCCTTCGCGCCTCCTGCCTGAAACAGGTCTTCCCACTGGCTGATCCGGCCGTGACTGCAATGACTCAGGCGGTGGAGCAACAAAGCATACAGCGCCAGGTCATTCCACTCATCTGGCGCAAAAGGATTTTCCGCAAAACCCCGGACATTGAGCCATTTCTGGAAATCCTGCTCATCGCCCGGCGTCGTAAACGCTGCCATGCGCGCCTTTCTGGTAGGCAATAAACTTCGGTTATAGCTGCACTGAATACGCTTATGGCATCAGCATACCATAAACTTGTATCGGACGCAAGCCCGATGCTGGACAGGGCAGTGTACAAAGGATACCGGATACCCCTCACGATGTAGCTATGGGTGCTTCAGGTATATAATACCCCTATGCTGAAAGGAGAATCACAACATGGAAGACCTTACTTCAGTGCAACCCCTTGATTTTTCCTCTGAGATTCCTGCTGCGGATGTAGGAATGCGCCCGGAAGGTATTGCCGCGCTGGCTACACTCTTTGAAGAGCAGGTGACGCGCCAGCGCCTGCACCCTGCCGCACAGCTGGTAGTGCTGCGCGACGGGCGCGTGGTTTTGGACCGTGCGCTGGGCCAGCTTGAACAAGGTCCTGTAACTCCTGAAACGCCGTTTCTCACCTTCTCGGTATCCAAGGTTTTCACGGGCCTGTGCATCCATCGCCTCATCGAGGAGGGGCGTGTGGCTTGGGATGCGCCTGTGGCAACCTATTGGCCCGAGTTTGGCTGCAAAGGGAAAGAGAAAGCCACCATCCGCCACGTGTTGCTGCATCAGGCGGGTATCCCCGCGCCGGGAGTGCAACGCCAGGTCTGGCTATGGCCCTTCTGGGGCGCAGTCACGCGCAGCGTTGCGCGTTTGCGCGCGGAATTTGAGCCAGGCACTCAGACAGCCTATCACCTGGTCAACTACGGTTTTATCCTGGGCGAGGTCATCCGCCGGGTGACAGGCTCGTCCATGGATAGCTATCTGCATCAGACATTCCTTGCTCCGTTGGGTTTGCATCGCACCTGGATGCGGCTTCCGCGTTCCAGGATGCGCGAAGCTGCTCGGCTGCTCTCGGATGAGGATCCCTGGATTTCGCGCTCTGTGGCGCTCTTCAACCGGTCAACCATCCGTCGTGCCTTGTTGCCTGCGACCTCCCTGCACAGCACCGCCCGTGACCTGGCAACGTTTTTTCAGATGCTGCTCAATGGGGGTATCTATGGTGGGCAACGTGTGCTCAAACCCGAGACCATTGCGGCAGCGACGGCGCTAGGTTATGATGGCTTTGACGGCTTTCTGCGGACGCACATGCGTTGGGGGCACGGTTTCATCCTCGGTGGCGGGACTGCATCTGAGATGGGGCGCGGTAGCACCGTGCGCACCTTTGGTGGATTTGGCATGTCCAGCTGCATGGTCTGGGCTGACCCGGATGCCGGTGTGATCGTCGCCTTTACCTGTAACCGTCTATTGGAAAGCCGGCGTTCGGCGCAGCGTTGGGCCGCGATTTCCGAAGCCGTGTGGGATTCGCTTTAGGGTTGATAGGTCCCTGGATCGCAATTGTGAATCGTTCTCTCGCTTGACATGCTGAGGCGGTTTTTGAGCAGTTACCTAAACCCCAATTCTGGCGTACAATAGGGGTGAAATTCGGCTTACGGGGTGTGATTCACGCTATGTGAAGTGCGCGTTGACCTCATGGGAGGCGACCATCATCTTCTTCACGGAATGTTGTAAGGCGGAACAGCATTTCGATTTCTCTGCGATGTTGGCTCTCATGCGGCGCTGTCCTTGGACGAGGGGGAGGGTATGAACTGGCGAAGCTTAGGGCAAGCGTTTTTCCTCATCATGTTGCATGCGCCGGGAAGCCTCTTGTTGTTTGCAGGTGGGAGCAAGTGGCGCGACCCACTCTATCAAGCTCCACCATTACCTTCCGTGTGGTGGTGGATTACCGGGGCTTTGCTACTAGGGACGCTGATAGGCGTCAGTGCTTACCTCATTTTTCGCCGGCAGCTCAAGCACCGTACACGGGCGCTGGAAACAGAGATTGCCGAACGGCTTCGGGTCGAAGCGGCGTTGAGTGCAAGCGAATCGCGCTACCGGCTCTTGGCAGAGACAGCCCAGGACATCATTTTACTGCATGACCCTGACAACCGTCTCCTCTACGTCAACCCCGCTGGATTGCGCTTTGTTGGCCTATCTCTTGAACAGATTATGGGCAGGTCTTTCTTTGAGTTCTTGTGCCCCGAGTATTTCCCGTTGGTCGAGGACCGGAATGCCCAACGCGCCAGTGATGTCCGCGATAAATTTCGTTACGAGCTCGAGTTTTTCGATAAGGATGGAAATCGGATTCCTTTGGAGATTAACTCGGTGCCGGTGGTGCAGGATAATGTCATCACGGCGGTATTGGTGGTTGCCCGTGATATCACCGAGCGCCGGCGTTCTGAAGCTGCCATACGCGAACGCAATCGCGATTTGACCGTGCTCAACAACATCATCAGCGCTGCGGCGCGATCCTCTGACCCTGTGGAGATTTTGGGCATTCTCTGTGCCACGCTGGCAAAGGCATTCGATTTGCCTCAAGCCGCGGCTACTCTGCTAAATCCTGAGCAGGAAATAGCGGTTGTGGTGGCCGAATATCTGACACCGGGACGGCCAAGTGCCCTGGGTACCGCTATCCCGTTGAAACAGCAAGTGGCAGAACAAATGCTGGCAACCAAACAGCCGCTGTACATTTCTGATGCGCAAACGGATTCCCGCATATCCTTGAGTCAAGAGGAGGCAAAGCGACGTGGTGTTGTGAGCTTGTTTCTTGTTCCGATCATCGTCCACGGGCAGCTACTCAGCACGCTGGGTTTGGACGCACTGGAACATCGCGATTATACTGAGGCTGACTTTGATCTGATTCGAAACGCGGCGGCGGCAGCAGGTCAGGCAATTGAGGCAGCCAATCTCAAGCAGGAATTGTTGAAACATGCCCAGGAACTCGAGCTGGTGGTGGGGCAACGCACTGAAGCGCTGCGCCATGCGCTCCATCAAGCGCAGGCGGCTGATAGGGCAAAATCGCAGTTTATCTCGAATGTCAGCCATGAATTGCGGACGCCACTGACCAGCATCCGGGTATTTCTCGAACTTTTGCATGTGGGGCATTCGGAACAACACCTGCATTATTTGGAGAGTCTTTCTCGTGAGACCTTGCGCCTGCAGACGTTGATTGAGAACATACTCACGATTTCGCGTCTCGATTTGGGCAAGGTTCGAATCAACCCCCAACCGGTGAACCTCAATGTCTTGCTCGGAACGTTGGTTATAGATCGCCAGCGGCTGTTTGAGGAGCGTGATTTGGAATTGCTGATGGAGACAGCGGTCTTGCCGGAGATCCAGGCTGACGCTAGTCTGATTGAACAAGTAGCAACCAACTTGCTCACCAATGCGATGAACTACACCCCTTCGGGTGGGAAGGTCTCTTTGATCACAGCTTTGTGTGAGCTGGATGGGGAATCTTGGGTGACGTTCAGCGTGGGGGATACTGGACCGGGGATTCCCCTGGAAGAGCAGGGGCATCTGTTTGAACGCTTTTATCGCGGTGATGCGGCGCGAACAAGCGCCGCGGCAGGTACTGGTTTGGGTCTTTCCATTTGCAGGGAGATCATAGACCTCCACGGTGGGCGAATCACGCTGGTCAGCGCTCCTGGTTCGGGCGCCGCGTTTACGGTGTGGTTGCCGGTTACCCAGAATTGGCATGGATGGGACGAGGGTTCAAGCGGGTCCGGGAGCGTTGCAACCTCAGATGACAGCCTGCGCCTTATCACGGATTGATCATGGTTTCTAAGGAGGCAAAACTATGTTGAAGAGCTTGATCCGGCAGAATCGCAGCTATCGCCGTTTTCACCAGCAGATTCCGATCTCGTATGAGCAGCTGTATGAGTGGGTGGATTTGGCGCGGTTGTCTGCTTCGTCTGCGAATCGCCAACCGCTCAAATTCGCACTCTCTGCCGATCCAGAGCGGAATTCGCGGATTTTCCCTTGTTTACGGTGGGCGGGCTATCTTTCGGATTGGGGAGGCCCTGCCGAGGGCGAGCGCCCTGTAGCCTATATCGTTATCTTGGGAGATAAGCGGATCTCCGCTAACACCGGCGTGGACCCCGGCATCGCTGCGCAGAGCATTCTGTTGGGCGCGGTAGAGGCGGGTTTTGGCGGCTGCATTCTGGGCGCGATTGATCGGGATACCCTGCGCTCCGAATTGTCTTTGCCCGAACACTTTGACATCCTGTTGGTCCTGGCTTTGGGAAGACCCAGTGAGCAGGTTGTTATCGAAGCAGTGAGCGAGGATGGCGATATTCGCTATTGGCGCGATGTGAACGGTGTACATCATGTGCCGAAGCGCGCCCTGGATACCCTGATCATTATCTGAAACGTGGTATGCCTGTCTGATTCCGCCTGCCAAAAGCGTGTTCTTGGACGCGCCAAGTGCGCCCAAGAACACGCATAAAAGGCTCGTTCATGTTCAGTTGTGTTGTCATCTTTTGTACTTGATGCTACAATTAATATCGAGCGCGTTGATGGATGGCTTATGTCGCTCTCATTGATACGCTCTCTTCGTCGATGGCGGTGACCCGCACAGCTTTTATCAGGAGGAATGCATCATGGACCTTGGATTGGCTCTCAGATTTGTGTTTGAGGACGAGGATTGGCTACGAAAAGTACTCATCAATGGCTTGATTGGCTTAATCCCTGTGGTGGGACAAATCTACCTTGTGGGGTGGTGTTTGGAGGTCGCGCGTCAGGTGGCGTTGGACCAATACACCGTGCTACCCGATATGGATTTTGGCCTCTATCTGCGACGCGGCTTCCAGATTTTCGTCGCCGGTCTCGTTTATAGCATACCCGTCTGGATTTTTGTGCTTCCTATGGTGATTATTCCCATTCTGGGTACCACCCTGACCATGGATGAAGATACGCTGGCGGCGTTCATGGGGATTAGTTCACTGTGTTGCAGTGGCTTGATTATCGTCTACGCGATTTTCCTGGGCTTGATTATGCAGGTGGTTTATGCCCATGTCGCAGTAGAAGATAGTCTTAAGGCAGCTTTCGAATTCGCTGAGATTTTTAGGCTGTTCAAAGTGGCTATCGGTCCCTGGTTGTTGGCTTTCGTGGGGGTCATGGTTGCAGGATTCGCAGCTTCCCTCATCGGCTCAATAGCCTGTGGTATCGGGATTGTTTTCACTATGGCGATTTACTTCCCGGTGATGGGGCATCTTTACGGGCAGGCTTACCGGCAGGCAAAGATGGCGCCTGTTTTGAACTAGCTCCCGCCACGCCAACTGTGGTTTCCAATCAAAGAGCCATCGAGCTAAGAATCCCTTTGCCCGATGGCTCTTTCCCTTGCCTCTATTAGCGCTCGAAATAGAGCTCCTCGATAGCAATCCAGGGCAAGCCATGCCCAAAAGCGATGCGTTGAATATCGGCACGGTCGGCGCGGAATTCTGCAAACGTGCGCATATCGCGATAGGTGGTCACGTTCTCCTCGGTTTCCCGGAAAACCTGTAGCACGTAGGGCGAAGTGGGAAGCAGTGTGAGATTGACATAGCGCACAGCTTCAATGAACTCAATGACGATGGGACCTTCCACTTCGCGCCCCAGGAAGGGCGCCTGGAAGTGAACTCCCTCGTATTCACCCGCTGAGAAGAGCGCCAATCCCTTTGCGGTTGCATCCGCGAAAAAGACTCCCAGGTCCAGAAACTCATCCCCCACCAGTGGGATTTTTTGTTCGGGGATGAATTCACCGTTAGGTTTGTATTTGAAATCGAGATACGCCGCGCGGAAATTAATGCTCCCTGCGCGTCCTCGCGCTTGATTGGGTACTCGCAGCAACAGTGCATCCCCCTCTTTAGCCACATAGTCCCAAGCTGCGCCTGCCCCGATGATGTCGGAAATCCAACGGCGCGTTTTGCCGTGCGCAGGTTGGCGCCGGTGCTGTGGTTGTAGTTCGTACTGGGCTATGACAGCCTCGAAGCTAAATTCCCCGGGCATCTCTGTCTCCTTGATTTTTGATGAGTGGGAGCGACGTATTGGCGGTCTGATATTCTGCTACTTTGGAGCCTGCTATCGCGCTCTTGCGAGGGCAGCTTGCCCTCCCCAAGAGTTCTGATTATCATGCTGCGCGAGAGAATGTAAAGTGCTGTGTTGACTTTTCCAAAATCGCGGGCATAGTAAATGCTTGAATCTGCTGCGCATTCTGTTTGAGCGACCCATTCACACCTATCCACCCTGATTCGAGAGGTATGAGCATGAACATGGTATTACACGACTGGGAAGATCCTCGAATTGTAGGTCGTCACAAAGAGACGGCTCACGTCCCACTTGCCCCCTTCGCTACTGAGCGTGCTGCGTTGGATGGCTACCCCTCAACGAGGCTCTCACTCAATGGGCGCTGGCGCTTCCGCCTCTTCCCTAATCCTATGGCGGTCCCTGAGTCTTGCACCGCACCTGATTTCGACGATACGACCTGGGACGAGATTGCTGTGCCGGGAAACTGGCAACTTCAGGGCTATGATCGCCCAATCTATACCAATGTGCAATACCCTTTTCCGATAGACTCCGACCTCCAGGCGGCGATGGTGCGCATGGCGCAGGCTTTTGACCCGCGCAGCTCCATGCTGGAATTGCAGGCGCCGCCGGAAGCCTATCAATGCCCTTTGACTGTGCCCCGTCAGGATAATCCCACCGGTTGCTATCGCACGCGTTTCAGCGTGCCCGCAGAGTGGGTGGGGCAAAGCGTTTTCTTGCGCTTTGAGGGTGTGGATTCGGCTTTCCACGTCTGGCTCAACGGCGAGCTGTTGGGTTACAGCCAGGATAGCCGTCTGCCCGCCGAATTTGACCTCAAGCCTCTGTTGCGCCCGGGCGAAAACAGCCTTGCCGTCGTCGTTTATCGCTGGTCCGATGCCAGCTACCTGGAGGATCAGGATTTCTGGCGCCTGAGTGGCATTTTCCGCGATGTGACGCTCTGGGCTGCCCCCCCCGTGCATCTGTGGGATTATGCCGCGCAAACTCTCCTGGATGTCGATTTCCGCGATGCTGTGTTGCGCGTCGAGACCTTGATCCGCAATCATGGGCTGGACGCGGCAGAAGGGGAAGTCGATATCACGTTGTTCGACGCAACGGAGCGGGTTGTTGCCAGGTCTAGCCAGGCTTTCACCGCTGCGGAAGCTGCAGAAACGTCCCTCACACTTGAGGCGCCGGTCGCCAATCCCGCTAAATGGTCGGCGGAGACGCCCACGCTCTATACCTTGCTCGTCACTCTCAAGAATGCTGCCGGGCAGGTAACGCAAATTGAGCGTAGTCGTATTGGCTTCCGCAAAGTCGAAGTCATTGCAGGTCAGATTTGTCTCAACGGCGGACCTCTGACCTTCCGTGGCGTCAACCGTCATGAACATGACCCTGATACCGGGCATGTCATTGCTGAAGAGTCTATGTTGCAGGACCTGGTCCTGATGAAGCAACATAACATCAATGCTGTGCGTACCTCGCACTACCCTAATCACCCTCGGTGGTATGAGCTCTGCGATGAATTGGGCATGATGTTGATTGACGAAGCCAACATTGAATCGCATGGCGTCTGGGACCGGTTGGCGCGGGACCCCGCCTGGGAGATGGCGTTCATGGAACGAGTCACGCGCATGGTTGCGCGTGACAAGAACCATCCCAGTATCCTCATCTGGTCGTTGGGGAACGAATCGGGCTATGGACCCAACCTCATTGCTGCTGCCAATTGGATTCACGCGCATGATCCCTCGCGCCCGGTACATTACCATCCGGCTGCGAATGCCCCGGAGGTAGACCTGCTCTCGCCAATGTACCCTTCCATCGCCGAGCTCATTGCCCTGGCGGAGGATGAATCCGAGACGCGCCCTATCGTGATGTGCGAATATGCCCATGCTATGGGGAACAGCCCCGGCGCGCTGCGAGAATATTGGGACGCGATTGCCCGTTACCCGCGCCTTCAGGGGGGCTTCGTTTGGGATTGGGTGGATCAGGGCATCCGGCAGGTCACGGATAGAGGAGAACCCTGGTTTGCTTACGGCGGGGATTTTGGCGATGTGCCCAACGATGGCACATTCTGTATCAATGGCGTGGTGGACCCTGACCGTGAGCCGCATCCCGCATTGCTGGAAATGAAGCGAGTCTATGCACCGGTCACTTTTGAAGCGGTGGACCTCGCAGCAGGGGTGCTGTGCATTCAGAATCACTTTGCCTTCGTTTCCACCCTTGGTCTAACCTTCATCTGGACGGTAGAAGCCGACGGCGAGCTGTTGCAATCCGGGACCTTGCTTTATTTGGAGATTCCTCCTGATGGCGAGGCGCATGTCACAATACCCTATAAGCCCTTCGTGCTCCAATCTGGGACAGAAGCCTGGTTGACGGTGCGCGCCATTCTGGCGAAGAACACTGTCTGGGCGCAAGCCGGTCACGAAGTCGCCTGGGAGCAGTTCCCGTTGCCATCCGGCGCTCCTCTCGTGGCTCAGCCGGTCGATGGCTTGCCTCAACTGGCGTTCGAGGATGCCGAGAGCAGCATCACGGTCTTCAACCCTGTGGTCATGTGGATCTTCGACCGGGCAACCGGTGAGTTGCGCAGCTGGACGCATCACGACCGTTCTGTCGCCAGCGGCATGCGGCTCAACCTCTGGCGCGCGCCTACGGATAACGACCTCCCGCAAATGGCGGGTCTCTGGCGTGCTGCAGGTCTGGAGCGTTTGGAGCAGCGCACCCGCGACTTGCGTGTGGAAAAGTTGGCTCCTCAGGTGGTGCGCCTGACCATCGAGACGGAACTTGCACCGCCCGGAGAACCACCCGTGGCGTGGGGCCTCGCGGAATTGCTCTTGCTGGGCAATGGTGATATGTTGCTGGAACAGACGGTGACCCTGGCAGAGGACCTGCCCCCCTTGCCGAGGGTGGGTGTGCGTCTGGATGTGCCCGGTGGTTATGAACACTTTTGCTGGTTTGGGCGCGGACCCCACGAGAGCTATCCCGACCGTAAGACTGGAGCGCAGTTGGGCTGCTATCACAGCATCGTGGATGCGGAATATGTGCCGTATATTCACCCTCAAGAGCACGGCAATAAGACTGATGTGCGTTGGGTGGCTTTGAGCAATCCGCAGGGCGCCGGTTTGATGGCTGTGGCCCACCCCTTTGCGGATGGCGCTCCCGCGCCGCTGCTCAACGTCAGCGCGCAGCATTTGACCGCCCATGACCTTGCCGCTGCTGCTCACACCTTCGAATTGCGGCGACGTCAGGATATCATCCTCAACCTGGATGTGGCGCAAGCCGGTTTGGGTTCCGCGGCTTGTGGTCCCGGCGTCTTGCCACAATATGAGCTCACTGCGCGCAGCTATCACTGGCGTGTCTTACTGCGCCCGATAGACCCTGGGATGGCGGATTGGGGGACGCTCAGCAAGCAGCGGTGGACAGTGGCATTTTAACGGCATAGCGTACCAGGAGGCAACCATGGGACGGATTAATCTGCGTCGAGTGGCTGGCGCGGGCGGGATTGTTACCCTCGCCGGCTGTGTCTGGGCAGTGGTCATTTCTGTCGCGGTCTTGATTTGTATTGGAAGCATTTTTGCCATCGTTTTTGGGGCAATACGCTCCTCTGAGCCTTTCGAGCAGGCAGTCGCCGAGATGCAGAGTAATCCTCAGGCGATACGCGCCTTGGGCGAACCCATCAAGGTGGGTTGGTTCGTCGGCGGTTCGATTAGCGTCACGGGTGCTAGCGGTGATGCCGATTTGACGATTCCTGTCTCCGGCTCGACAGATAAGGGCACATTGTACGTGACCGCGTACAAATCTGATGGCGTTTGGCGCTTCACGCGTATGGAGCTGGTGACCAAAAAGTACCCTGATCGCATTAACCTGCTCGGGGAATAGCGCTCCGGTTAGGTTTCTCCTCGATGTGAAGGCGCAGGCGATTCTGAGCCGGCTAACAGGCGCCTCGAGGGGGCGTTTGCATTGCCTCCGGGCTCATCCATCGGCGAAGGTGCCCGTGATGCTGTATACAGGAGAAGGCGATGGCTGTATTGCCTCTTGAACGCAGTTACACCTACGGACCGGTACGCTCGCGTCGCTTAGGGCGTTCATTGGGCATCAATGTGTTGCCGTTTGAACGCAAGACTTGTTCTTTCAACTGTATCTATTGCCATTACGGCGTTACTGTTGAGACGACTCTGACTCCACCGACCAACGACTTTCCGGGTGTGGACCAGGTGTTGCGAGCTGTAGAATCTGCCCTTCACACCTACCCGGAAGTGGATTCACTCACCTTCTCGGGAAATGGAGAGCCTACCCTGCATCCCTATTTCCGCGATCTGGTTTTTGGTGTGCGCCGGTTGCGAGACCGGTTTGCACCCCACGCACAGGTAGCCCTTTTCTCTAACGCGACCACACTCTGTTTACCGCAAACGCAGGCAGCCCTGGCATGGATTGATGCTCCGGTTATGAAACTGGATGCTGGCGATTCTTCAACTTTTGCCGGTATCAACCGTCCTGCGGCAGGTGTGACATTGGAAACGATCCTTGCCGGGCTGGAGGCGCTGTCTGATGTCATCATCCAAAGTGTGCTGATTGACGGTCCTGTGACCAACGTGCATGGCGCAGCTTTCGAGGCATGGATGGCGGCATTGCTGAGGATTCGCCCACGCCAGGTGCAAATCTACAGTACGGATTACCCAACCGCTGAAGAGAGCGTTGAGCGTGTGCCACCTTTTCAGCTGCGACATATTGCGGAGACCGTGATTCAGTGTACCGCACTTGATGTCCGCGCCTTCTGGTTCAACCCCTGAAGCTCTCGCTGCCTCCTGCTTTTGCATCCAGTAGAGGTATCAGTAAAGACCCTCTCCATCAGTCTGCAGAACCGCTCCGGGGTTTCCCCCCTCAGTTGTCGTATACCCTCTTGACAACTCTGTTCCCCGTGCTAATATATGAGTAACTGCTCATATATTAGCACGGGAAAGTCTTTTTCATAGGTGACCTGCAGATGTCTGAAGAACACACACATCCTGAAACCGGGTCGGCGCCAGCTCTCGATTTGGCAACCGCTGCGACCATGGCAGCGCTCTTCAAGGCTTTGAGCGACCCTACCCGGGTGCGGATTATCGCGGCGCTGCTCGAAGGCGAACGCTGCGTTTATGATTTGGCGGGAGCTCTGGAGATGACCCATTCGGCAATCTCGCACCAATTGCAGCTGCTACGCAATCTGCGGGTCGTGCGTTATCGCAAAGAGGGGCGGCATGTCTTCTACGCCCTGGACGATGCGCATATCCAGGGCTTGCTTCTGCAAAGCCTGGAGCATGCGCGCCATGGCTGAGCACTCTACTTCGGAGGGTATCTTGACCGAGACGCGCAGTTACAAAGTCGCCGGATTGGCTTGCTCGGATTGTGCTATGAGCATTCAGGTGCAGGTGGGCGCGCTTGAAGGTGTGCGGTCATGCGCGGTGGACCCCGCAACAGGGTTCCTCACGGTGCAGTTGGAGGTTCCTGACTTCGACCTTGAGCCGGTCGCTCGCATCGTGCGGGAAACCGGGCACGAACTGGTCATCGAACGCGTCCGCTCCCAGCGACCTGAGAGGCACGCTTTCACTGCCTTTATCGGTTTTCTGTTCTCCCGTACCGAGACGCTATTGATGACTGTTGCAGGTGGTTTAACCTTTATCGGATTGGCGCTCTCGCTATTTCGCATCCCTGCCCTGGCGATAACGGCGGTTTTCGCATTGGCAATTCTCGTGGGCGGTATTCCGGTGTTCCGTCATGCCCTCAATGAAGTATTGCGCGCTCGCATGTTGGGGATTAACAC
Organism: Chloroflexota bacterium; assembly: GCA_022707705.1. Lineage (GTDB taxonomy): Bacteria > Chloroflexota > Anaerolineae > B4-G1 > SLSP01 > JAAZNO01. The sequence goes on from JAKJAC010000007.1 coordinate 49,537, forward strand.
ACTCATGGTGATTGCTGTAACCGGTGCGATGTTCATTGGTGAGTGGAGTGAAGCAGCCATTGTCGTGGTGCTCTTTGCTCTTGGTGAAGCGCTGGAGAGCTACGCTGCCGAGCGTGCGCGGGGGGCGCTGGAGAGTTTACTAGACCTCGCCCCGCCGGTAGCGCTAGTGCTGCAATCCGATGGAACCCCCCTGACCCGGCGAGTTGAAACCATCGCTATCGGGGAGCGTGTATTGGTGCGTCCGGGC
>JAKJAC010000007.1:49793-55535 GCA_022707705.1 Chloroflexota bacterium
CAGGGTCGCGGTAGATGGACTCGTGCGCGCCGGACGTAGCGCCGTGGACCAGGCAGCAATCACGGGGGAGAGCATTCCGGTGGATAAGGGCATTGGTGACGAAGTCTTTGCCGGGACGGTCAATACGTTTGGCGCCCTTGAGGTGGAGGTCACTCGCCGGGCTGTTGATAACACCCTCAGCCGTATGGTAGCCCTGGTGCAGGAAGCGCAATCCCGCCAGGCGCCGGTACAGCGCTTTGTAGACCGCTTTGCGCGCGTGTATACCCCTGCTGTGACTGCCTCGGCGTTGTTGATTGCTGTGCTGCCTCCTCTGCTCTGGGGACAGCCCTTTTTAGGACCGACGGGCTGGTTGATGCGAGCCTTGCAGCTGCTGGTGATTGCCTGTCCGTGTGCACTGGTCATCAGTACGCCGGTGAGCGTGGTCAGCGCGCTCACACATGCAGCGCGGCGCGGTGTTCTTATCAAGGGCGGCGGAACATTGGAAGCGCTGGGTCGAGTGACCACGTTCGCCTTCGATAAGACTGGCACGCTCACTGAGGGCAAACCGGTGGCGACGGATATCCTGAGTGTATGTGAGGACACCGGTTGCAGGCGTAACGGCTTACAGCTCGCAGCAGCGGTTGAGTCTCAATCCTCTCACCCCCTGGCGCGAGCGTTGGTAGCAGAAGCGCAGACGCAAGCGCTGACCTTGCTCCCCGCTCACGATGTGGCCATTCTTGAGGGACAGGGCATGACCGGCGTGGTCAATGGTGAGCGGGTGACGGTTGCCAGTCATCCCTACTTCGATGCGCGGGTGCCTCATTCGGAGGCAGTGTGCCGCGAAGCTGAACGCCTTGCAGCAGCGGGGCGCACGGTTATGCTGGTCTGTCACGATGAGCAAATTTGCTCCGTTTTTGCTGTTGCGGATACCCCACGCGCTACGAGCGCCGAGGTGCTTACCGATTTGAAGGCTCTGGGTGGGTTGCGCACCGTGATGTTGACGGGGGACGGGGCAGCGGTGGCGCAGACGATTGCGCATACCGTGGGTGTGGATGAAGTGCGCGCTGGTCTGCTGCCTGAAGGTAAGGTCGCGGCTGTGCGGGAATTGCAGCGTGCAGTCGAAAATGACTCGTCAACAGCAGTTGCCTTTGTGGGCGATGGTGTCAACGATGCGCCGGCGTTGGCGCAGGCTGATGTGGGTATTGCCATGGGTGGGGCGGGCTCGCATCAGGCGTTGGAGGTGGCAGATGTGGTCCTCATGGGCGATGACCTGCGGCATTTGCCCTTTATTGTGCGCTTGAGCCGTCGCGCAAGGCAGACCGTGCGCGCCAACATCATTTTTGCACTGGCAGTCAAAGCCGTCGTCTTTGGTCTTGCGCTCGCGGGCGCTGGTTCCTTATGGTTGGCGATTGTGGCAGACGTGGGCGCTTCGTTGATCGTCATCCTCAATGGGATGCGCTTGCGAGGCGTTACAGGATAACCGGAAGCAGCGCTGGTTGCTTCCGCGCTGCAAGCAGCATTTCGCAGGTGGGGCAACCCTCGTTGCTCACCGGCGCTAGAGAATTCCCAACCCCATCAGGATTCCCATGATGACAAAGGCGCCGGCTGAGATTTTGAGCAGCAGCTGTTGAGGAATCCACCGGCAAAGTTGCTGCCCTCCGACCACACCCAACGCTGTCACAGCGGTCAACGCCAGTGACCCTCCGATGAAAATCAGCCACGGAGAAGGGGTTTTGCTTGCCAGACCCAGCACTGCCAGCTGCGTCTTGTCGCCCAGTTCTGCAAGGAAGAGCAGGCTAAAAGTGGCGCCAAAAGCTCGCCAATCCCAGCTGCTCTCTGCTTGTGGGCACGTCGGATCTGTCTGGCAATCGCCTTCCTGCTGCGTTTTTGTGGCTTCGCGCCAGATGAGGAGTCCCATCACGACGAATGCTACTGCGGCGCTATAGCGGATACCTTCTGCAGGGATGATGCTACTGAGCAATTTTCCACCTGCTGCGCCGAGGGCTGTAACCCCGGTCAGCGCGAGGCTGCCACCCACAAAGACCGCCCAGGGGCTGCGGAATTTGCAGGTCTGAGTCATCACTGCCAGTTGGGTTTTATCCCCCAGTTCGGCAATGAAAATCAAACCGAAAGTTGAAAGAAGCGCACTCCATTCCACGTGTCACCGGCTCCGTTTCTGGTTGGGCGCCGGTCTGCGCCGGTATTTGCGGTTTTTCTTGGAAGGTTCCATCTCCGAACCGATGGTAATCCCATACTTCGGCAACACCACGCGATGCAGCAGCAAGATGAGCATCGCCGCACCGAAGGCAATGCCGAAGATCAACAAAGAACTGCTCAGGTTGTTCATCAGGTTGGGATTAACCAGCATCACAATTGCCAGGGTCAACATCAACATCCCGCCGATGAGCTTGAGAATACGCCCATGTTTCTCTTCTAGCTTGCTGGATTTGAGCGTGAATACCGCAACCAGGAAAATTCCCAGTTCATCAATTTGGTAGATCAGCATGTACAAGAGCAGCAACAAGCCAAATGTGAGGGGGGGGGTATTCTGAGCCGCGAGCAGATTGGTCCATAGAACAGGGAATCCGGCGGTGCAGGCGAATTCAACCAGCGAGACCCCCGCCGACATCACCACTGTGGCGCTGATAATGCCCCACAGCGAGTCGCCGGCGTTCAGCACCCGGCGAATGTTCTTGTAGATGCCGGGTTTCTTCTCATCGGCGATGGTGAAGGAGAGGCCTTCTTTGTACCAGAAATAGTCTTTGATATTCACCGCTGCAAAGAACAGCGCCATGAGCGCCACCAGCGCTTGAATCCAGCCCAGGAAACTCACAAAAGTGAACAGAGTGAACAACCCGGCAATGAACAATACATAGACCAATGAGGTGACTGTTAAGAACACCAAGCCTATGATTAGCACTTTTTTGCGCGAACCTGTGTGCAGGGTCAGCGCCAGTAGAATGGATAACACCCAGATGGAGCAGGGATTGAAACCATCCACAAAGGCGATTAAGACTGTGCTGATGGCTAACGATTGCGTGGTGAGGTCTACCGCGCCGATAATGGGTAAGGTGATGACTGTGGCATTGCCCGATTGGGGGGTTGCTGGATCGGTAGGTGTGTTGTTGTCTGTTTCCACAACACCGGGAATAACTCCTACACCTGCATTCGCGCAGCCGTTGGTGGCGCATGCTGCCACTGCTTCCTCAATGCTGGCGCCGATTTCTGCGCTAAATCCTGACCAATACTGGTTCCCGATAAACGTGGTCGGCACGCTTTGTGGTTCAAAACCGAAGGCTGCTGCCATCTTCTTGAAGGTTTCTTGATTGGCTGCATCATACCAGACTTCATAATCGTAGACTTCAACCGAAGGATAGCGCTTGACAAGCTCTTTCAGGAAGGGTTTCTGTTCGGCGCAATGGGGGCAACCATCACCCCAGAAGAAATAGATATCAACAGGATGGGGTTGTTGCGCCAGACCTTGCGCGACCGTAGGCGTTGGCGCCGGCAAAAACCAGAGAGTTGCCGCCAATACCAGTATCCATGCAACGGCGCCCAGCAAGATATTACGCTTGTTCCCCATAAAGACCTCCATCCGGTGCAATTCAACAACCTTCAAAGATAACACAATTTGGCGTTACGTAAAGGGGCAAGTACCAAGTGCTGTTCGGCGTTCTCCTGTTTGTCGCGACGAGGCGGCTGTAGCCGCGATTTCGGAAGGCGGCTTTCGATTCCGTGTACAATGCGGAACCGAAAAACGCCTCTTTCGACCGGCCTCAGCCCACAATTTAGCCTTTGCAGTGCATATTTGGAAAGTCACAACCATCGCTACGGTGGCTAAGGGCGCCTTGGCAGGTGTGTCGTCCTACCTGTTACGGGGTCGAAAATACGGTTTCGCGCCAGGTATCCAATGCCACGTCTCCCGGCAGTTCCCAACCGTTAAGCAGCAGCCAATCCAGATGCACCAGAAAATACCGCATGACGCGTGCATTATTCCCCTGTGTCAAAATGCTTTCCCAATCTCCACCCATTGCGAAGTATTCATCTACCTCACTGGTCCCATTTTGTGCCAGTGAGAGCAGCATGTAGCGCTCCGTCAATGTCAGAGGGTCTAGGGGATCATCGAGTTCTGCGATGCGTAGACTGCCGAGATTGATTTTAGCAAACATTCCTTGTATCGCCGTCTCGGGGTCAAAGAGATTGGCATCGCCCAAACCCAGTTTCAGTGCCTCTTCCGGTCGCAGCTGCGCGATACCGATGGACATATTCTCCAGACCGGGCAGAGTCAGTGCTGCCTTTTCCAACGCATCCACGCCAAACAAGCGCTCTACATCGCTTGCTTGTTCGGCGATGGCAGCTGCTACCAGAATGGGAGGAATATCGGGGTAATCTTGCCCTTCTGCCAGGATATGCCCTGCATTATTCTGCACATCAGCCCGCCCATGCAGGAGGCGGATTCCTGGCTCACCTTCTTGCGCTGGCGCTGCATCGGAACTCAGTTGAAGCAATGGCTCACTGGCGTCCGTGATGAACTGTTGATAAATATCATAGCGCCTGAGCCAGGTTGGCTTCAAATCCTCATCCTGGTCCTCGGAAAGCGCGATGGGCATCACCGTCACGCTATCGGTGGGAACTGGAGTTGCCAGGATGGGACTTGATTCCAAGTAAATTTCATCGCAACCTTCCGGCAACCAGCAATCCCATTCCTGCTGGCGTTGGTGGCGTGCGGGAGGCGGATTGTCCTTAAGCTCTGCCTCTGCAACGGTGGGTACAGGCGTCAAACTAACCTCCACCGTGAAGATAACACGTTGAGGTTGTGATGCCGTCTCTGTTTTGGCTCCGTGCTTGGTCGCGATGCCATCGGAAACCTCAGCGCTTTCGCCTGAAGCCTCCGATAGAACTCCAACCGTACTGCTAGAGAAAATTGTCAGAATGAGCAGGCTGATTGCCGCGACACGTTTGAGCGCCTGTCGCACCGCTATGCTAATACCCATACTACCATACCACGGCATTTAGCCATGTCCTTTCATCGTAACGCCATACTTTGATTATAACGCAAGATAATGTTGCGTCGCAAGGATTTCCAGTTTTTTGCTCCCCACTGCGTAGGGGGTTCAGGGGCACGCTTCGCGCGCCCCTGAACCAACAGGCTATTATACTACTTCTCACCGTGTGGTCTTGTGGTGGTCAGACCGGTTTTTTCCGCGTAATAGGTGTAATCGCCGGGGTATTCGTGCAGTGCCCCATCTTCCAGCGCCACGATGCGTTCAACGACCCGATCGAGGAAATAACGATCGTGCGAGATTACCAGTACAGTGCCCTCAAATTCATCCAGCGCTTGCTCCAGTGCCTCACACGAAGGCAGGTCCAGGTTATTGGTCGGTTCATCCAGCAGCAGGAAATTCGCCTCTGAGAGCATCAACTTTGCGAGTTGCAGACGGCTGCGTTCTCCGCCCGAGAGTTGCGCCACCCGATCGCGTACCCGCAGATAGGGGAACAGGAAGCGACGTAGCACGCTCACTGCTGCCTGTTCGGACATGGATTTAGCGTCCCAGATTTCCTCGATCAGTGTCCGGTTGGGATCAAGGGTTTCATGTTGTTGCGCATAATACCCGATTCGCACGCTGGGTCCGATGTTGATGATGCCGCCTGTCGGCATCTCATCGCCCAGGATGCAGCGCAAGAGCACACTCTTTCCCACGCCGTTCTCACCTAAAAGCCCCACCCGTTCGCCGTGCCAGATCAGCAGATTCAGCCCCAGTA
>JAKJAC010000080.1:0-3688 GCA_022707705.1 Chloroflexota bacterium
CACAAGGTCGTTCATACTGTCCATAACGCTGCGGGGAACTAAGCGCAGCAACGAAAGCCGTCCCATCTTCACCTGCAGCAATTGTACAGCCATGCCACCGGCTCCATCAGATCGGAAAGCCACATCGCCGCGCACTACAGGCTTGAACGGTCCCGCCGCCAGCTGCACGGCAAACGTCGCCGCGCCGCCAGGTCGCACATCCACATTGCCTGCCGCTAATGCACTCCCGGACTCCAGCATCACGCGGTTGATGTACGTCTCCTCAATGATGACTTCGATATCATAATCTGGCAGAGAGGGCAGAGGTTCCACAGTCGCAGTCGTTTCCAAAACCCGGAACAGCAGCCAACCACCCGCAATACCAGTCAGCAAGCCCAACAACACGCCCCCTAGCAGTAGCAATCCTGATTTTAGTTGTTTGTTCATGCTTGCACTCCAGACTATAGCCGCGCCCAGAGGATGATATGCTCCTCATCCGTGGTAATATCCAGCAACTGAGAGCCCTCGCCAAGCTCGTTTTCCAGCTGTTCACGCAAAGCGCGAGTGAAGTTTTCACCCAAAGTAACCTCATCCATATCCAGAAATTGCATCAAATCACGACCGCCGGCGGCAATCTCCTCGATGCTCACCTGGATTTCCCCATCCACTACTGAGAGTCGCGCCACAATCTTGAGTTCCAGAGAAACAAAAACCAGGTTGAAATCAGCTGTGGTCACAAGGAGGTTATTGGGTTGAATGTCTAGAGATGCATCCTGCAATCCCTTTTCTGGTAGAAATGCCACAAGGTTTTCGTTCAGATAGGACTCCCGCACCAGGATGGAAATATCGTGTCCTGCTGGATCACCAGATATCGCAGGGGGAGGAGCGTCACTCAGCGACGGCAGCAACCCTAACGCCAAAACCCCACAGCAGCTCAGGCAAAACATCAATCCCAAAGCCACCAACGCCAACAACAGCACTGGGTACAGTGCTTTCACAGCACCGCGTTCTGTATGATTGTCCGGCGAAGGTCCCGATGCACCAGAGATGGCAGTCCCCACAGGTATCACGGGCTGTACCCAGCCCGGCGGTTCCCGGTACGCAGGAGCCGCGGTGGGCGAGGCAGGTACCACAGATTGCGACGGAGATGGGGCAGATTGCCGTGCTGACGGCGGTTCCAGTGCCTGACCACAACGCGCACAAAAGCGCGCAGCTGGCTTCAATGCAGCCCCACATGCAGGACAGTGCGGTGGCGGGCTGGGTACAGCCTTAGAAGGCGTTGCAGCCTCCAACCCGTGTCCACAGCGTTTGCAAAAGCGCGCATCATCGCGGTTTTCAAAACCGCACTGCGGACATTGCATTAGATGCCTCCTTTGTACGAAACACCCCCTCAGTCCGTAATCGTCCAATCTAGATCCGACTGGAAATCCACATCAAATTCCGAAACCAGGTCATTGCCATCGCAATCTTGCGTTAGCAGGTCGTATCTTCCTGGGTTGAGGAAGAATATGCGCTGCCCCCCTTGAGATTCAATGGACTCGCTCTCGCCGAGCCAATCATCACCCCAAGAATCCGCTGTGGTCGGAGAGACAAAGACATAACAGATTTCCTTGCTGGAATCATTTTTCACCCATAACGAAACCAGTCCAACACCGCCTACAGTAAGCGTATAATCCTGACTCACCTTCCAGGCAGTCGCAAGCACCACTTCATCACAATCGCTTAATTTGACATCATAGGTGCCTTCAGGAACATCAAACACCCGCGAACTATCCGAATAGATGAGCTCCTCGCCGCCAAGCCAGTCTTCCCCCCAGCTATCGCTATCAGAAGAAGAAATCTGAACGTAGCAGATGTCATAACCGCTGAAGTTCTCAACGGTGAGCTGGAAACCACCAGCAGCAGGAGCGGCTGTGAGTTCTGGTTGTAGAGGAACTGCAGTCGGGGCAGGCGCACGAGGCGTTGGAGTCTGTAACTCCGGCAATGAAGTTGGGGGCACACGCACGCTTGCTGTAGCCGTAGGCGCTTCAGTCGGATTGCTAAACAAGCCCCTACCGCGAATCAGGAACAATGCTCCACAAATAATACTCGCCCCAAGAATAAGTACACCCAGCCCCCCAATAATCCAGACCCATGGAGAAATCCGTTTTTTGGGTGGCGTAGCCAGAGCTGCAGGCATGGAAGCAGCTGGCGGCAACGAAGAATAGCCAGGCGCAGCTGGAGGAGGAGACATCGGCGTTCCAACCGGTTGATAAACCGGGCGAGCCTCAGCCGGGACAGTAGCTGGAAAAGACTGCACAGCGCGTTGGCTCACCAGAGCATCGGTCATCGCTCCCGCCGAGGGAAAACGGCGATCCAACTGCAGTTCCATCGCCCGCGATATGACAGCTTCCATGGACGGAGAGACCTGGGTATTGATAGTTCGCAACGGCTTGAAAGCGCCCGGCATTGCCATACGCTGCGTCGCTGTTGCGGGCGCCTGCCCGGTAAGCGCATGATAGAGCGTCGCCCCAAGGCTATAAAGATCACTTCGAGCATCTGTATGACCACTATGGGTATCATACTGCTCCGGCGGGGCATATTCTGGCGTACCCATGCCACGCATAATCGTCTGCGTGCGCGGGTCATTGGGATTCCACAACTTCACCAGCCCAAAATCCACCAACACTGCCTTGCCGGTAGCATGAATAATCACATTCTGAGGCTTGATATCGCGGTGGATGATGCCTTCTGCGTGACAGTACGCCAAAGCATCAAGCAATTGGCGACCCCACGCAATAACTTGGGTTTCGGATTGCGCTCCCTCACGCATCAGTTTGTCTGCCAGACTCTCCCCCAGCACAAAATCCATTACAAGATAGGCATTGCTACCATCCTCGAAGAAATCCGTCACGCGTACAAGATTCGGATGGCTGAGTCGCGCAAGAATTGTCGCTTCCCGACGAAATTGATCACGCAAACCAGCGAGCGTCGCCGGATCCAATCCAGGTTGAGGACGCATTTCCTTAAGTGCGACCGCGACATTCAATCGCGTGTCCCAGGCGCGATAGACCGCCCCCATACCTCCCTCACCCAACAAAGCCACAATACGATAGCGCTCCTGTAATAATTGTCCAGGATCAAGTGCCATATAAAACCTCCAGGAGAAAAGTGTTCGAGAGGATCAGCACCAACCTGATCATCTATCCAATCAATCTGAAAAACCAAGCCCTTTCGGCGTGGGTATCAATCGTAAAATACGCTGAGATCATCCATGTAGATAGCGCCACGACTTGCCGAGCCATCAGGGACGCCATCAAGCACAAAAGCGTAGAATTGCGCCGGAAAGTCCAACTGACCATTATTGGTGCCGCTGATGGGACCATTAGGCCAACCCGCGCCATCATCAAAACGAGCTGTCATCTGACGCCAACCTTGATGCGATACTCGCCCAAATGTATACTGGCGTATCTCACCCGCGCTGTCCTTAATCCAGGCGTTCAGAAAATGCCCTGACCCATCGCCATAAACCCAAGCCGTCAGCCCTTTTGGTTGCCCTCCCAACGAGACTGACGGATTGGAGCGAAAAACAACGTAGTTTCGCTCTACTGCAGGGAAATCATACTCCAATTTGCCAGACGAACCAGAACGCGCCTGCTCACCCGAGCGAGCAAATGTGCCATAAGGTTCATCGCCACGGCGCCAATCCACATCGCGGTCGAAATCCAGA
>JAKJAC010000080.1:3725-10456 GCA_022707705.1 Chloroflexota bacterium
GGACGCGCTGGCGCAGAAGTGACGGTTGGAGGGACAGCGGTAGCAGTCGCCGGACGCGGTGTAGCAGTCGGCGTGACCGTTGGCACTGGCGTATCGGTAGGTGCTGGCGTCGAGGTTGGGGCAGGAGTTGAAGTTGCAGCTGCAGCCGAGGTTGGGGATGCTGTAATAGTAACCAGCGCCGGCGTAGATGTAAATGTTGACAGAGCAGGAGTAGCAGATGCCGTAATTTCTGCGATAACAGTCTTTTCAGAAATCTGCGGGCTTGGCGATGCAATAACGAAAAACTGCGCCAAAGGACCAACCCCCTCGGTACCGGCATACACCAATCCCAAGCCTGCAATCAATAGAAGAATAAGGCCAATCAACGCCACGTATAAGCCCATTTTTCGTCGCGTAGCGGCAACGGGAACGCCTGCCGGAGGAGGACCATATCCCCCCGCTTGACCAGCAGGTGGAGCGCCCGGGACCGCAGCCCCATAAGGATATTCTCTCTGTCCATATGACGGAGGCCTCTGTACCGGAACGCCTTGAGGTGCAGAGGGAATAGCCGGCGGCGGGTATTGCGTCAGTCCATAGGCAGGAGGTGTCGTCGCAACGGGTTTGGGGTAGGGCACGGTTGCAGAAGGCATCGGCGGTGAGGGCGGCGGTGTGGCAGGGCGCCCTTTGCTGCGTAAAGCCTGCGCCATCGCCGTCGCCGATGGGAAACGATATTCCACCGTCAGTTCCAGCGCCTGCAAGATAGCCGCATCGGTGGTTGAAGAGAGTTGTTGATTGAGCAAACGCGGAGGCTGAAAAGCAGCACGCCGGGCGATGCGTTGCGTCGCTGTCGGCGGAGCCTGTCCGGTTAGCGCATGATAAAGGGTCGCGCCGAGGCTGTAAATATCGCTGCGCGGGTCGGTATGACCGGACTGCGTGTCATATTGCTCTGGGGGTGCATATTCAGGCGTTCCCAGACCCCGCATGACGGTCTGCGTACGAGGGTCATTCGGATTCCACAGTTTCACCAAGCCAAAATCCACCAGCATAGCCCGACCATCGGGACGAATGATTACATTTTGCGGCTTAATATCGCGGTGAATGATTCCCTGCTCATGGCAATACTCAAGAGCATCAAGCAATTGCTCAGCCCAGGTGAGCACCCTGGATTCAGCAAGTGCTCCTTCGCGCTTAATGATGCTATCCAGGCTCTCCCCCTGGACAAAATCCATCACGAGGTAGGCGTGTGGTCCTTCAAGGAAAAAATCCGTCACGCGGACCAGATAAGGATGGCTAAGCCGCGCCAGAACGGTTGCTTCCTGGTAAAACTGCTCGCGCAAACGCTCTAGCAAGGCAGGCTCAGTTCCTGGTTGCGCCAACATCTCCTTGAGCGCCACGGCAACATTCAGCCGTGTGTCCCAGGCGCGGTAGACCGCTCCCATCCCACCTTGCCCTAAGGGTGCAATCACACGATAACGATTCTGTAATAACTGCCCCGGTTCTAGCATCCAGTCCTTCCTTTCAGCACATGCGTGCAGAAACCCCAATCAGGCGCCTTTTCCCCGCCACACAAACCATGCAAAGAGCGCACCCACTACCGAAACCATGAATAGTGCTGGCAAAGCTGCACCCCCGCCTGTGCTCGCCCGGAGAGCTGCCCCACCAATAGAGGTCACCAGAATATGCGCGGCGCCAGCACGCCAGGGCTTGCGTCCCATTGCCGCCCATGCTAAAGGCGCCGCAAACGCATAAGAAGGGAGATTAAGCCACAGGAAGGGAACCTCCGCAACGATGGGACCCAACACCCAGGCAGCACCGGCAGCCAAAATCACCAGTCCCACCAATAGACCAATCTGCTGCACGGGGGTAAGTTTCCGCATTATCTTGCGCGTAGAAATCACAAGGCGCTGAGTGGGTCGCGCGCCGCCCGATGGCGGTGCAGCGACAGCAGCTGCCTCAGTCTTGGGAAGCGTGAGCGCCTGAAAGATTGTATCTCCCACAAACCACCCCAAGCCCCCAAGCAGCAAGGCTCCGATTGTGAGTCCGATGATTTGTACCAGAAAAGTATACCTGAAGAAGAGCAAAAATTGCACCGCCAACATGCCCATCACCGCCATCGCCAATGCGGTAGCCAACTCCCAACGCCACTGGGAAGGTCGCCCCGGAGGCGCTGCGGTCATTGTTGCCCTATCCTGGTGGCGCGCCTCCGGCTTAGTCTGCGGCACTGCTCCCCCGAGCGCCGCGCGCATCGCCTGAACGTGCGGGAAACGGCGGTTGGGGTCTAGCGCCATCGCCTGCAATAATGCTGTTTCAGTCTTCGATTGCAACCGCAACCCTAGAGTACGAGGTGGGGCGAGTGTATCACCATCTGTAAAGCGCGCCATCGCAGAGGGTGGTTCCTGTCCGGTGAAGGCATGATACAAAGTTGCCCCCAGGCTGTAGATATCACTGCGTGGCTCTGTATGCCAACCACGCATGCCAAAGTGTTCGGGAGAGGCATATTCGCGCGTGCCCATCCCTGCGATGATGCGCTGTGTCTGGGGATTGTGAGGATCCCACAGTTTCACCAACCCAAAATCCACCAATACTGCCCGACCATCCGCACAAATGATGATATTTTGCGGCTTGATATCGCGGTGCAGAATCCGGCGCTGATGACAAGCCTCCAGGGCATCCAGCAGCTCCAGCGCCCAACGTAATACTTGCGCTTCCGGAAGCGCTCCCTGGCGGTCAATCAAGGTAGCCAGGTTCTCCCCTTCAACAAAATCCATCACGAGATAATCACGTCCACCCCATTCAAAGAAATCTGTCACACGGGGGAGATTAGGATGTACCAGTCCCGCAAGGACCAGCGCCTCTTGTTGAAACTGCTCCCTAAATTGCGCCAGTTCCTGTGGAGACGCAGAAGGGTCGGGGACCATTTCTTTCAACGCCACAGGGATATTCAAGGTGAGGTCCCAGGCCCGGTACACAGCCCCCATCCCTCCCTGACCAAGCAATCGTGCCACACGATAACGATTGTTGACAATTTGCCCTGTGTTTAGTCGCATAAGTCTCCTTCCCTGGATGCAATCAAGTGTTGGCAACCAAATCCGGGTCGAGCGCCAAGCCGCGTTGCCGCGAATCTTCCGCCTTGATAGAGTCCCCCAGAGCCTGCCAGCACGCGCTCAGACCCATATGCGCTGCGGGCGCGCTCGGGTTGAGTGTGATACTTCTCTCATATGCCTCAAGTGCCTCACGCCAACGTCGCCATTCTGCATAAATCTCACCCACGAAGAATTCCGCCAGCGCGTATCGTGGATCCAACCGTAGTGCATCATGGAAATTCCGCATCGCCCAACGTTGGCTCCCTTTCTTATAGTTAAGCAACCCTTTAAGAAACTCCAACTCCGCCGGCGGCAAGCTCTCCTGCTGAAGCAAATCTCGCACTAAAGGCTCAGCCTCAGCCACACGACCAGTCAACAAATAACAGGTTGCTACACGACCCCGGAAAACAGGGTCTTGCGAACGCGTTCGAAGAAGGAGCTCTAGATTCGCCGCAGCAGCACTATAACGTCCCAAATCGAAAGCCGTATTTGAAGTTAACAGCGCCAGGTCAGCATCGCCGGGCGTCAAGCCCAAAGCCTGTTCCAGGTGCTCCAGCGCTATTGCAGGACGTTCCATAGCCAGGAGCGTTTTCCCCAAGGCGACATGAAGTTCAGGCGCCTGCGGATGCTGCTCCAGCCCCTTTTCCAACGCCGTAACGGCAGCATCGTGTTGTTGTAACTGCGAATAGGCTTTTCCCAAAGCCACATATAGGTCAACTGGTTGTGCTTCGACCTGCAATGCAGATTCGAATGCAACCGTAGCTTCTTTGAAGCGCCCAGCCTGAAAATGCTGTAGCCCTTCTGCAGCGTAATTCGGTGGTGGAGGTGGTGGTGTTAGGGCAACCTCTTCAATAGCAACCGGTCCCGGTGATGGCGTTGATGGGGTAGATGGAATCTGAATCGCGGCATCGGGCGGCGCAGTGATAGGCAAAGTTCCACCACACTTGGCACAAAAACGCGCACCAGAACGATATGGCGTAGCACATTTGGGGCAACGATGACTCGTATCCATCGTCTTGCCACACTGAGGACAAAAGCGCGCCCCCAGTCGTACCAGCGCGCCACATTGTGGGCAGGTTACCCCAGGAGAGGAACTGCTGCCAACCGTGGAGGGACGTTGCGGCGTGACTGCGGCGCTGGGTACAGCGCTTTGCGGTTTGCTGCTTTCGATGCGTGAGGGGGGAACAGGCGTGTGCTGCGAGGCTATGGGTGCCATCAATGGACGCCGGACAACTGCAGCGCTAGGTCGTTGGGTGACTGGGCGTCCTGTGGCTGTCTGTAGCGCCGCTAACATCTCACCCGCATCACTATAACGCTGCGCAATGTTCACCGACATTGCCTGCAGAATAACCTTCTCCAGAGCGGAACTCACCTTCGAATTCAACTGCGAAGGCGGCGTGAGCGCTGCCCCGCGCATCAAGCGCTCGAAACTATCAGAGGGCGGCGTAAGTGTAACCACGCAATAGAGCGTTGCCCCAAGGGCATACACATCGGAGCGTGCATCCGTACCGCTGCCCAGACCATATTGCTCCGGTGGGGAAAAACCTTGCGATACCGCTTTCGCCATCACCTGCGTCTTGGCTTTGGGATCGATCTTGGCAATTCCAAAGTCAACCAACACAGCCCGCTCCTTCTGTGTAAGGCGGACATTGTTCGGCTTGATATCACGATGGATGATAGGCGGTTGCTGTTGATGCAGATATCCCACTGCATCGCAAATCTGAGTCATCCAGTCTATCACCTTCTCAATAGGTAAATGGCGACGTTGTTTTTCCGCATCAACAACCAGGTCTAGCAAATCCCGTCCGGCGATGTAATCCATCACAAGATAATAACTGCGCCCCTCACCAAAGAAATCCGAGACCCGCACCAGTCCAGGATGATCGAGCGCAGCTAACACCTGCGCTTCCTGCTTAAAGAGCTGCTGTGCTGAGTCCGAGGGGTCGCTAAGCTCCTTCACTGCGACCTGGCGCCCGCGTAAGCGCAGGTCTTCCGCCAGATAAACGGAACCATAACCACCAGAACCCAGCTTCTTGATGATTTGATAACGCCCTTGCAGAGCGTGCCCTAATGGTAATTCAGAGAATCTGTTTTGCATGTATAGAGATTAACCGGTCAAAGGATACCTATGTCCCCGTCGCCAATTCGGCGTTGAATATAGATGATGAATGCAAATTGCCAGTACAGTTCTATGATTGTGTGACTTATCGCGCTGGGCAGGGTGGCATTTCTAGCACATTTCCAGGATGGATATCATAACCCTGGATAGCATCATTCCAAGCCAGATTGTTAAGCATAGCCACCTGCTCAGAAAATTGTCTTAGCGCATCATCGAAAGTCACTAATCCCCAATTCTGCGGGCAATAGCGACGGCAGACGGCATATAGACTCTCGTCCGGTTGGACAACAATCTGCTGCTGCGGCGCCAGTGTTGAGGTTGGTGATAGAATTTCCGGAGGTATTGTCACCGTGATTTCAGGTGTCTGTGTGGGCATTATTGGCGTCTCTGGCGAAGGGCTGACCGAAGCGGGCAACCCCAACCAATCCGCTAGCGCGTGAGCACCCCACCCCAACAACAGCCCCAACGCTGCCAATCCCACCAGTAACCCAATCAATAGAAATCGTGATTTTGACCTAAGCATTCTTGATTTTCTCCACATTGCCGCCAGTGTCGAACAAACCCTACCTAAGCTACTCCATTTCCACCACAATCACCGAGATATTATCCTCACCACCTGCCGCATTCGCTGCTGAAATCAGGGCATCACATGCCTGCTGTGGGCTACGTGCCGTTTCAACCAGACGTTGAATCTCAGCATCCAACACCATCTCCCACAAGCCATCGCAACACAGAATCAACCGGTCGCCGCGCGATAGTAGCACAGTGAAGGTATCTACTTCCACGTTCTCCTGTTGTCCCAAGGAACGAAAAATCTGATTCCGTTGTGGGTGGCTACGCACCTGTTCCTGCGTAATCACATGCGCTTGCACCAACCGCGCTACAAGGGAATGGTCCTGAGTTATCTGCCGTAACTGCCCTTCCCGCAACAAATAGGTGCGGCTATCGCCCACATTGGCAATCGTGGCGATATTCCCGATGACCAGCGCCGTGGTAACTGTGGACCCCATATTGCTCTGCTGCGCGCTGGCGTGACGGGCAAGCACCTTGTTCGCCGCCTGAACCGCCTCCTTAAGCAGATTCCCTGGTATATTCTCGGTAGTCAATTTACGAGTCTCTTTGCGTAAATCAGGAAGTACTTTGCTTTTGAGAATCCATTCCGTCACAACCTGGTAAACCATACGACTGGCGACATCGCCGGCATCATGCCCCCCCATTCCATCTGCCACCATGTAAAAACCGATGGGTACAGCTCCCCCCTGTTGGGCTTTATCAAAGGTGAATGTAACCACAGAATCTTCGTTGCGAGCATGTTTGCGTCCTGGATCGGTTGCCTGCCCGTGAATGGGTTTGAGCGGGCGCCCTATCGCCGGTGCAGGTGCCATCGAAAGACTCGCCAACATCGCCGCCACTGTCGGATATTGCCCCTGCAAAGCCGCCTCAATCACTCCACGATGCTCTTCCGGAATCGCCTCCAGCGCGCCAGCAATAGGCGGTGTCCCCGTTGTAAGATAGCCCAGGGTCTGCCCCAGAAATGCAATATCGCGTGC
>JAKJAC010000080.1:10466-17521 GCA_022707705.1 Chloroflexota bacterium
GTGCCACCTGTGCCCGCCCCACATCGTGTCCCAAAAACGGCGCGCAGGCGCTAAGATCAGCCACTTTTACTGCCCCATTACCGCCAAAAGTCACCAGGCGTTCCAGATTTTCCATCAGCGATGTTGTTGCCGGAGTGAAAGCGAGACCTTGCTGATGCAGATAAATCGCCACGCGTCCGATCGGTCCCAACACCATAAGCGCGTCCTCGGGCGAACGCGCCCGTCGCCCACGCACCAGCACGCCCCAACGACCCGGGTGTTCCACAACTGTATATACTGCCTGTTGAAAAGCCAGTATATCGCGGTGCAACAGAATATCAGGGTGATTTGTATGGCTCAAAGCGAGAACTGCCGCATCAGGGGGCAAGTTGTCCTCACCAGAAACATGGCGCTCATGAATCAATACCGTATTCAGAGGCGTCGAGCAGCGTGCGCACAATCCACCAGAGGGGATTTGTGACTGTAGAGTGCGACATGCAGCATTCGGGCAAAGCAGGTCAATCGCATCATAATAGATCGAATAACTCAGCTCCCGCGTCGTGAGGATGTGGTAACGTTGTGCAAAAATCGCACCCGGCGTAAAAGGTTTCATGCTCCCGCTGGAAGCAGCCTCATCTGGAACGCCTGCAGGTGCGGTAATGACTCGGTGGGCAAACGCAGATGGCGGCGTAGCCTGCGGCGCAATCTGCGGTGCAGGTTGTGACGTCACCTGCGGCGTAGATGAAGCCGATGGCAAGGAATCTGGGCGTGATGGTGGTGCAGTCTGGACAGCGGTTATACGGGGAGTTGGAGCTGGTGTAACCGGGACGGGCGCCCCCGCTGTTGCAGGCTTCTCAACCAGAACGCTCGTGCGCGGTTGCCGGCGCACAGGTGGTGCGGGTGAAGTCGGCGCAGATTTAGGCCTGCCAAAGACACCACGGAATTCCCGCAATACTCGCCCCAGAATCGCTTCACCTCCAGCAGGAGCTGCTGCCGCTCCAGGCTTGCCGGCAACCTCTGCGTCATCCAATCTGGTGCCGCATTGGCTGCAAAACCAGCGTTCACCCGGCGCTGGAGAATTGGCTTCGACATTTTTCGCACCGCATTTTGGGCATACTTTCATATAGGGCATTAGCGTTTACTCCACTTTCCATCCGCAAACAGCAGATAAATCGTGCCTGTATCCATCCGCAGAATGATGCCACGCTCGAAATCCTGTAACGTGCTATCAAAACCGCGTTCAAGGTCCAACGCCGAACCAAGCCCTTCGCGCACGGTGGTGCTAGAGCACCAGGCTTTGCCAAAACCTCGCAGCGGCGTGGGTGGCGTTGTTTCAGTTCCACAGGTGTAGGTGGGATCGCCATCACGCCAGGTATTGGCAAATCCCTGCCATGTCCCACTCTGATACACCACAAAAATACGATCGCTATCCTCGCGCCAGAACATCAGCCCTTTCTCGAAGTTTTCTACCGCCAACCAACTAGAGTGCGCCTCATTAGTAGCGCAACCCAGTCGGGTTTGCTCCGCCCTCCAAATATCTGCAAAAGGACCTGTTACCTCCGGACAAGCGGGGGTAGGCGTCGCCGCCGGCGGCGAAGTCTTGGTGGGAGATGGCGTGGACGTAGGTATCGCAGTCGGAACCGCGGTCGCGGTTGCAGTCTCTGTGGGGGCGGCAGTGGGGGGTTCAGTTGCCGTGGGAACCTCAGTCACTTGCTCTGCGGTCGGTGGTGTCACGGTTTCAGTCGCCAGGACTTCCTGCGTAACAGGTACTTCCTCAGGAGTCACCGTCTGCGTCTCAATTTCCGCAGTCAATGTAATGTCCCCAATTGTCACCGGTGTCCCGCGTCCACGCTCAATCAGATTAGCCAGTGTAAGTCCTGCCAACACCAACACAACCAGCAAAGCCAGGGTTAGTCCCAGAATTCTCCAGGGAAATGGGCGAATCGGTGATGCCGGGGCGGAAGGCACATACGGATAACCGGCGCCAGGTGGACCTCCCACCCCCATTACAGCAGTGCCTGCAAAGGCAGCGGGGGGATGAGCCAACCCACCCGACTGCCGCAACGCCATGCGCAGCTCTGTTGCAGTTTGGAAACGCACCTCAGGACGCAATTCCAACATTCGCAACAAGATTGCTTCTAGATAGGGACTTACCTGCGGATTGAGACGCCGCACAGGCACCAGCGAGGAAGGGTTGACAATACGCATCGTTGCGGTGGGTGGAGTCTGACCGGTGAGAGCATGATATAGAGTCGCCCCCAAACTGTAAAGATCGCTGCGCGCATCAGTGAAACCTGACTGAGAATCGTACTGTTCGGGCGGAGCATACTCCGGCGTTCCCATGGAGCGGATCACCGTACGCGTGCGCGGATCACCGGGATTCCAGAGCTTAACCAACCCAAAATCCACCAGGATCACACGACCATCAGAACGCACAATGACATTCTGGGGCTTGATATCACGGTGAATAATACCCCGCCCATGACAATATTCCAAGGCGTCGAGCAACTGATCTGCCCAGGCAAGCACCTGAGATTCCGGGAGGCATCCCTCTCTGGCAATTCGCGCCGCCAGGCTCTCGCCCTCGATGAAATCCATCACCAGGTAGGCATTTCCACCTTCCTCGAAGAAATCGGTTACCCGAACCAGATGAGGATGGCTGAGATTTGCCAACACTGCCGCCTCTTGCTGAAATTGCTGCTGCAATTGTGCAAGAGTCTCCCCGTTGAGGTCAGGCTGCGGCGTCATCTCCTTCACCGCGCGTGGTGCGTTTAGCCGCATGTCCCAAACACGGTAGACTGCTCCCATTCCACCCTGTCCGAGCAGACGGGCGACACGATAGCGTCCCTGGAGCACATCACCTATGTTCAAACTCATCGCAACCTCCTGGTGACAAGAGGCACACTGCCAAACAGGAGAGATCGGGAAAAGGCGCTTCCGAAAAAACCTCGGTGAAGCGTATCCAACTTACCACACCACCTTTTCACCGATTCCCCTCTACTCTGCTGCACTTACCACCTCTCTCCTACTCACCCCGGCGGCACCAACCCTACCACGTGTTCGATCTGTGTTAGTTGGTTGAGAATCGCACCAGGACGACTCGCTTGCGCTCGCAGCAAGGTCAACGGCACAGCAATTTCGATGCGATTGCCAGAAGTGCTAAGCACTTTTACACCCATGTCCTGCAAACGAGCAACAACCGGCGCCGTATCCTCCGTATCCAGAGTCAACGCTGCCCGCATTGCCCCTGCATCGGTGAGGACGCCATGCTGCCGGGCGTAGTTGACCACACTTTGCTGTCCCCCCTGTTGGTAAATCACCAGCAAATCCTTGTACACCGGTTGCACTTCAGGATTGTCCAATAGCAACGCAATCTCAGGATACTGCGCACGGAGTTGCTCAACAGAAGGCGTCGCCGTAGGACGCGGTGTACTCGTCGGTGTTGGGGTTGAAGTTGATTTAGGCGTAGAAGTGGCTAACACAATCACCGTTGTGGGTGTTGGTGAAGGGGGCAGAGTGGCAGTAGGAAGCGAAGTTGGCGTCACCGTAGGAATATCCGGCAACATAGGTGTCGCATCCGAGGTGCAACTGGCAAGCAACAGAAACAAGGTTGCGCAAACAACACGGTTTCTTTGCTGAAATCTCACTCCATCCCTTAATCGCATAAGCCGCCTCCCTCAAAAAAACTACGGTGGCAAAACAAACTAGACCTCATCCCCCTGCCCCTTCTCTACTCGGTGTGGCGCAGGGGGTTCAGAGTCAGAACGGCAAAACCGCTGCGAGAACCAGGCTATTGGGACTTTCGCAAGTTATGTCTAGCACCTGTCTAGCCAATATTGCCATTGTAGGAAAAAAGCCTACTGCTGCAGCCGCATCTATGGCGACAGTTTCTCCCTTTCTCTAGTGGCAGGAGTCTGCCAAACGATGTCGGAAATGGTATTGCTACCCCCATTCTGTAACATAGTATAATGGATCGTGACTGTGTGAGAGCTAAATGCCTCACCATATGCTGTACAAGTCGAGTCCTGGCAAACCCACACCCACCAAAAATACGTACGCCCAGAAGGCCATCCATCAGGCAAGCCAGTAATATTGATCTGACTTACGTAGTTGAGATCATTGGTCAATGCACTCTCATCCGCCACACTGTCGTAGAAGAAAACTCGATAATGATCAGAAGTGATGCCACGTAAGCCCCACCGGAAAGTAGCCGGTAGCGTGACCGTTGCCCCATTGGATGGCGACTGCAACGTAATATCCTTGATATCGAAATTGCCGCCTGACACCATTGCCGTGCCCGTGTAAGAAATGATATCAGCTCCATACCAGCCCCACAAACGCCCATTTGCAGTACCACTGGGGTTATCATAAAGCACATAGTATCGCTGACCAGAACTGAGAGCAGGAATACCCGTAAAGCTGTACTTCCCACCCGTATCAGTGGTTGTTGTAGCTCGTGTAGACCAGGTGCTGCCATCGAAATACCGCAACTGCAAAGATACACCGCTCACTGGCACCCCACCCAGATTTACCTGTCCGTAAATTCCAGGAACAACGCCTGGTTGGTAATTACGGATCACCAATGGCAGATAAACCGCCGCTGCTCCCCGCACCAACGTGAATTCCCAAGCCCCCCATCCATTCGTGCCCGCAAATGCCTTAACCGGCGACGAAGCGACGACAATCATGGAGCGGATGCGACGTTCCCGCAAGCCGGTATTGATCCATTTCCAATTTGTACTACCAGAAGGAGTATAGTAGGCGCCTTGAGTATATAACCCGGCGAAGACCTCGCCACTTCCAGGCGCAATTGCCAGAGCGCGGACATAATCATTCGCCAGGCCCGTATTCATGGCTGTCCAGTTGGCTCCATAATTGGTACTGCGATAAGCCTGATACGCGCCAGCGTAAGCCAATCCAGCTGTGTTAGGCGAACAAACCACAGCGTAAGTATAGTTGGCATAGGGTCCAGTCATACCGCTGGCACGGGTTACCCATGAAACACCACCGTTGCTGTAGTACAATCCACCGCCGTAAGTCGCCGCAAGTAACTGTCCAGTGTCCATAAATTCACACAGACGCAAAACGATCCCATCAGTCAGACCCGTTGCCGCATTCCAAGTCACTCCACCATCGGTACTGTATTGGATTCCACGATAGGTTGCAGCAACGAGCTGGTCCGTATCTCCATGAATAGACTCGATATCGAAAGAAATGTAGCTAGGGTAGCTCCAACTCACCTCATACCAGGTGTTTCCCTGATCCCAGCTCTTGAGCACCCCCCAGTCACTGTAGAACGTGCCGGCATAAAGAATTGTCCCCGTCGGTCCCTGGGTCGCTTCGATGGAATACACGTAAGGGACACCATAGATAGCATGCCAGGTTGCGCCCTGATCATAGCTGCGGAACATGCCTGCGCCCCAGGTTGTCGCATAGAGAATATTGGCGTTGTTGATATCTTTCGTGATGTCGAGCACGAAGGTGCCGTCCATGCCAGCGCCCTTCAGTGCAAAAGCACTGCCGCTGCTCGTACGTTTGTAAACGCCACCATAGGGGAATCGGTTTGCGCCAGCCCACACACGATCTGCAGAGGTCGGATGGATCGCCAAACCCTCCACATAATAGGTGGGGAAAGTGTTATCAGCATTGGACCAGGTAACGCCGCCATCGGCGCTGCGGTAAATCCACGAATATCCCCCAGCATAGACAATGCTAGGGCTACTCTTGGAGAAAGCGACTGAGTAGATAGAAGTATCCGAGACGCCAGTATTGACGGGAGACCAATTCACGCCGCCATCAGATGTACGGAAAAGCCCACCGCCAGAGGTTCCCACCACCACAATGTTGGCGTTGGTGGGATGGATTGCCACAGCGATCACGGTGTAGTTGATGGTACCCTCACCCATGGGACTCCACGAACTACCGCCATTGGTCGTGCGATAGAATCCTCCGCTGGTTGTCCAGGTGCCGAAGGAAGCGTAACGCACGTTGTTATTGGACGGCGCAAAGGTGTACGTTCGAGCGCTACCAGTCCCTAACGTGATCTTGGTCCATGAAGTACCACCGCTGGTACTACGGTAGAGTCCATTTCCATCATCCACACAAGCATACAAATCGTTACGATTCGCCGGGTTGATAGTCACCCGGCGCACCGCAGTGCGTGCCCAGGTGATGGGAGCCTCGATCTCATTGCGTGAAGGAGCATCTAGATTAAAGATATTACTCGGTCCCCCAGCGATAACCTCTGGGGGAGGCAATACGCTGTCGCCGTCTGCCTCCATCTGTGTGGGTCGCAGAGGATCCGCGAGTCGAGTCCAGGTGGAGCCACTATCGATAGATTTAAGCAGACCATATCCCCAAGTTCCAATGATAACGACTTTGGGATCCACAGGATCAATGGCCAACCCACTTATTACCAGGTCACCGTATCCACCGAGACCACCATTAGCAGGCGACCACATCTCCCCGCCATCCGCGCTGCGGTAGACGCCCTGATTTGTCCCCGCATAAATGATGTCGGGGTTGGTTGGATCAACAACAATCTGCGTTACCATGGGAGCCTGATCAGCTTCCAAGTCGTATCGAGGACCACGCCAGGTCCAGAAATCGGTACCCTGAATGCCAATCGGGCTAGCCGAGGGCGTTACCTCAGGTATCAGGCATTGCGATTCTGGGGGGGGAAACTTCTCCGCCCGCACCTCTGCCGGCAACACCAGCAGAAAGCAAAGGAACACCAAAGAAACCACCAGGACATGCTTCACCATAGACATTGCCTCCCTCCTTCGAATACTACTTTGTCAAGCGCGCCCCCTCAAGAACTGCTACACCTGCTCAACCGGGGGGGGGGCGCATTGGTTTGCCAATTAACGGGCTTCCAGACATCGCTGCAACGTTATCACGGCGGCGGAGGTGGTGGTGGAGTTGTCGGCTCAGGCGTCGGCTCTTGAGTCGGCGGTTGTGTTGGCTCCTGGGTTGGCGGTTGTGTCGGCTCTTGGGTTGGCGGTTGCGTCGGCTCCTGCGTTGGGGGCTGAGTCGGTTCTGATGTCGGCTGTTGCGTTGGCGGTGGAGTCGTCGGC
>JAKJAC010000081.1 GCA_022707705.1 Chloroflexota bacterium
CCAAAGCTGGCGGCAGCATCATCCTCTGCCCGGCAAGTACCCTTTCTGAATCCAAACAGCACGAATTTCTCATCGCGCATGGCTTTGCCTGGGCTGTCTTCGAGGAACCTGGCGCGGGTCCCGTGCGCAAATATTGGAAAACACGATGAGCCATAATCGCAATCTATCACCGGAAGGTGAACCCGAAGAAGCCGCCCTCGACCGGGCGCTGCGTCCCAAACATTTGGATGATCTCATTGGGCAAGAGCGCGTTCGCGAGAATCTTCGCATCCTCATTGAGGCGGCGAAGGGGCGCAATGAGGCGCTTGAACACACGCTCTTCTATGGACCGCCGGGCTTGGGCAAGACAACGTTGGCGCACATCTGCGCCAACGAGATGGGCGCCCCCATCCGCATCACCGCCGGACCTGCTATCGAGCGCGCGGGCGACCTCGCCGCCATTTTGAGCAACCTGCATGAAAAGGAAGTGCTGTTTATTGATGAGATTCACCGCCTGGGCAAGGTGGTGGAGGAGGTTCTCTACCCGGCGATGGAGGATTTTGCCCTGGACCTGGTGATCGGTCAGGGACCTGGAGCGCGCACGGTCCGGCTGAGCCTGCCGCACTTCACGGTGATTGGCGCCACGACGCGCCTGGCGCTGCTCTCTGCCCCGTTGCGGACGCGCTTTGGCGCCGTGTACCGCTTGGATTTCTATGAACAGGCGGCGTTGGCAGAGATTGTGGAGCGTGCCGCGCGTGCGCTCAAGGTTCCGATGGCGCCTGAGGGACGCGATGAGATTGCGCGCCGCGGGCGGGGGACGCCCCGTGTGGCATTGCGTCTGCTGCGGCGCGTGCGCGATTATGCTCAGGTGCGCGGCGATGGCACTATCACTGCCGGCATTGCCGCTGAGGCGCTCTCCCTTCTGGAAATAGACGCCATGGGGCTGGATGACCTTGACCGGCGCGTGTTGCGCGCCATCATCGAGAAATTCGACGGGGGACCGGTTGGCTTGGAGACGATTGCCGCCTCGATCGGCGAAGCCTCCGATACGATTATGGATGTTGTGGAACCGTATCTATTGCAGCTGGGCTTCATTGACCGCACCCCCCGCGGGCGCACTGCCACGCGGTTGGCGTATGAACATCTGGGAATCCCCTACACGCGGACCGAGCAGGGAACGTTATTTTAGATTGGCAGCATGGATGTCCGTTTTCTAGGGCATGTTTTCTTAGGGAGGGACTGAATGACCAACGAGGCTTTATTTTACGAACGCGCCACTACCTGGCTCATGCGGGTGCTGGAACAAAGCCCTGTCGCCGCGACTGAATTGGGCGCTCACTCCTGGGATGACCGTCTGGGGGATTTTCGTCCCGAGGTCATCGAAGCTCAGCATCAGGAAGTTCTCGAAGCGCTGGCGGAGTTCAAGGCGCTCGATCTCACCGGTTTCAGCCGGGAAGCCCTGATTGACCATATCCTGCTGGTCAAAATTCTGGATTCCTTCGTCCGCAATCACGATAAGGTGCAGGGGCATCATCGTGACCCCGGCGGTTATCTCGGGGAGGCGCTGGGCGGCGTTTTCATGCTGCTGATCAGGGAATTCGCCCCGCTGCCCGAGCGCCTGCGCTCGGCGCTGGGGCGGGTGCGCGAAGTCCCGCGGGTGCTCCAGGAGGCGCGCCTGAATTTAATCCCCGTGGAAGTGCCGCGTGTGTGGGCGGAGCTGGCTCTGGAGCAGGGACAGCAAGCAGCGGGCTTGTTTGTGGGGCTGCTGCCGGCGATTGCCGCG
Organism: Chloroflexota bacterium; assembly: GCA_022707705.1. Lineage (GTDB taxonomy): Bacteria > Chloroflexota > Anaerolineae > B4-G1 > SLSP01 > JAAZNO01. Next base: position 1,763 of record JAKJAC010000081.1, read on the forward strand.
CAGGCTTTGCCAGAACTCCAGGATGAGTTTGTCAAATGTGGGCAGGTCGCGGCGGCGGCGATTCAGTCCTACGTCGAATATATCCAGATGGATATCCTCCCCGAAGCGGCGGGCGATTTTGCTGCCGGCAGAGAGCTCTTCGATGAATTGCTTCATGAGCAACATCTGGTGGACTACAACGCGGATGAGCTCCTGCAAACCGGGTGGCGATTGTTTCACGAGACCCGCGCGCAGATGGAAGTCGTTGCCCGTGAAATTGACCCCGAGAAATCCGTCCGCGAGATTCTGGAAGAGGCTAAAGCCAATCACCCCACTGCCGAGGGCTTGCTGGATGCCTATCGCGTCGCCATGCAGGAAATTCGCCAGTATGTGATTGACCACGATATTGCAACCATTCCGGCGAATGAGTCATTGCGCATCATCGAGACACCCAACTATTTGCGCCCTATCCTTCCCTACGCTGCCTATATGCAACCGGGCATGCTGGAGGCGCAGCAAGATGGCATCTTCCTGGTGACGCCGGTGGACCCGCACAGCCCGCCCGAAGAACAGGAGCAGAAGCTCAAGGGGCATTACTACGCCAAATTACCTATCACCTCGCTGCACGAGGCCTACCCCGGTCACCATCTTCAACTGGTCTGGGCTAACCGGCAACCGAGCATTCCACGCCGCATGGGCTCCTTCCTCAGCACGCTCTTCATCGAGGGCTGGGCTTTCTACTGTGAGGAGCTGCTAGAGCAGCTGGGCTATATCGCGGCGCCGGTGCAGCGTCTTGGGCGACTCTCCGACCAGCTGTGGCGGGCAGCGCGTATCATCCTCGATGTCTCATTGCACACCCAAGGCTTTCCCATCGAAGAAGCAGTGGACTTCCTGGTGCGAGAGTGCCAGCTAGAGCCGATTAATGCGCTTGCGGAGGTGCGTCGCTACACCCAATCGCCCACACAACCACAATCGTATCTCATGGGCAAGCTCGCTATTCTGGAGCTGGTCGCTGATTACCGGAAGACACACCCCGATGCCTCGCTGCGGCAAATCCACGATGCCATTCTGGGCTGTGGTTCGCTGCCGCCGCGCTTGATGCGCCAGCAATTGGGATTGGCAAAAGATTGATCAATGCGCTATGTCTTGGAAGGGAGTTGATATGGCAAATCTCTGGCATGAACTGACGCCTGGTCCGGCTGAGGGATTGAGTGTGGTCTATGTGGTGGTTGAGATTCCCAAACGCTCCCGCAACAAGTTCGTCTATGATTTGAAAGGGGGCTTTATCAAACTGGATCGGGTATTGCTATCCTCTCTGCATTACCCGGGCGACTACGGCTTTATCCCCCGGACGCTCTATGATGATGGCGACCCGACGGATGTTTTGATTTTTGCCAACGAGCCAACCGATTCAGGTTGCATCATCGAGGCGCGTCCGTTGGGCATCTACCGCATGTTGGACCGCGACCTGCACGACGACAAAATCCTCGCCGTTCCCGCCACCGACCCGCTTTTTGATAGCTATCGCGAGTTGGAGGACATCCCCCCGCATTTCCTGGAAGAAGTGGCGCATTTCTTCACGGTCTACAAAGACCTCCAGAGGGTCAAGGTGACGGGCTTGGGCTGGGAAGGGCGCGCCGTAGCAGAGGCGGAAATCGAACGCTCTTGCGCGCGCTATGCCCGCCATCTGCGGACGAGCCGTTGAGGGCGCCGGCGCTCTTTGCGATGAGTGGATAAAACGCGGCGCAGCCACAGCTGCGCCGCGTTTTTGTGGTTGAAAAGTGGGTCCTCGGTGCGGATTAGCGCCCTCCGAGCCAGCTCCAGAGCAAATTCAATATCTGGGCAAACCATCCTGAGCGTTCTGCGGGTGGGTCAGATGCCGGCACGGTCGGCGTCTCCGCCGCAGGCGCCGAGGGATCCTCGATAGCGATGACTTCGTCTCCGTGTTGGAAGATGACGTTAGTTCCCGCCTGCATCGCCGTGCGTGCTTCCGGGTCGGCGGCAAGCGCAAAATATTCTTCCGAGCCGAAAGTCACGCTGCGATCCACCTGGATGTTGGCTTCAATCCAGGCACCGGTAATCGCTTCCTCGGCATCCAGGTCTTTCCGCCCCTGCAACAGGCTCAGGTCCAGTTGCCGGTTGCTCACCTGTGCGACGCTGCGCTCTTGCACATTGCTGATGTTGCTGCCTTGCGCCACATTCACTTGCGCGGCATCCTGGTACGCCTGATTCTGTACCCGCGCCCGAATGGTCGTCTGCCCCGAGGCGGCATTGAGTGCGCCCTGATCCTGGTACAGCAGCATATTCTCCATCGAGGCGGCGCCCTGCGTCTGCCCCGCGATGACAAAGGTGGTATAGGGCGTCACCAAGCCGTAGGCTAAGCCCAGTTCGCGGATTTGCTCCACCAGCGCGGCGCTCTCGCCCTCGACGCGCACGATATCCAGCAACTCCCCCACCCGCCGCGTGGCCCATAGCCGGGGGACGAAGTCGTATCCCCCGTCGCGGCTACCGCCGCTTTCCACCAGATTGAAGCGGTAAGTAAATTCGCGCGGCTCTGTCCCCGCTAAGCCGCTCACCCGCACGGTGATGGCGTCGCTCTGCGCTTGATAGCGCCCCAGAACGAGCAGGCTCGATCCGGCAAAGAGGTCGGGCAGCGTCTTGGGGCTGAGGTCGGATACCGTCATCCCCTCGAAGCTGAGCGTCACACCGGTGAGGACGGGGTTGGCGATGCGCCGGTAGAAATCGGAGAGCACCAGCTCCAGATTCTCGCCGGGCTGCACATAGGTGACGCTGCCGCCATTCTGCGCCGCCAGGGCATCGAGCAGGTGCGTGTTCACGTCGTAGCCCACGCCGAAGACGTGGAACCGCGCTTCCTGAGCGCCATTGGCGTCACTCGCGCGGTTGATAATCTCGTTTTCATCCGTGATGCCGGCGGTGGGCAGCCCATCGGTGAGGAAGACAAGCAGGCGCGCGGCGCCAGGGCGTGTTTCGCTGCGCTTGAGGCTATCCAATCCCGTGCGCAGCGCCAGGTCGATATCGGTGTTGCCGCGCGCATCCAACCCGCTGACGAAGCGGCGGGCGCGCGCCAGGCTTTCGCGATTGACCGGTTCCAGGGTGTCAGCGGAGAGGTCCAGCTGGTCATCGAAGCCGACGATGGCGAAGCGGTCGTTTTCGTGCAACTGGCCCAGGATGAATTGCAGCGCATTCTGCGCCTGGATGATTTTCTCGCCGCTCATGCTGCCGGAGCGGTCAATGACGAAGATGATATCCTTGGGTAGCACGTCTTTCTCTGCCGGACGGAGTTCCGGCGCGAAGGTGAACAGGAAGTGCCCCTGCCCGTTCCGCTCTCCCGTGAGGAAACCCCCACCAAAGCCCCCTTCCGCGGGCGCGAAGGCGAGCTCGAAGTCCTCTGCCGGGAGGACATTTTCGGCTTCCCAGAGCACTTCCGCCTCGGTCGCGCTGCTGCGGGTGACGTTGATGGCATGTGAGGGCGAATAGATGCTGGCAAGCCCCGCTTGATGCGCCAGCGTTACTTTGACTGAGACGGCTTCCAGCGGCGCTGCGGAATAGCGTTCCGTGCTGAGCGTGTAGCGATAGTGAAACATACCGCCCGCAGCTTGCAGGATTTCTTCGTAGCGCAACACCATGCGCTGTGTGCCGCGCGCCGGCAGCGTGAGATCAAAGGCGAGCGATTCCCAATCGGCATAGCGCAGCAGCGAGGGGTCGCGCTGGGCGGTGATGGCGGCTTGCAGCGCGCTATTCGTCGTCGCCGCATCCTGGTGAATGACGGGCTGCGCTTCCCCGTTGATTTCCACGGCAAAGCCGGTCACCGCGGCGCCGGGTGGGATCGGAAAGAGATAGCGCCCGGTTACCTCGCCATCCGTGGGATTGGCGAATTCCTGCTCCACCCGGGTCACGGCGTGCTGATCCTCGATGGTCACGGTGACGTGATGCTCGCGCACGACCCAATAGCCAGGCACAAGCCCCTGTGGCAGCACCATCCCATCGGCGAGCGCCAATTGCGCGGGTGTGCTTACGACTAGAAAAACAGCCAGCAGAACCAATAAGTAGCGTCGCATTGCTAACCTCCTTCAAAGATTCTGTGGATGTTTTTCGGGAGCGGCTGCGCCGCTCCCGAAAAACATCATTTGGACTTCATCTCGAATTGCACGGTCACGGTCGCTTTGACGCTGATTTGACCCGGCGCAAGGCTGCCATCTTCCGGAAGCCAACCGCCGCTGGCGTTCTGAATTACGTTCTGCGTCATCCCGCCGCCCCAACGCCCGCCCCACCAGGCGCCATAGCCCGAAGCCCAGTCGTTCTGAGTCTCCTGGATGAGGATGGGTTGTCCCACTTCCTGCCCCAGTGCTGCTGCCATCGCCGTGGCTTTTTCGCGTGCTGCCTGGAGCGCCAGTTCGCGCGCCTTATCGCGGTTGGCGCGCAGGGCGGTGGTACGGAACTGCACGCCGTGCACGTAGTTGACGCCGGCGCCCAACACGTCCGAATAGAAGCGCTCGAATTGGGAGAGGTCCCGCAGGGTGATGACGATAGTCTTGTTGACGAAGTAGCCGATGAAGGCGCGCTCGGTGTAGCGGTCTTCATAGCGGGGCTCAATGCCGATGTAATCGGTCTGGACGCGCTCGGCGGGGATGGCGTATTTCTTGGTCACCGCAAAGACGGCGGCAACGATACGGTCGTTCTCGCGGCGGGCGGTGTCGAGATTCTTGTTTGAGGTCTCGACGCCCAGCGTCAACACCACCTCATCGGGGATGACGCGCACTTCCGCTTCACCGTTGACAGTGATGGTACCCGGCGTGGATGCGGCTTCTGTCTGGGGTTGCTGCACCCACCCTGAAAGCAAGAAAACTGCGATCAACGCGCACGAGACAATGGGAAAGACTTTGGATTTCATGTTCTACCTCCGGTGTAAACTTACACCCGGAGTATAGCGCGGTCATAGGGCAGAATTGTGACAGCAGGGGGACAGATGAAGGATAAGTAAAGGTGGAACCCACCTGTGATGCTATGCGCGGGAGGAAGAGTGTGTGGGGCGATTGTTCACAAAGCGCACCAGAGAGCCGCAATACGTTTAAGGTGGGACGCACCTGCGGCGCTACACGCAGGACAAAGGCTCGTTGAAGGTGCGTCCCACCTGGGAGTTCATTCCGCGACCGGCAGCGTAAACGACACCGTCGTGCCTTTACCCTCGACGCTTTCCACCCACAGCTCCCCGCCGTGCGCTTCTACCAGCGTGCGGGCGATTGCCAACCCCAAGCCACTGCCCCCCTGCGCGCGGGAGCGCGCTTTATCCGCGCGGTAGAAGCGCTGCCCCAACTGCGGAAGCGCTTCGGCGGGGATACCCGCGCCGTGATCGCTCACTTGCGCCAGTACGGTGTCTCGTTTCCCTGGTTGCAGGTGTATGCGGACTTCGCTTCCCGGTGGGGAGAATTTGATGGCATTATCGAGCAGGTTGAGCAATACCTGTGCCATCCGGTCACGGTCCGCCCACACGGCAGGAAGATTGGGAGCGACTTCGACGCGCAAGGGCGTTTGGCGGGCGTGATTCTGCAGATGGCTGATGGTTTCCTGCGCCAAAGCCGCCAGATCGAGCGTCTCGCGGCGCAGATTCAAGGCTTCTGAATCGGCGCGTGAAAGCAACAGCAGGTCGTTGACCAACCGGATCATGCGGTCGGTCTCGCTCTCGATGGTCGCCAGAAAGCGGTCGCGCGCCTCGAGGTCATCTATCGCGCCGTCGCGCAGCGTTTCCACCGTGCCCTTCACCGCGGTGAGCGGCGTGCGCAGCTCGTGGGAGACGTTGGCGACGAAGTCTACCTGCATCTGTCGCGCCCCCCGCAGGCGTCCGGTCATATCGTTGAAGGCGCGGCTCAGGCGCCCCAGCTCGTCGCGCGAAGTTGCCGGAACCTCGACGTTGAAGTCGCCGCCGGCAACCGCGCCCGCCGCCGAGGTCAGGCGGCGGAGCGGGTGGGTGATGGCGCCGGAGAGCAGCAGCCCGGTCAGCCCCGAAATCGCCAGGGCAATCACCGTCGCCAGCGCCCATCTCAGGCGCAGGTCGCGCATCACGGCAATTACATCCCGCAGCGGTTGGCTGAGATAGGCGACGCCGGCGAGCTGCTCATCCGCCAACATGGGCAGCGCTACCATCATGGTCACACCGTCGTCATCGGCGGCATAGCGTCCTGCCAGCGCTTGCGCCGGCAAAGGCTCCTGCGCCAGATTCTCGCCCACACTTTGGTCCAGGGAATCCAGCAGCACCACACCGTGTTGATCCAGGATGCGGATGCGGGTCTCCAGTTGCGCGCCCAGCTGCAGGGAGCTCTCCGCGAGGTAGGAGAGGTCCAAATCGCCGGGTGTCACCGGCGCCTGCGGTTGCTGGCTATTCTCCACTCGTAAGTCCAGGTTGCTAATCTGTCGTTGCGAGATGATATTGTTCAGCGCAGTCTGGTCTTCCGCTGCCGGACCGGCGAGCAGCGTTCCGGGCACGAGCGTCTGCGCCGTGATACGGGCTTGGGCGGCGAGGCTTTCTTCGGTAGATTCGAGGAAGTAGCGCTCCAGAAAGGAGAGCAGCAACACGCCCGAAAGCCCCATCGCCAGCACAATCACGGCGAGATGGCTAAACAACAAGCGTAAGCGAATATTGAGCGTCATAAGTCATGCGTCCAGGGATGGCAGAATTCATCCGGCAATCACTTCTGGTTCCCGGGCTCCAACCGGTAGCCCACACCGCGCACTGTCTCGATCAAGTCGCCGTGAGGCAGACCGTCGCCCTCCGGGGCAATGGCGCGCAGCTTGGCGCGGAGGCGCTTGATTACGGCATCCACCACGCGGGCATCTTCAACATAGTCATAGCCCCAGACCTGCTCCAGCAGCTGCTCGCGGCTGAAGACCCACCCGGGGCGGGTGATGAGCAAGTGCAGCAGGTCGAATTCCAGCGTGGTGAGCTCCAGCAGGGTTCCCGCCAAACGCACCTCGCGGCGCGCCGGGTCGAGGCTGAGCGCTCCGGCGTGCAGCTGCGGCGCTCCGGTGGGCGCTTCTCCTGTGGGCTGCGCGCCCTGCACGCGCCGCAGCACATTCTTGATGCGCACGAGCAATTCCCGCACGCTGAAGGGCTTGACGACATAATCATCCGCGCCGAGTTCCAACCCCACCACGCGATCAATCTCCTCATCCCGGGCGGTGAGCATGATAATGGGCACATCGCGCTCGCGACGGAGGGTGCGGCACACGTCGAGTCCATCCAGCTTGGGCAACATCAGATCCAGCACGATGAGGTCCGGTTGCTCGCGCCGGGCGATAGCGAGCGCCTCTTCTCCATCCCAGGCGATGAGCACCTCGTAGTTGGCGCGCTTGAGGTTATACGAGAGCATATCAATGATGGGCGCTTCGTCATCCACAATCAGAATCTTGATCATACTGGAATTGTAGCAGAGATTTGCGGCACGGGAAAGCCTCTTTGCGGCAGGTTGGTGTCAGTTCCTCGACAGGTGGGCGACAAAAACAGAGGGGAAGCGACTTGCGCTTCCCCTCTGTTTTGTTCGAAATAGCTCTAGCGTTGGCGGATCATCCTGTAGATGGACTGCCCGATCTCCACCACCGTGCCGATGATGCCGAAGACCATCGCCCACCGGAATACTTGCGTCAGGAGTGACTCCACTATCTGCATCCCATCGCCAGCCCAGCTGGAGAAGGGCAACCACGGCACCGGTCCGGCGAGCATTCGCGCCAGCACGTAGATGGTGAAGACTTTGACACCCAACTCGAGTATCCTCGTGGCGGTGCTCCAACGGCGCTGTTGGAGGACAGCGATGTTCAGCGCCAGCGCCATCACCCAGCTGATGTTCCACAACGGCAGGTAGGTCTTGAGCGCTGTTTCACTTAGCATCGGGATGGTGCGCCAGCCCTCTTCTGTCTGCATGAACACGATGCCAAGCCGGTCAACAAACAGGTTGAAGAGCACAATCGCCAGGATGGTGAGACAAATATTCACGACCATGCCCACTGGTTGGATGCGATCGTGATCCTCGACGTGCGGTAGGGTGCGAGGATCCCATTCTGTTTCATCCTTGAGATCTTTGAGGTCTTCCTCGGAAAGGGTGCGCTCCAAGACTACAAAGATGATCGTTGTGAAACCGAGGGCGCTTGCTGCCGCGCTGATGTATTGCAGGATGAACTCCCCAACCGTGACCAGGATGCTGATACCTTCGGGTTGCGTTTGGAAGAGATTGATCACCGTGCTGATGACCAGCGCCAGCGCCACTGCCCCCAAGACGATGCCCACGACCCGCACATAAGCATCGTACAGGCGCGGTCCGATGACGTAGCGTGGGGCTGCTGCGTAGCGTCCTGCTACTTCTTCCGGCGCCCCCAGCTCCTTGAGCACCGCTACCTGCGCCTCCTCAGGCGTCTCATCCACTACCGCGTCTCCGCGCGCTTCCAGCGCATCCAGGATGAGCGAGCGCAGCTCGGTCTCCACATCGTCGCGCTGCTTCTGAGGCAATCTCCGTCCGACTTCCCGAATATACCGTTCAACTAATCCGTTTTGCAATGAGGTCTCTTTCATGGTTACTTCTCTCCTTTTGATTTCTCGTGATACACTGCTTTTCAGGCTTGGGGTAATAGATGTTCCATAACCTTCACCAGTTGCTGCCATTCCGTGATCATGGCGGCAAGCACCTCTTGCCCGCTCGCGCTGAGAACGTAATAACGGCGGGGACGGGCTTCCGAGACATCCCACTCGCTGCTCAGCAGACCCTGCTTTTCCAGTCGCCGCAACAGCGGGTAGAGCGTCCCCTGGTCAATGTCCATGCCCTGCTCGGCAAGCCGTTCTTTGAGCGAGTAGCCGTATTGGCGCTCTCGCAGCTGGCTCAACACGCTGAGCATCAACGTGCCGCGTCGCAATTCCAGAATCAGATTATTGATGATTTCATCCATATCGTGTTTGCTCCTTTGTTATATATCGTATTATACCATATATCATACAGTATTGTCAAGAGGCAAATAAGGTGAATTTCAGAGCAAAAGGCTGGAAGCAAGCAAATCGGGGTCGTGCAAACAGAAAGGGCGCGTTTGGCGCGCCCCGAAATGTCCTTTCACCGGACTGAGCCTGACAGGGCAGGCTACGCTTTGACTAATGCATCTGCTGCGGCGCTTTTTGTCAGGCGCTGCAAGCCTATGGCGGCGATGAGGGTGCCCAGCAATGCCACAAAGATGAAGCTGGTCCATACCATCCGCATCCCCAAGCGTTCATAGATTGCGCCAGCTGCCAGCAAGCCCAGACTTGGACCCAGTCCCATCACCACCATGAGATAAAGCCCCTGCCCTGTTGCGCGCCAGCGTGGCGGCAGTTGCTCATCCATAAGACTGGCGCCGATGACCAACAGGCTCACGATAGCGGTGCTGTGCAGAATTTGCGCCGGCAGCACGAAGACAGGGTCGTGGATGAGCGCCAGCAATAGCCAGCGCACCGGCGTGAGCGCCAGCCCTATCATGAGCAGCGTCTGCGTGCGAAAGCGGGCAATCAAGCGCGGCGTGATTTGCATGAAAGGAATCTCCAGGAATGCCTGGGATGAGATGGTCAAGCCGATGAGCCAACCCGGCGCGCTGAGGTCCTCCATGAAGACGGCGAGGTAGCTCACGGCAGTCATGACCGGCGCGGAAACCAGCGCAACCCCCAAGAGGAAAACAACCAACGCGGGACGCTCGGGCAACAAACGTAATCCCTCCAACCAACCGCCGCTTACCTCGCTGGGGGTGTCTGGAAGACGGGTAACCAGGGCTGCCAATACCAGAAGCACCCCCCCATGGATTGCTGGAACATGGGGCAACAGCGTCCCCAGAAAACTTCCCGCCAGGAGCGAGGAAAGGGCGTAGCCCAACGAACCCCAACCACGCAAGGGTCCGTAATGCTCACGCTTGCCATAGCGCTCCAGATAACCAAAGGTGAGCGCATTGCCCAGAGGCAGAATGGGCGCGCGCGTGATGTAGAAGCCAATACTCAGCGTCAGAATCCATGCAAAGCCCTGCCCTGCCTGGAAGATGAACGAGAAGGCGGCGGTCGCCAGGCATGCAAAAGCCAGCGCGCTCCGGCGCAGGTGATACACATCGCTGAGCAGGCTCCACAGGGGTTGGGCAAAGATGCTGATCAGGGAGCCTAGCCCCAACGCCAGACCTACCTCCGTGCCAGAAAGGCCCCGGCTTTCGAAATAGGTCGCCATATAGGGCAGCAGAAAGCCTGAAGCCCCATAATATAGAAAGTAGAAAGCGCTGAACCGTTGTTGCCTGTTACGCATGTCTTTGCTTTAGAACCTACCCGGAAAAACACCCTGATGCAAATGTCTTTCCTTTGATTGATTTTTGACGGCGGGACTTCGTCCCGTCGCCAAAAATCAATTTTCTCCAAATTTTCGCCCCCGTCGTGAAATGCCCCCTGACGCGCCCCTCAAGGTATGGAAGAATTCCAACAAGACCCCGAGGCACTCACGTGCATCTCGGGGTCTCGTTCTGTTTCATGCTCTCGCTGCGGCTTACGTGCCCTCTTGCCAGGATGCGAGATAGTGTCGCTGTTCTGCCGTGAGCACGTCAATATTGACGCCCATCGCCTCGAGCTTGAGCGCGGCAATGGCTTGATCAATCTCCTCCGGCACGGAATACACGCGGTGTTCCAGCTCTTTGGCATGGGCGAGCATGTATTCGGCGCTGAGTGCCTGGTTGGCGAATGACATATCCATGACCGCACTGGGGTGCCCTTCGGCGGCGGCGAGGTTTACCAACCGTCCGTCTGCCAGGATATTGATGTGCCGCCCATCCGGCAGGACATACTGCTTGACGAAGGGGCGCACGATGCGCGGTTCATGCCCCGCCATTTTCTCCAGGGCGGGCAGGTTGATTTCCACATTGAAGTGCCCGGAGTTGCTGATAATAGCGCCGTCCTTCATGACCTCGAAGTGCGGGACATCAATCACGTTGATATCGCCCGTGGCGGTGATGAAGATATCGCCCAGGGGCGCAGCTTCCACCATCGGCATGACGCGGTAGCCATCCATGACAGCTTCCAGCGCCTTGAGGGGATCAATCTCGGTGACGATGACATTGGCGCCCATACCCTGCGCGCGCATCGCAATGCCCCGACTGCACCAACCGTAACCGGCGATGACGACGGTCTTGCCGGCAATCAGCACGTTGGTGGCGCGGATGACGCCATCGAGCGTGGATTGGCCCGTGCCATAGCGGTTATCGAAGAGGTGTTTGGTCAGCGCATCGTTCACGGCGATGATGGGGTAGTTCAACGCTCCCTCGTGTGCCATTGCCCGCAGACGGATGACGCCCGTGGTGGTTTCCTCTGTGCCGCCGACGATGGACTCCAGAACCTCGCGGCGGTCCTTGTGCATCGTGCTGACCAGGTCGGCGCCATCATCCATGGTGATGTGGGGCTTGTGGTCCAGCGCAGCGTGGATGTGTTCGTAGTAGGTAGTGTTGTCCTCACCCTTGATGGCATACACGGGAATCTCGTCGTAGGCGACCAGCGCCGCGGCGACATCATCCTGAGTGCTCAGCGGGTTGCTCGCGACCAACACGAGATTGGCGCCGCCAGCTTGCAGCACGCGCGCCAGGTTGCCCGTCTCTGTGGTGACGTGCAAACATGCCGACATTCGCACGCCCTTGAGCGGTTTCTCGGCGGCAAAACGCTCGCGGATACGGCGCAACACCGGCATCTCACGCTCGGCCCAGTCCATGCGCAGCCGTCCGGCGGGCGCCAATTCCATATCTTTTACATGATGTTTCATAGTTGCTCGACTCCTGGTAATAATAAATAGTCATAGGTCAAGAACCATGCATCCGGGCATGACTCTTGACTTATGACTCCTGACTCATGATTTTCGTAAACGCATCCTCTCCGAACTGCTCTCTATAGCGTGCGCTGAACTCATCCAGGCTATAGTTTTGGCTTTGGGGACCCACGCATTCTAGCGTATAGGTAGCTGCCAGCGCGCCGATGCGCCCACAGACCTCCCAGGGGAGGTCCAGCGCCAACCCCTTGATCAATCCCGCGCGGTAAGCGTCGCCCACGCCGGTGGGGTCGGCAATCTGTTGCGGGGGGAACACGGGCACGGTGATGCGCTTATCCGTCCAAATGTCGGAACCATCCGCGCCACGGGTGATGATCACGGCGCGTTTGACGGTGGCGCGAATCTGCGCATCGGTAAGCCCGGTGCGGGTCTTGAGCAACTCAAACTCGTAATCGTTGAGGATGAGAATGTCGGCGCCCTCTAGACCAAGGCGCAACGAATCCGCGCTGACGCGCACCACTTGTTGGCCCGGATCGTAAATGTAAGGAATGTGCAGGGCTTTGCACTCTGCGGCGTATTTATCCATCGCTTCGGGATCATTGGGAGAGATGATGACGAGGTCGGGGCGCTGCGCCAGGGTGTGGAAGGAAAGCTCGCGCGCATACGCCATCGCGCCGGTGTAGAACGTGGCAATCTGGTTCTGGTCCAAATCCGTGTTCACGAAGAAAGAGGCGGTGAAGACTTCAGGGATGGTGCGGGTAAGGCTGGTATTCACACCGTGGGATTCAAGCCACGACCGGTAAGTCTCGAAATCTTGCCCGGCGGTTGCCATCATGTACGGATGTTCACCCAGCAACCCCAGGTTGTAGGCGATGTTGGCGGCACAGCCCCCGCGCACACGTCGCATTTCGTCTACCAGAAAACTCAGGCTCACCTTGCCGACCCGCTCCATGAGCAGATGGTCGGTAAAGTGTCCTGGAAAGGACATCAGATAATCGAATGCAATTGAACCGGTCACGATGATGTGCATCGCTTTCCTCCCCAAAAACGTCAAAGTTCTGTTGCCCGGCTCTGATGTTTCGGTGTCTGGCAGGCAAGAATTCCAGATAAAGTCCATAAAACAGGGCCGCCTTCACTGAACTTTGCGGCCCCTCAACCTCTTAAATGTACCACAAATAGAGAGGAAGTCCAATGCCGGTAGGCATGTTACTGTTCAAACTTCTATTACAAGGCACAAACTGCTGACTAAAGTCTGTCAAAGAGGGTGATTGTTGGCGCCGCGCTGCGCGGCGCCAACAATCACCCTTCAAGACCGCGGCTTCAGCCGCTCTTCGTGATGGCAAGCGGGAAAACGCTGGACAGTTGCATAGGCATTCCTGTAAGTTGCGGTAAAATAGAGGGATTGAGATGACGCATCAATTTAGCCAAAGGATGAAGCGCCATGAGTCTTGAAGCGACCCTGCGTGAGCAAATACTGTTGAGATTGGTTCAGGTAATTGACCCGGAAACCGGTGTGGATGTACTGCGGATGCAGTTGGTGGAGGATTTGGAGGTAGATGAGGCAACCGGGACCGTCAGTTACAGGTTCAGACCGTCATCGCCGCTGTGCCCGCTGGCATTGAGCCTTGCGACCGATATCAAACATGCTATTGCTGGCATTCCCGGTGTGCACCAGCAGCACATTACCGTGACCAATTATGTGCGCGCTGAAGACCTGACTCAAATCATCAACCAGGATGAGGCTTGACCTTGCCTGTGTTGGGTGTGGCAGTACGGAATTGTAATACCTTGCGTCTGTGATCCCCCTTCATTTGCAATTTACATGCTGCCGGCATTTCCTGGATCGTGAAGCTTTTTCCTGAGCCATAACCTAAGAAGGATCACATGCCATCTCCCAATCGTGACTATTTGACCCAGCTTTTAGATGCCTACTGGTTTGCGCCGCCGGTTGCACTGTGGCGCGCCGTCGAATTGCGGACCCTGGCGCGTGAACTCTTTCCCCGCCCGATACTTGATTTGGGTTGCGGTGATGGTCTGATTGCCAGGGTGCTTTTCGAAGGTGAACCGCCGATTGATACCGGTTTTGATCCCTGGTGGAGCCAGTTGCGTCAGGGAGCTGCCAGCGGTATGTATCGCAGTGTGCAGCAGGCGTATGGAAATGCGATGCCCTATCCTGATGGCAGTTTCGGGACGGTGTTCAGCAATTCGGTGCTGGAGCACATTCCCGATTTGGAGCCTGTGCTTCAGGAAAGTGGACGGGTATTGCGTCCGGGCGGGCGTTTTATCACCACGGTCCCGAGCGATGCCTTCCGGCGTCTTCTGGCGGGATACCGCGATTGTGCTGCAGTCGGCGACCTTGCTGGTGCGGAAGCTTATGCGGCGCGTATTGATGCGCGTTTGGCGCATCATCATTACCATTCACCTAAGGAATGGGCGACCTTGCTGGAGAGCGCGGGAATTCGGCTGCTTTCTGCGCGCTATTATTTGCCGGCGAGTGTGGCGGCGATGTGGGACAAAAGCAATGGTGATTTCGGAATTACCGTGGATGGACGCCCCTTTTACCGTTGGTTGGCATCGCCGCGCTTGCGCCGGTTGGGCTACCAATCGCTGGTCCGCCGGGAGGTGGTGCGCCGTTTGAGCCGCAGCTGGCGCCGCGCCTACGAAATGGATGTGCCGGAGGGCGGTGTGGGCGCCGGGCTGCTGGTGGTGGGAGAAAAGGTGTGACGCCAGCGCCGGTCATTGCGCCTGAGGCATGGGACCGCTGGGTGGCGCAACATCCGTATGGGACGCTCCTGCAAACCTGTCGCTGGGGGGAATTGAAATCCGCCTTTGATTGGAAGGCGCAGCTAGTGCGTCTGGGTGAGCCAAATCACCCCTTAGCGGGAGCACTCTTGCTTACCCGACGCTGGATTCTGGATTGGGTTGCCACGCTGGCTTACGTGCCACGCGGACCCGTGGTGGATTGGTCTGACTCTGCTTTGGTGCGCGAACTGTTGGTCGCGGTCGAACAAACCGCCCGGCGTAAGCGTGCCTGGGCGCTATGGCTTGAGCCGGAACTGCCGGACACCTCAGAGAATCGTGCCACCCTTGCCTCTTTGGGATATCAACCTGCCACACGGTCCATCCAACCTCCGCGCACGTTGGTGCTGGATATCGCGGGCGACGAGGAAAGCATTCTGGCGCAGATGAAGCAAAAGACGCGGTACAACATCCGGTTGGCAGCACGCAAGGGGGTCACAGTGCGTCAAGGCGGGATGGACGACCTGTCCGCCTTCTATAATCTGATGCTGGAGACGGGGCATCGCGACGCCTTTGCAGTTCACAGCGAAGCCTATTACCGGCAGGCGTTAGCGCTATTTTCTGCCCCAGAGCAGGTGGCTTTGTTGCTGGCTGAGGTCGAGGGCGAAGCGGTCGCCGGATTGATGGTTTTTGCATTAGGCGCCAAAGCCTGGTACTTCTATGGGGCTTCCTCCGAGCGGCACCGCGACCGCATGCCTGCCTATGCCTTACAATGGGAAGCGCTTCGTTGGGCGAAGCGCCGTGGCTGTACGACCTATGATTTGTGGGGCATCCCCGATGCGGATGAGGAAACGCTCGAAGCTGAGTTTGCGACGCGTCACGATGGCCTCTGGGGCGTTTATCGTTTCAAGCGTGGTTTCGGTGGACGCCTTGAGCGCTTTGTGGGACTGTGGGAAAAATCCCTGAACCCGCTGTATCCTCTGGCGACGCGTGTGGGACGCGCGTTGCGGCCTTGAGTGCATTCGAAAGCCCTTTTTCTTCGGTGCGATAGAATCCTACAGGAGATTGCCTATGTCTTTCAAATTCATGCCGCTGGCGCTTTCCGAGGTAATTCTGGTCGAGCCGCGTTCGTTTACCGATGAACGCGGTTTTTTCCTGGAGACTTACCGTCTTTCGGAATTTGCCGAGGCGGGACTTCCCCCTTTCGTGCAGGCGAAT
>JAKJAC010000082.1:0-2895 GCA_022707705.1 Chloroflexota bacterium
TAGACGTCTTGAGAAATCGTCGCCGTACCGGGCTTATCGGTTTCAATATCACCCTTGTAGGTGACAATCATGCGTACCGTGAACGTCGGCAAATCGGATTCATCAGCAATCCACACTTCGCTGGAACCTTCGGTAATACCGCCCCCGAGCGCGGCTGCTTCCAGAGCGGTGAGATTGAGACGGTAGTGCTTGGTTTTGATGCCATTGACCGTTTCCCGCCCCAGATACTCGTATTCATCATCTCCCATATCACTGGTGATATCATCGTAGTTGATCATGGTGTCTTCACCAAAACCACTACCATCATCAGTAGCCTCAGATTGCATCCACTCCCCGCCAAAATTGATCCATTGTGTCGTGCCTACCTGGATCATCTCCATCGTTCCGGCAGCGTCCTCTTCTCCACCAACGCTCTCCATCACCATGCGTGAGGCATAGGGATCGCGGATGTATTCCTGAAGTATCGAGACCTCCGTTACCGTGCCGTCATCGTACTCGGAGCGCATCGTCATTTTGGTGCGGTAGCTATCGAGACCCTTGAGCGCCTCAGCATCTACCTCTGGCAGAGTTTCATCATCCGTTGATTCCTCGGTTGGCTCCTCGGTCGGTTTCTGAGTTGGCTGTTGCTCACCGCCAGTTTCCTGCGTCGCAACAGGCGTCTCCGTTTCATCCGAACCGCCGCCGAGTCCCGCACATGCCAGCGAGAACAACAGCAATGCGGCGATAAGCGCCATCATCCAGCGTTTCATGATTCTCCTCCTCAAAAGTAACCTGGTTTACAATCCGCACAACTTACTGCGTAACCACAGTATGTGAAAGATTATAACAGCAATCCGATAGGCTACAAGATAGCACCTTTCAGGGCATTCCCTTGCCCTTTCTCCCAACCGTGCTATCATCATTTCATCTATGGAAAATCTACCTGCTGAAGAAGATCTACGCGCCTTACCCGACCGACCGCCACGCCATTGCCCGGCGTGTAACGCCAGGGTCGCGGAAGGGGCCACCGTGTGCCTGATGTGCGGCGAATCCCTTGAAGATGCGGAGACACCAGCCGAAACAGACACCCCCAAGCACCACAAACGACGCCTATCACTCATTCAAATAGGCGCCTTGCTGGGGATAGCATTCACTATCATCGTCATTGCGGTCATCTTCGGTATGAGATTTTCCAAAGAAGCGCCGCCGCTGCCCACGTTCACACCGACCATCACAGCGACCCCCACTATCACGCTCACGCCCACACCAACGGCTACTCCGACGCCTATTCCAACGCCGACGGCAACAGCAACCCCGGTGCCTCCGCAAGTTTATACCGTCCAATCAGGGGATGCGTTGTTGACTATCGCTCTGAAGTTCAATCTCACCGTAGATGAGCTGAAGAATTTCAACAATCTAAGCTCTGACAATATTACTGCGGGGGATACGTTGCTGATCCCAGCGCCCACGCCAACACCCGGTCCCACCCCAACATTGGACCCCGCCATCCCTACTCCGACGCTAGCGCCCTACTTGCTCTACACCGTCAAGACCGGCGATGTCCTCTCCACCATCGCGCAACAATTCGGAATCAGCGTTGTTGCCATTCAAGCCGCAAATGGGTTTTCCAGCGATTCGACCATGATTCAGCCCGGGCAAGTGCTACAAATTCCACAATTTACGCCCACACCACAGGCTTCTGGTGCTGTAGTGGTAGCCGGCACACCCGCCCCACGCCCGCTCTATGCAGCTCCGGCATTGCTCTCTCCCCCCAATCGAGCAACCATCACCGGGGATAATCCCAATATCACGCTGCAATGGACCTCAGTGGGGTTATTACACCCAGAAGACAATGAATACTATCGGGTGGAGCTCACGATTCCCTCAACTTCTGAGCCTATCACCGAGTTTTACACGACCCGTAGCACATCCTGGCGCATCCCCGTTAGCCTGCTCCCGGCGCCAGAAGTCAAAGACCGCACCATCATCTGGCGCGTTGTCGTCGTCAGACTTGGAGGCACGGAAACCGAACCGTTGTATACGCTCATCGGTCAACGAGGCAGTAGCCGCGTTTTTAGCTGGGAACCATAAAAGTACGCAGGAGCGAATTCAAAGCTCAATTGCCAGGAAAGGAGGAGGGTTGCTATGGAACGCAGACAGCGGAACACCATCGTAGCTGATTTCTTCGCCAACGGGTATCGTGTTTCTGGCGCTTTTGACGCACGCCAGCGCTCTCTCGGCGATGCGATGTATGATAATACTACCTCCTATCTGACGATTGAGAATGCCTATGTTTCCTCCATCCGGCAAGCCGGTGAGATTACTGCCAACCACCCCATAGCTGTGATCGTGAAGGAGAGCCTGACTTTTGCCCTCACGATGGATGTCAACGACACCCTACGCCGCGATCAGAAATATGGCAGCTACCTGGGGCTGCAAATGGTTCCTATTTTCCTCACCCTGCCGTTTTTTGATCTGCGAGGGTTTCTGCGCCTGCCCGGGCGTCTGGACCCACGAGTTTTGCTCTCATCCTCCACTGAACGTTATCTGACACTGGTAGATGTGACTGCGCACGTGACGTTCGAGCCCGATCTCAGTTTTCAAGGCGCAGCGGCATTGGTCAACAAAGCACAAATCAGCTTCCTTGGGCTACAATCGCTATAGGTCACCCCTAAGTCGCACTGCAAGGAGACGATACCATGGCACGCATTCTGGTCATTGACGACAGCGCCGAAATGTTGGACCTGCTGAAGATCATTCTGCAAGAACGGGGGAAACATGAGGTCTTGCTCAGCGCCGATGGGCAAACAGGCCTGGCGATGGCGCTGGCAGAACGACCGGATTTGGCCATCGTGGATGTGATGATGCCGGATATGACGGGCTATGATGTGATCCGCCGGCTGCGCAGCAACCCCA
>JAKJAC010000082.1:2905-16966 GCA_022707705.1 Chloroflexota bacterium
CCGCCAATCTCCGCATCATTGTCCTCACCGCACGCGGGCAACCTGTGGACCGGCGAGTGGCTACAGAGGCCGGCGCCGATGTTTTTCTGACCAAACCTGTTGAAACCACTGTGCTCCTGGAAAAGATCAACGAACTGCTCGGCAAGACACCGGCAAAAGGCGGTGCGCTTATCATCGGCGTTATGGGTTTAGCCGGCGGTGTGGGCAAAACTACTGTTGCCGTCAACCTGGCGCTGCTGTTGCAGCAGGTTGGGCAGACGTTGCTCATTGATCTTTCGCCCAATTCAGGGCATTGCGCGTTCTTCTTGGGGTTAAAACCGGTACGACATTGGGGCTTTCTGGTAGAAAACCCAGGGTTGACCACCGAGGGTTTGATGCAACGGCACGATTCGGGGCTAAAATTGCTAGCGTCGCCTCCGATGCCACTGCGGCGTGAGGGCATGGATACCGCTTCGCTAGCTGCTTTGTACGAATTGTTGGGGCGCAACACCCGCTTCATTGTTGTGGATATGCCCCCAACCCTCAGCGCAGTCACGCAAATCACTCTGGACCGCGCTCATCGCCTGCTCATGGTGAGCAGCGATGATCCACCCAGCATTCAGTCTACGATGCGGGGGCTACAGTTGTTGGAGAGCTCACGCGAGCGCACATTGCTGTTGCTCAATACCGTTCGACCTGGTCCACATCCGCCACTGGAAGCTCTACAACGCGCCCTGCCCGCACAAATATTCGCACGCCTGCCCTATGATGAAGCGCAAGCCATTGCGCTACGCCGTGGCACCCCCTCGGCAATCGGTCAACCAGAATCTGCTATCGTCACCGAGTTGAGACGTCTGGTTAAGGCACTAATCAGCTAGGTTCTGCGTTCTCAGGGAAACTGGAAACGGCCCAGAATCACTAAGAACAGGAAACCTACCACCGTCACATCCAGGAACAGCAGTGTGGCGAGCATGAAACGTTGCCAGGGCAATAAGTCCCCCAGTGATACTCCCGGCGGCATTGCCGGGCGCCTGCCAGCATGGACGGGGCTAACGGTTTCTTCCTCCCACATGAGGTCACTCATAGGCTGTTGCATAGCCGGGCTCCTTCTCTTTCCACGCTAATCAAGACGCGCACAACAGTATGTAAAGATTACTCTCATTCTAGTGAGATTCGATATTCTTGTCAATACGCTCGCCAGGCGAGGCGCGTTCCAACTTGAGGGCGAAAGTAAGCTGATTGTCATACAACAGTTTTCTCTTTAATCGATTTTTTGCGGTGCGGCTATGCCGCACCGCAAAAAATCAATCTCTTCTTGTGTTTTTGGACGCGGAGCCGTGCCCAGTCCCGCGTTCAAAAGATTGCACTTTTGCAGATTCAGGTTAAAATCGTCATAGAGGTTTTCAAAATCCGTCGGATTTGCTGCGTTCCGCATCGCAGAAAGCCTCCCAGCAACAGGAGAAAACGACTTGCCGCGACCACTACCACAGCACTTCTATGCCCGTCCTACACTCCTGGTCGCACGAGAATTGTTAGGGCAGCGGTTGGTTCGCCAGTGGCAAGGGCGACGGCTTGCGGGTCGCATTATGGAAGTCGAAGCCTATATCGGCGGCGACGACTTAGCCTCACACGCACGCTTCGGCAAGACCACACGCAACGCAGCAATGTTCGGCCCGCCCGGTTGCGCGTACATCTACATCATCTACGGGGTCCACACCTGTTTGAATATCGTGACAGAAAGACCGGACTTCCCTGCAGCAATTCTCATCCGCGCCCTGGAACCCGTTGAGGGGTTAGAAGTCCAGCAACGACTGCGCACAGAAACTGCACAAGCTCGGCGCAGTACACCAATAGCCGTGCGTGACCTGGCGAGAGGACCAGGGAGGCTCTGCCAGGCGCTGGCGATTGACCGGAGCCTGAACGGGCTAGAGCTCTACACACCAGATGCGGAGCTCACTGTTGAGCCGGATGAGGCCATCGCCGATGTGGAGGTGCTCGAAGGACCGCGCATCGGAGTGACCGGGGACGCGCAGGCGCGAAATGCTCTATGGCGCTTCTATGTGCAAGCATCTCCTTGGGTCAGCGGCAAGACGCGGGGGGAAGTACGTCACCCGGAAAAGGATCACAGGATATGAGAGATTTCCCCCGCGGAGTGCTTTCTGCAATTCTGCCATGGTCACAGCACAGGAGGTGAACGATGGCACTACAAGGTAAGGGCCTTTGGGCCTGGCGACTTTGGGAACTGGATCGAGCGCTCATGCTCGCTCCCTCCTTGGGCGCCACACATGTGCTCTACAAAATCGGTCAAGGACCGTTGGGACAAAAAGCCGGCTTCGTTATCGACGACCCGGATAAAATTGCACAGCGCATCCGCCAGGCGGGGTATACCCCCATCGCCTGGGGTTTTACCACACTAGGCGACGCGGACTTCGAAGCCCAAATGGCGATAGATGCGTTCGCTTGGGGCTACGAAGGCTACATCTTCAATGCGGAGGATGCGACCAAAGGGCGCCAGGAAGCCGCCAGCGCCTTGGGCGAGAAATTGCAGACTGCCAACCTGGATCTCAGCCAGCTCTATCTATGTTCCTATCCGACGCCGCTCACACATCACCCCACCATTCCCTTCAATGAAATGGGCCAATACTGCCAGGGCGGGTTGATGCCCATGGCTTATGGCACCTATCTGCGACCGCCAGAGGTGGTCATTGACCGCTGGACTTTCGAGCAGAACACCACCTGGATGAATCAGCAGGGGCTACAGCTGCCTATCTATCCGGTCTTGGGACCGTATCTGGATAACTTTGCCCAACAGCCCATGCCCAAGGAGGAGCTCCTGTCCTGGTTGGATTGTCTTGTCAAATATGCTCCCAGTTTCTTCAGCATCTACACTGCCGCAGCACTCGTCCCGGAGCATTACGCCCCTATCCGCGCCTTTGTCCTCGGGAGCACTCCGACGCTTCCCAAAACCGCCTGGATCCACGACCTGGGCGGCGTTGCACTCTACGCCAGCCCAGGGAAAGCAAATGCTCAGTTCACAGCAATCACTTACGGCGCCAAAGTCCAGCTGCTGGGCGCAGCCGTAGCCGTGAATGGGGTGATGTGGCAACATATCCGCACGCAAACGCTGGAAGGCTGGCTACCGGAGGCGCAACTCAAGCCCGACGAACCGCCAACCTGGCCCGCGCTATCTCAGCGCCCCACGCCCCCTACCGGGCACCTGCTCACCGTTTGGAGCACCGCAGAACTCAACACCCGCTCGCGCCCCGTCATCCACCCTGAAACGCTGGTCGGACGCATCCCGAAAGGAACCCGGTTGCGCGTGACCCAGGACACCGACAAAACGCTCCAATGGGTCGGGCAATCGGGCCAATGGGTCCGCGTCCAAATCGAACCCCAGGGTCCTACCGTCTGGGTCGCTGCCTGGTATCTCAGCCCCTTCGATCCACTGCTCCCGCGCACCCCAGGCATGAGAGTTCGCGTTCACAGCCCCGAGGATGGGTTGCTGATAGTGCGCAATGGACCCTCTGAGACCCACGGAGCCTCCGGGGAGCTGGTGCACGATACGGTGGTCTTCTCGCTGGAATCGGACGCCGAAACGCAGCGCAAAATGGGACAGGCAGGGGATTGGCTGTGGATTCGCACGCCGGATGGGGTGGATGGCTTTGTCGCAGCTGCAAGCCTGCGCCCCTATGTTAGAACCATTTTTGAGGTTCGTTACGTGCTGGTCGAAAGCCCACAGGCTGGTTTGCACCTGCGCGCCACCCCCGATGCGGATGCCAAGCCGGGTTGGTGGATTCCCCACACCACTGTGCTCGAATCGCTGGAGCCGCCGGAGGTCACCGCGGACAAATTGGAGCAGGCCGGCGCCTGGCTCAAAGTGCGCACCCCTTCCCGGCGTGAAGGTTTTGTGCCGGTGGAGCTACTCAAAGTCCCCGCAAATCCCGATAATCGCCAGCCTGCGAATGACGCCAAACTCCCCTTGGGACGCTCTGCGTGGCTCTTTGGGATGCATGCTGCGGATATCGCCGATGATGCGCCCAACCACCAACAGCGCATCCGCCAGCTCTTTGAGAGCAAAGGCAAACGCGGCTGGATTCTCTTTACACAAACACTCGGCACCAATCCTAACATGGGATTGAACGATGAGTTGCGGCAACGCCTATGGAGCTGGGTAACGGCGGGCTATGGCGTCATCGTCCGGCTAAACCACGCTTACTATCCTTCAGGCACTTTGCCGGAGTCTGCTCATTACGATGTCTTTGCCGCGACGTGCGCCCGCTGGGTGGAGCTCTACCTGAAACATGCCGAAGAGCCAGCCTCACGCTACACCTGGATCATTCAAATCGCCAACGAGCCTAACAATCCCACCGAGCATCCTGGAGACGTGGGCGTGATTCGAGAGAATATCACTCCCCAGCTCTATGCCCGTGCTTTCAACAAAGTGTATACTGCCATCAAAGGCATCTTGCCGCAGGCGTATGTTGCGCCCGGCGCGGTAGACCCCTACAACTCCACGGTGATGCAGCTGGTCAACCGGCGCTACCGCCCCCTGGTCTATTTCCAGGAGATGCTCGATAACATCACAGCGCTCGACGCCTTCATCCTCCATGCTTACACGCACGGTCCTTCGATCGGCGCAATCATGGCTCTGAATACCTTCAGCGATTTCATGACGGACCATTATTTCGATTTCCAGACCTACCGCCAGTTCATGGAACGCATTCCAGCCAAGTGGAAGCAGGTACCAGTTATCATCGGTGAGAGCAATCACATCTGCCGTCCGCCGGATGCCCCCACCTGCGAGAATCCCGCACATCAGGGCTGGAGCAATGCCAACATCAATTGGGTACGCGCGGTTTACCAGGAAATCCACAACTGGAACCAAATGCCTTACATCCAACAAATACAAGGGCTGTTGCTCTACCGGTGGATGGGCGACCAATGGGAACTACATGACAAGGATCAAATCCTGCAAGATTTCACGGAAGCCATGGGGAACGATTATCGCTGGCGGAGATGAATCGCGGGGATAGAAAAGCGGTCGGCGTCTTAACAGGCGCCGACCGCTTTTGCTGTTTTAATCCGTGCAGTTAGGCAAAGCGCTCCGCCAGAATATCCACCAGGGTGGGCTTGCCGATAACTTGCAGTTCATAGCGCACCCGTTCCATCGGGTGCTCGATGTTCAACACACGGGTAAGGTCAATCGGGGTACCAATCACGACCAAATCACACGGCGTGTTGTTGATGGTTACCTCGAGGTCGCGCATTTGCTCGTGACCATAACCCATTGCCGGCAGGATTTGACCGGTGCGGGGGTACTTGGCATACGTAGCCGTGATCGAAGCCACTGCGTAGGGGCGAGGATCAATGATTTCCGCCGCGCCAAAACGCTGCGCCGCCACATAGCCTGCACCGTAAGCCATCTCGCCATGGGTGAGGGTGGGACCATCCTCGACAACCAGCACCCGCTTGCCGCGAATCCGCTCAGGATTGTCCACAAAGAGGGGTGAAGCTGCCTCTACCACGATTGCCTTCGAATTCACCTCGGCAATATGCTGATAGATCAAGCGCACGCCAGCATAATCAGCCGTATCCAGCTTGTTGAGCACGATGACATCCGCCGCCCGGAAGTTGGTTTCCCCAGGGTAATACGTCATCTCATGTCCGGGGCGATGGGGATCCGCCACGACAATCCACAGATCCGGCTTGTAGAAGGGCATGTCATTGTTGCCGCCATCCCAAACCACAACATCCGCCTCTTTCTCGGCTTCGCGCAGGATGGCTTCGTAATCCACGCCGGCATAGACGACCACGCCGCGGTCAATGTGCGGCTCATATTCCTCGCGTTCCTCAATCGTGCACTCGTGCTCATCCAGGTCGGCGTAGGTAGCAAAACGCTGTACCCGCTGGCGAACCAGATCACCATAAGGCATGGGGTGGCGCACCGCCACGACCTTCTTCCCCAACTGCTGCAAGGAATCACACACGTGACGGGTGGTCTGTGATTTGCCTGCACCCGTGCGCACGGCGGTAACAGCCACGACGGGCTTGGTGCTCTTCAACATCGTCCCCTTGCCGCCCATCAGGCGGAAATCCGGACCCAAAGCCGTAACCAGGCTGGCTTTGTGCATCACATACTCATGCTGCACATCAGAGTATGAGAACACGACCTGGTCAACCTGATGCTCCTGAATAAGCTTAGCAAGGTCCGCCTCGGGGTAAATCGGAATACCTTTGGGATATAACGCGCCCGCTAGCTGGGGGGGGTAGTGCCGCCCTTCGATATTGGGAATCTGCGTCGCAGTGAAGGCGACGACCTCATATCGAGGGTTATCCCGGAAATAGGTGTTGAAATTGTGAAAATCGCGCCCGGCAGCGCCCATAATAATCAACCGGATCTTCTCCATACAGATTCTCTCCTTTACAACAAATTTGTACAGGCGCAGCAATCTCCATAAGTATGCTCGCTCAATGATACAGCGTCAAGCCTAATACAGCCCGGACTTAAGGGCAAGTGAGATTTCATAACAAAAAGGACGCCAATCCTCACATCGGACGGCGTCCTCGAAATAAAACCTGCCCAAATTGAAAAAGCACCGGAATCTTTACTCCGGTTCAGATTCCTCGCCTTGTGTTATGCGCCCAACCACAGCCTCAAGGGCCGATGTAATCTCACGTCGCAACGGCGCCAGCGCACCTAAGACGCCATTAACAAAGCGCGGCGCACTATCGGAGCCGAAAGACTTGGCAATCTCTACCGCTTCATTGATGGCAACCTTGGTGGGAATCCGTCCAACAGTGAATTCATAGAGGGCAATCCGTAACACGTTGCGGTCCACAATGGCTACCTGGTCGAGGGGCCATTCCTGAGCATATTGCTGGATATAGGCATCCAACTGGGTGGAACAGCTCACCACACCAGTTACCAATTGTTGGTAATAGCTCGAAACCGGAGCAGGAAGGTCTGGTTCGCGCTCGAAGCAGTTTTGCAGCACCCAACCGGCAGAATGCCCTACAGCGTCAATCTCGTAAAGCGCTTGTAGAGCCATCTCCCGTGCTAATCGCCGCTCCCCTTTCATAAATGCCTCATCCTGATTCCTTACCACGCTGCGCCAGCCATCGGGCTACGTCGCAGCCGTCTCCACAACCGGCTGAGCAAACAGCACATCTTCAATATAGACGTTGACAGCTTCAACAGGCATTCCGATCATTTTCTGGATCGCTTCGGTAACGCTCTGCTGCACCAAACGCCCCAGCTGCAGCAAGCTAATGCCCGGCTCTGCCATGATGTGCAAATCCACAGATACGCGACCTTCCAAAACATGTACCTGCACAGATTTACCGCTCAGACCCAAAAATCGCTCCACATCGGTCTGTTCGGCAATTTTCACCACTCCAGGCACATTCTTGGTAGTCAGCCGGGCGATGGTCTCCAACACCCCAGGTTCCACCGTCACTTTCCCAGGGATTACTCTGTTTTCCATCTTTCCCCGATCCTCCCGTTTAGCAAATCCCAGAAATCACCGCGCTGCGAATCTCTTCTCGCCCCAAAAACAAAGTCCGGGCCTCTACAGAAGCCCGGTCAATACCCAATCTCAAGCAAGGGCAAGTGCGTGCGTCTCAACACACCAGCGTCAATAATGCGCAACTGCCTACCGAGCAGATTAATCCTTATCAACATCGAGTACTTTGATGCGCCGGTAGGTCCCACAATTGCGACACACGTGGTAGGGACGCACCATCTCACCGCACTCAGGGCATGGTACCAAATGAAACAGTGCAGGAGCTGCAAACGTAAGGGCCCGACGATTCTTCCGCCGCCGGGTGGTTGTCTTGTGCTTTGGTACTGCTGGCATATTAACTCACTACTCCTTATCCAAAATCACGCTTGGGCTACACCATGAATGCAATAGCTAGTTTTCATCCGAGCCACAATTCAGCGCAGCATCCATTATACGGAAAAGTGCGTTCCTGTCAAACCGTTAATTTTCGGTAGCGGTTCAGATCCCCATCACAGGATGCCAACTGCGGGCAGAAGCCGCCCTTCGTCGTGCAGGCAGGAAAACGCCAGGCAGTCGCTGCGATTCCACAACGAGACTATCCCTGCAAGCGGAGTTCGCGCTCAGTCTCCAACTTTTGCAAGCCGTTGTCAACCGTGCGCTGCAATCGCGCCAACTCCTGCTGTAACTGGCTAAGTGTGTTGAAAACGTACTCGTCGGCATCGGCGCGCAGGGCAACGGCTTCATCATGGGCGCGTTGACGCAGAAGTCCCGCCTGATGCCGGGCTTCCTGCATCACCCGGTGTTCGCCTGCCATCTGTTGCGCCTCTTCTTGCGCAGCGGCAATAATCCGCTTAGCCTCTTCTCGGGCTTGAGCCAGCACGGATTCACCTTGCGCCAGGAGTTGCTGCGCCTTAGATAACTCCTCTGGCAACGCCGCCCGCAGTTGCTCGAGCAGGTTTCGAGCGTCGGATTCATTGATAGCCCGGTTGCCGGAAAACGGAATCTTAGGGCTATCCTTGAGTATGAAATCTTCTAGCTGTGTGATGCGGAAATCAATATCCATCTACGCCTCCAGGTCATACGTTAGTCAACTTCAAAACAGCGTCAATCCCGCACCGATAGTGGCGCATCATCGGTGCGCACCGCCCGTTCGCGGACTGCCGATAATGCCTTTAGCACATGTGGAGGCACCATCGCTGATGCATCTCCACCTAACAAGCAGATTTCCTTCACAATACTGGAGGAGAGAAAAGCATGTTCCTGGCGTGTCATCAAACAAATAGTTTCGAGATGCGGCGCCAGAGCTTTGTTGGTCAAAGCCATCTGGTACTCCAGCTCAAAATCCGAAATCACGCGCAAACCGCGAACCAACACCTGCGCTCCGACCGAATCCGCAAAGGTAGTGGTCAGCACGCTGTAGGGGCGCACCTCGATGTTGGGCACCGCTCGCAGCGCCTCACGAATGAAGGCCACACGCTCTTCCACCGAGAACCACAGTCGTTTGTTAGGACGATCGTAGACGGCAATGATCAAATGGTCGAAGAGGGTCGCGGCCCGTTGAGCGATATCTATGTGCCCAAAATGAATCGGATCAAATGAACCAGGATACACTGCACGAGTGCTCATCAGCTCACATCTCCTGTCGCCTGCCAGAAAGCAGCCACACGCAACGCCAGCTCCTGGTGTTCGGGTTCAAGCAGGTTCGGGTCACGCGCGAGCAGTTGCGTCGCAGCCTCACGCGCCTCATGCAATAACCGCATATCTGTATGCAGTGCCAGCGGCAGCTCCGGCATGCCGCTCTGCTGTGTTCCCAAAAACTGCCCCGGTCCACGCATTTCAAGGTCTTTCTGCGCCAACACAAAGCCATCCGTGGTTGCCTCTAGCGTCTTCAAGCGTTCATCAGCCACTTCAGAAGGGGATTCAGAAAGCAGTAAGCAGTAAGAATGATACTCGCCTCGCCCCACACGTCCCCGGAACTGGTGCAATTGCGACAAGCCAAAACGCTCAGCGCCATCAATCAACATGACCGTGGCATTGGGAACATCAATTCCGACCTCTACCACCGAAGTCGCGACGAGAATGTCCAGCTCACCCCGCACAAAGCGCGCCATCACGGCATCCTTATCATCAGATTTCATACGCCCGTGCAACAGTCCAAGACGCAGAACGGGGAAAACTTCTTTCTGCAGGCGCTCGACCTCTACAACGGCAGCGCGCGCCTCTATTTTGTCCGATTCCTCGACCAGAGGATAGATGATGAAAGCCTGTCGTCCCTGCGCGACCTGATTGCGGATGAACCCATAAGCCGCTTCACGCTGTCGGGCGGTAAGCACACGAGTTTCGATGGGCTGCCTTCCCGGTGGCATTTCATCCAGCACCGAGACATCCAGGTGCCCCCACAGTGTCAATTCCAGCGAGCGAGGGATTGGCGTCGCCGTCATCACGAGCAGATGAGGGTTGTATCCTTTTTGCCGCAAGGCGCCGCGCTGCTCGACACCGAAACGGTGTTGCTCGTCAATAATCGTGAGAGCCAGATTTTTGAAATTCACCTGCTCCTGAATGAGCGCATGCGTTCCGACAACTAACGGCAGCGTGCCCTCAGCCAGACCAGCATAGATTTCTGCACGTTCGGCGGCGCCAGTGCTGCCGGTGAGCAAGCGCAACATGGGGCGCGGTTCAGGGAAACGCTCGAAAAGCCGGCTGAGGCTCTTGAAATGCTGCTCTGCCAGAATTTCGGTCGGCGCCATGAGTGCTGCCTGAAAGCCACTAGCGGCGGTCAGCGCCATGAGCAATGCTGCCACAACTGTCTTCCCCGCACCCACATCGCCCTGCAGTAAGCGATTCATGGGTTCCGGCAATGCCATATCGCGAACCATCTCATCCAGTGAGCGGCGTTGCGCGCCAGTCAGCTCGTACGGGAGCGCGGCTACAAAAGATTCCGACATGTCTTCTGGAACGCGAATGGATTGCCCTGGCAATGCCTTCCACTGCTGCTTTTGCCGCAACAAGCCAAGTTGCAGGCAGAGCATTTCCTCAAACGCCAGGCGTCGTTGTGCAGCTTCCAGGTGCGCCATATCATCCGGACGATGGATTCCCCACAAAGCTCGTCCCAACGGCAACAATCCATAGTGCCGCACTAACCCCTCAGGCAAGGGATCGCTCAGACGGCCTGCCCAGGTAGTGAGAGTACGCCGGACCAACTGGCGGAACCAGCGTTGGGTCAGTCCCTCCGGAAGGGAGTAGATTGAAGCAATACGTCCTTCTTCCAGTTCATTGCGCCCCACATGCCCCCACTCCGGAGAGGACATGGTCAGACGGCCCAAATGCTCGCCGACTCTGCCACGCAGCTCGATCTGCATTCCAGATTTCAGGCGACCTTCAAGAAAGCGATTATTGAACCAGGTCACTTCGAGCGCCCCGGTTCCATCGTTCAGAATCGCCCGGAACAGATACAGACCAGGGCGTACCTCACGCCCGCCAGCTTCCCAAACCGTTGCAATGACCGTCACCAGCTCGCCGTAGACCAGCCGATTGATGGTCCTGAGGTGGGAGTAGTCCTCGTAGCGGCGCGGGTAATAGTGCAACAAATCAGCAATTGTGAGCACGCCGATTTTATCCAAATAGCCAGCGCGCTTATGGGCGACGCCGGGCAATGTGGTAATAGGCGCCAGGATTCCACGCCCGGGTTGAGGCGGAACCGGAGCAGGGCGCGCGACTAGACCGGCGGGTAAAGGAGCCTGCGGTGCGGCGGGTACGGTTCTGGCATCCATTGGCGCCGGAGAACTGGCGCCCTCTTCGTTCACCGGGGATGGCGAGATGGTCAAAAGTTCCAGCAATTCCTGCAATGCCTGGGAACGCGCCTCGGGTTGCAGGGCGCTATAGGCACGTAACCTCAGCGCAATGTCCTCGACCCATGCTGTATCTTCAAAAACCGCCGAAGCCTGGCGACTCCAGGTATCGGCATAACGCGCGAGTCCGCCAGCAACAGCTTTGTCCTGGCAAGCATAATCCTTCTGCTCCAGGGAGAGCATCTTCTTCAATGTATCAAGGGGATTAACCATGAATTTCCTTACAAGAATCTGGTATCACTCCCAACCTCACCTGGGAGCTTTCGCAATCTTGCTGGCAAGAGACCCTTTGGCGAATGTGGGCCTTGCGCCAGCACCAACAACCTATCTGGCAACCTGAATAGCTGCTACACCCAGACCTGTGGGTCCAATGTGGGTAAGAAAAACGGGACCCGCTTCAGCCATCCAGAGATTATTGCCGTTAACAAATGGCAACAGAGCCTCGCGAAACTCTTGCAGTATCTCAGGAGGGGTCTGCGCGTATAACACCGCCAGGTGCTCCAGTGGCGCAACTTCCGCTACCCAAGCCACAATGCGCATCAGTGCATTCCGATACGTGCGAACCCGCCCCCAAAGCCGCGCTTCACCCAGGTGCAGTGTAATCAGTGGCTTAATCTGCAACAGGTCGCCTAACCATGCCTGCGCCCAGCTGACACGCCCGCTGGCACGCAGATGTTCCAAAGCCCCTAACATGCCCATAACATAGGTGCGCGCTGCCAGCGGTTGCACTCGTGAAAGAATCTCAGCAGTTGTGGCTCCTTGCGCCGCCAGCTCTGCAGCGTAAATGGCCTGCAACCCCACACCCATCGAGACCTGTCCCGTTTCCACCAAGTGCAGACGAGCCCCGTTGAGTTGTTGGGCTGCTAATTGAGCGTGACTGCTCAAACTGCTCAAATTCGAAGCCACAAACAACCCAATGATATCCGTTGCGCCCTCATCCGTCAACTCAGTGTACGCAGTTAAGAACTCGTGTAGTGAAGGCGAAGCCGTCTGAGGGCGTCCGTTGGAACCTTGAAGGCTGCGATAGAGTAATTCGCGATCAGTAAAGGTGTCGCTGCGATAGCTCTGCCCATCAATAGACAAGTATACCGGGACAATCTTGATCGCTAACCGTGCCGCAACATCGACAGGCAGATCCGCGACACCATCAGTGATGATGCGGACACGTGCTCCCATGCCCGTTAGCGCCAGGTCCCTTCATAAATGACCATGCCTAACCCATCTGAGCCGATATGTGAGGCGAGAATGGGATCGTATGTAATCATCGCGATATCACGGTTGGGGAGAACCTGCTCCAGACGCGACTTCAAGGTCAGAGCCTCGGCTGTCGGGGTATCGCCACCGCTATGGAAGATCATCAATTCCTGAATACGGCTGAACTCCGAGGCGAATTCCAGGAGTTTATCGAGCGCTTTTTCCGGCGCACGGCTCTTCTCAAGGGGGTTGATATCCCCATCTTCGATCACCAGGAAGGGGTGAATGTTTAACATCGAACCCAGAATCGCCTGTGTAGCGCTCAGTTTTTTGCTGCGAAATAGATAATCCAGGGTATGCGTAATCATCACCAGATAAATACGTGGAATCATGCCTCGTACACGGCGCACTA
Source organism: Chloroflexota bacterium (assembly GCA_022707705.1). Taxonomy (GTDB): domain Bacteria; phylum Chloroflexota; class Anaerolineae; order B4-G1; family SLSP01; genus JAAZNO01. Next base: position 15,841 of record JAKJAC010000082.1, read on the forward strand.
CCTCAGCGGGAGGCAATTGCCCCTCTTGCAACAGCTGTCCTGCACGCTCCACGAGTAACCCCAGCCCCACAGAGATGGTCTGGGAATCAAGGATGGTGATATCACAGCGCCCCATGAAATCCCGCGCCGCAATGCGCGCATTGCGCATCACCGGGCTAAGATGACCAGAAGAAAGAATTACCAGCATCTTGTTGGTGCGGTAGAGCGTACGTTCGAACACAGCCTGGAAATCTGCTACAGACGGTCCGATAATTTCAACAGGCTGGCGATGTTGCGCCAACCTTTGCAGCAGCGCGATGTGACCATTAGTCTGCTGGTCATACATAAAGGTTTCCTCAGCAGACCGCGCCACGATGGGCAATGAAATGACCCCCAACTCCCGCAATCGGGCCGGGGATAACAAGGCAGTGCCATCCGTAATCAGTTGGACTTGACTCACTGCGCCTCCTATTCTACCGAAAACAAATACGGATAATGGGCTTGCCCACCAGAGATGACCTCGAACTCCAACGCAGGATAGATCTCAGCCAGGCCAGCCTTGAGAGATTCGGCTGTTCCTTGAGTGACATCCACACCGTAATACAGGGTCACCAATTCCCGGTCATCCAGGGGGATTTTCTCCAACAAACGCTGCACGACTTCCTCATACGTATCCGCGGCTACCGTCAACGTCCCATCAAGTAGCCCAATCGCGTCACCCGTGTGCACCGTTACCTCATCCAGGGCAACATCGCGAACCGCGTGCGTGACCTCACCGGTAACCACATCTCTAGCCGCACGTAACATAGCGGCAACATTGCCATCGAGAGTCGCTTGCTGGTCCAGCGCCAGCAACGCGCCGATACCCTGAGGCAGACTACGAGTCGGGACAACCGCCACTTCCAACTCAGAGAGTTCCGCTGCCTGCTGCGCCGCCATGATGATATTCTTGTTATTGGGCAAAATGATGGCTTTCTCGGTCTTCAGAGTCTGCAATGCCTCGAGAATATCAGCCGTGCTAGGATTCATCGTCTGCCCACCGCGCACGACAGCTGTTGCACCCAAGCTGCGGAAGACCTTTTCCATGCCATCGCCAACCGCGACAGCGACTACACCAATCGTCTGAGGCTCGGCTTCCAGCAGCGCT
>JAKJAC010000082.1:16976-17393 GCA_022707705.1 Chloroflexota bacterium
CCGGCAAATCGAGGCCCGCAGGACTAGCCGCACCTGCATTGCGTCCGGCAATGAACTCTTGATACTGCTCTGCCATGTTTTCCACAACCACATCGCGCAACGAACCGTGCTGGGAGCCAAAGCTGATGGGTATGCCCGGGTCAGCCACATGCACATGTACTTTGATGGCTCGAGCATCGCCGACCACCAAGGGGCAATCCCCCATAGCCTCGATGGTAGCTCGAATGGACGCCACATCGAGGTTGTAATCACGTCCCATGACGATGAATTGTACATCATAGGGATAATTGGCATCGAATTCCAGCATCTCGTTGTCGCTCATCCCAGGGGCATGCACGTCTACGGTGGATAAATCCACCATCTGCACGGGTCGCTCAATCTCGTCAACAGAAAGCCCCTGCAATGAACGCAACATCC
>JAKJAC010000083.1:0-7161 GCA_022707705.1 Chloroflexota bacterium
GACCTACATGGCGTTCAAGGCACACGAAATGCTGGAATCGCAGACCGAGCGCCGGGACGAGGCGGCGTTGGTGGGCGAGGACGAGCTGGTGGATGAGATTCTCAAGCCCTATTTCCGTGAGAACCTGGGGCTGGCGGTGGGCGACGCCCGCCGCCGGGCGCAGGACTTTGTGGCGCTGATGGTGGATCGCAGCGGCTTGCTCACCGAAACGCCCGGCGGTTTCCGCCTGGGCGATCACCTGACCATGCAGGAGTTCCTGGCGGGTTTCTATCTGGCGGAGAACTATGCCGATGAAGACCCGGAGGGCTACGCGGCGTTTTTCCGCGAGAAAGCCCGGCAAACCTGGTGGCGCGAGGTGGTGCTGCTCGCCGCGGGCTATTTGGGGCAGAAGCCGGGCTTCCAGGGGCAGAAGTTCCTGCGCCGCCTGGTGGATGCGGGCAGCAAACACGGCTGGGAATTGGAGGCGCTGGCGCTGGCGGCGCGCGCGCTGGCGCAGCTGCGGGTGGGTCGCAAGCGCCCGGATTGGTACGCGAGCCTGGCGCAGGACTTTGCCAACCGGCTCTACGCCCGGCTCTACGCCGGTGTGGCAGCGGCGCCGGTGGCTCCAGGGGCAACGGTTGCCCTGGGGGCAACGGGCGCCCTGGAGGCGCCGGGCGCCCTGGAGGCGCCGGTTGCTATCCGCCAGGAAGCGGCGCTGGCGCGGGGCTTGCTCACCGGCTACCCCGATGAGGAGGGCGTGCCCGACCCGCGCTTTGTGGGACCCTTGGGGTTGCCACAGTTTGCCAAAATCCCGGCGGGCGCGTTCTGGATGGGCAGCACCGAGGCGGAAGTGGCGCGTTGGGTGAAACTCCAGGGCAATGACAATGCCAAAGACGAGGCGCCCCGTCACCGTGTGACGCTCGGCGCCTATGAAATGGCGGTGTTTCCGATCACCAATGCGCTTTACGCCCGCTTTATCGCGGCGGGCGGCTATGCTGACCCCGGTTTTTGGGAGCAAGCGATCGCGGATGGGTATTGGGAAAAGGACCAGGGCTTCAGATACGGCAATTTGCCTCGTTATTGGGAGGATGCTCGCTGGAACAACCCTGCGCAGCCTGTGGTGGGCGTGAGCTGGTACGAAGTGACGGCTTTCTGCCGCTGGCTCACCGCGACGCTGGCGGATGGCCGCACCTACCGCTTGCCCACCGAGGCGGAATGGGAGCGCGCCGCGCGGGGTCCAGAGGGATGGGACTATCCCTGGGGCAATGACTGGCGCGAGGGCGCCTGCAACAGTAAAGAGGCGGGCCTGGGCGCGACCTCGCCGGTGGGGCTTTTCCGGAGCGGCGCGAGCGCGGAGGGGATCGAGGACCTGGCGGGCAACGTCTGGGAGTGGTGCGCGGATGGGTACGGACCTTATTCGGAGAGGGAGCAGCTCAACCCGACCGGCGCAGACGGCGGCAAATACCGCGTGCTCCGCGGGGGTTCCTTCTATAATGACGGACCTACTGTTTGCCGCTGCGGCTACCGCGGCAGGGGCAGTCCCGGGGGCAGGGGCCAACGGCGGGGGATTTCGTTGCGTCCGAACCTCCTCCTCTAACCCTTGAGCCTTGCGCCTTGTCCCTTGTTTTAGGGGTCTGGGGGCGTAGCCCCCAGCCGCAGCTCGCCCAGGCGGACCATCGCCTTTTCGTTTTCTTGCTTCTTCGCCAGGAGGTCCTATGCCAACTGCGCTAGAACTCGCTATCGTGCTTCCCCGCCTGAACGCGGCGCTCGCCGCCGGGAAGTTGCTGGTGGTGGTGGCGGATCTGCCGTTCCCGCCGGAGGTTGAGGCGCCCGCCAGCGCCGCGGTGCGCATCGCACAATGGCAACAGACTCCGCTCCCCACGCTGCCCTGGCGGTTGTGGGAGACGCCGGCGCTGCCGCTCCTCAGCCTCGACCCCACGCCGCGCGTGCAGGAGGCGTTCCGCGACCACGGCGTGCCGCTGAATGTGGTTGCCACGCGGCGTGAAGTCCCCGTTGCCGGGCAGCACGCCCTGCTGCAGCTGGCGGGCGACCTCGGGACGCGGCGCGGGCTTTTCTTCACCTGGGAGGATGTGCGCGCGGCGCGCGGCGACCCGGATAAAGCCTATCTGCTGCAAGAAGCTGCGCGGGTCGCCCGCGATGGCGTGGTGTTGGCGCTAGCGCCTGTGCCGCTGCCAACTTTTGCGCGCCTGTGGGATACGCTGCTCGCCCCGGCGCTGCGCGAGGCGCACGCGGTCTATGCGGTGGGGGCGGGGGATTCCGCGGCAGGGACTGCCGCGGCAGTCCTTGCCGCCTGGTCCCCCGGAATCAGCCCCATCGCCGGCGATCCGGCGACGCTGCTCGCCGCGTTAGCGGCGCCTGCCGCGCTAGCGGCGCCCGTGCCGGTCTCCGCGATCCCTGCGGCGCCCAATCTGGCGCAGCTGCGGCGCCTGCTCGCGCAGCTGGATGATGTCGAGCTCGACGCGCTTTGCATGGACCACTTCCCCGCGGTCTACGACAAATTCGCGCGCGGTTTGCGGCTGGATGAGAAGCGTAACCTGCTGCTCGACCATTGCCGGCGGCATCCCGAAGCCGCTGACCGGGTGGCAGCTCTCTTGGGCGCCGGGTAAAATAGGGTTAACGGTGCTGCGGCACAGCCGCAGCACCGATGACATCTGTGGGGGAGGAGGTTGCTGGGAGCAGAAGAGCGCCACTTCGTGGCGACGCAAACTAAAGTTTGCGGTACACCGGTAGTGGATGGGGTTGAGGGGTGCTCAGGGGGTCCGTAACTCATGGGTGCAGGGCTGCGCATTTGCGCCGGTTGAGGTTTACGGTACGATGCCCGGCAATGGGGTGGCGCGGACGGATTTGGGTTGTCATTCGGCATGCGAACTGATGAACTTTAAGAAAATAAACGGGCATAAGAGACTTTCCTCCAGGCTCATCGCGTTGAAATCGCCCCCACGCCCCTACCCCCCTCCCCGCGCGGACGCGCAGCTTCTGCGCGCTGCGTCTGCGCGGGGAGGGGGATTGGTCTTTAGAGGTTTTTTGGCGACGCGGGCGCCCCGCGTCGCCAAAAACCAAAAAGTGAGAGATTTCTGCCACAGATTAGCGCCGTTGGTCTGTGACGCTTATTACCTAGATAATTTTTGAAAGTTCATAAGTTCGCGGACCATTGGTTACGGCTGAGGTTGCGATGATGAGAGAGGATTACGGTACCAAAGAACGCGATTTGAAATCGCGGCTACAAAGACCATTGCCAGCAATTGAGGTTGCGACGGGGTGAGGTCCCAACGGCGTTATTATCCGGTTAATGGCGCTATTGCGCTTTGAAAGTTCATCACGGGGCGTCGGGCGTGCTTGCCGCGCGACCGCCTGATTTGACTTTTTTGTGGAACAGGTTATTACTATACTGATTTGTCCGTACACTATCGCCAGGAGGATTGCCATGTTAGTTACGAGTAAAGAACTGCTGCTGGACGCCCAGAAGAACGGCTACGCCGTTGGCGCGTTCAACACCAACAATCTGGAAATCACCCATGCCATTATCCGCGCGGCTGAAGCCAAGAAGGCTCCCGTCTTAGTGCAAATCTCCGCCGGCGCCCTCAAATACGGCGGTCCCGATTTTCTCCCCATGATTGTCGGCAAGGCTGCTGAGAAAGCCAAAGTCCCGGTCGCGATTCACCTGGATCACGGTCCCGACTTTGCTACCGTGATGGTTGCCCTCCGTACCGGCTTCACCTCCATCATGCGTGATGCCTCCAAACTCCCTTATGAAGCCAACGTCGCCGAAGTGCGCAAGGTCGTGGAAGCCTGCCACGCCGTCGGCGTTCCTGTCGAAGCCGAGATTGGCAAAATCGGCGGCGCTGAGGAGCACGTCGTTGTCTCCGAGCGCGAAGCCCTGATGAGCGATCCGCAGGAATGCGCGCGCTTCACCGAGGATGGCGGCTTCGATTTCCTGGCAGTCGCCATCGGCAACGCGCACGGCTTCTACAAGGGCGAGCCTAAGCTGGATTTCGACCGCCTGGTGGCGATTCGCAATCTCGTGTCCGTGCCCCTGGTGCTGCACGGCGCATCGGGCATTCCCGATTTCCAGATTACGATGGCGGTCGAGCGCGGTATTGCCAAGATTAACATTGATACCGAGGTCCGCCATGCGATGGTGACCACGATGAAGGCGTACATGGACGCGCATCCTGAGGAGATTGACCCTCGCAAAATCTTCAAGCCCGCCATCGAGGCCATGCAGGCAGTGGTTGAGCACAAGATCGAAATCTTCAAGAGCGCCGGACGCGGCTAATTCTTGTTGGTGGATGGGTTGGACTTACCGGGGCGCAGGCTTCCTTGGGGGAAATTCTGCGCCCCGGTGTCGAAGCGCCTTTGGAGGGGTGAATAGATGAACGTTGTTCTCATATCACCACATTTCCCACCGAATGTCTACCATTTCGCTGTCGCTTTGCAGGGATTGGGGGCTACAGTGTTGGGATTGGGCGATACGCCTTACCCCGACTTGCGTCCCGAATTGCGCGCCGCCATGACCGAATACTACCGGGTGGATAATCTCAGTAGCTATGAGGCTCTGCTGCGCGCGTGTGGGCACTTTACGCACCGTTATGGGAAATTGGAGCGCCTGGAATCGCACAACGAGTACTGGCTGGAGACCGATGCCCGCCTTCGTGAGGACTTCAACATCCCCGGACCGCGCCCGGCGTTGGTGGATAGCATCAAGCGCAAATCTCGCATGAAGCGGCTCTACCTCAAAGCCGGCGGCGCTGCGGCGCGCGGCGCACTCGTGCGCACGTTGAGCGGCGCGCGCGATTTCGCTGCCGAAGTCGGCTATCCTGTGATTGCCAAACCGGATATCGGCGTAGGCGCTGCCGCAACGTTCAAGATTAATAATGATGGGGAATTGCAGCGCTTCTTCGACCTCAAGCCCTTGGCGGCTTATTTTATCGAGGAATTCATCCAGGGCGAGTTGTACTCCTTCGACGGGCTGGTTGACCGCAACGGGGAGGTCATCTTCGCCACAGCGCATGCCTTCAACCGTGGCATCATGGAAGTAGTCAACGAGAACCTGGATATGTACTACTATTCCTTGCGCGAGATTCCTGAGGACCTGCGCCAGGCAGGGTTGCTGGCTTTGCGGGTCTTCGAGATTCGGGAGCGCTTCTTCCATATCGAATTCTTCCGCACGCCGGAGCGCTTGCTCTTCCTGGAGCTGAACATGCGTCCCCCCGGCGGCTTGACCCTGGACATGTTCAACTATGCCAATGACGTTGACCTGTATGAGGCGTGGGCGCAGGTTGCCGTTCACGGCGTCTATCCCCTGGAATACTCGCGCCCCTATCACTGTGCTTATGTGGGACGCAAATGGCGCCGCCCTTACCAGCTGGATTTCGATGCGGTGCTGCAACACTACGGAGAGCTGATTGTACAGCATGAAGCTATCAGCCCGGTATTGGCGCCGGCAATCGGCGATTACGCTTATCTGTTGCGCTCTCCCGACCTGGAAGTCTTGCAGGACGCCATCAGCGCCATCCTGGCGCTGCGGTAGGGGCTTGCTTCGATGAATGTTCTGTTGATTTCCCCGCACTTCCCGCCGAACTACTATCAGTTCGCTGTGGGCTTGAGCGAGGCTGGCGCCACCGTTCTGGCAATCGGCGACCTTCCTTATGCTGCCCTGGCGGAGCCGTTGCGGGAGGCGCTCACGGAGTATTACTGGGTCGATAACCAGCACAACTACGACCGGGTGATGCGGGGCTGCGCCTTCTTCATCCATAAATATGGCCGGCTGGATTGCCTCGAATCGCACAACGAGTATTGGCTGGAAAGCGACGCGCGCTTGCGCAGCGATTTCAACATCCCCGGCTTGCGCGATTCCGATATTGCCTGGGTGAAACGCAAATCGCAGATGAAGCAGCGTTTCCTCGAGGCGGGGATTGCTGTGGCGCGTTGGCAGTTGGCTTCCACCCTCGCTGCGGCGCGGTCTTTCGTTGCCGAGGTGGGCTATCCCATCATCGCCAAACCCGATGTTGGTGTGGGCGCAACTGCCACCTATCGCATCAATAACGAGCCGGAACTGGCGCGTTTCTTCGCCGAAAAGCCCTTTGTGGATTACCTGCTAGAGGAATTCATCTTTGGGGAGCTCCACTCTTACGATGGCTTGACGGACCAGGACGGGCGCCAGGTCTTCACCACCGCGCATCGCTATCAGCCGGGTATCTTGGAAGTCGTCAACGAGGATTTGGACGTGGCGGCATGGTCGCTGCGCGAGATTCCCGCCGAATTGGCGGCAGCGGGCGCCCGCGCGGTCAAGGCTTTCAACGTTCGCGCGCGCTTCTTCCACATCGAGTTCTTCCGCGAACCGGCTTCGGGGCGTTGGCTGGCGGTGGAGATGAACATCCGTCCCCCCGGCGGTTTGATGGTGGACCTGATGAACTACGCCAACGACATTGACCTTTACGCCCAATGGGCTAACGTGGTGCTCTTCAACTCCTTCACCCAACCGCTGACCCGTCCTTATCATTGCGCCTTTGTGGGACGCAAGCAGCACCGCCCCTATCGCTACTCCCATGAAGAAGTCTTGGAGCTGGCGGCGCCGCTGCTCATTCATCACCAGCGCCTCGAACCGCTCTTCATCCGCGCCATGGGCGATTACGCCTACGTCTTGCGTTCGCCTGACCTCGACGCCTTGCAACAGACCATCCGCATCATCTTGCAGCTGCAATGAACATCGAATACCACAAATGGTGGAGTGACGCCCTCAAACGGGAAATGGAGCTCAAGGTTTACGGCGACGCCGGTAAACCACTGCTCGTTTTTCCGTGCGCCGGCGGGCGTTTCTTCGAGTTCGAGGACTTCGGCATGGTCGAGACCGTGCGCCCCTTTATTGAGGAAGGGTGGTTGCAAGTCTACACCGTGGATAGTGTGGATACTGAAGCCTGGCTAGCGTTGGGCAAATGGCCCGGCGACCGCGCCTGGCGCCACGAGCAGTATGACGCCTGTATTGCGCAGGAGGTCGTGCCCTTCATCCGGTCGCATAATGGCACAACCGGTCGTGTGATGGCAACCGGCAACAGCATGGGAGCTTACCATGCGGCGAACGTGCTCTTCCGCCATCCTGACCTCTTCGATACTTGCATCTCCTTGAGCGGTCTATACGGTCCCGATTACTTCGTCGGCAGT
>JAKJAC010000083.1:7171-10429 GCA_022707705.1 Chloroflexota bacterium
CGAATTTTCCCCTGCTCTATCTGCCCAACTGCACGGATGCCGGGCGCCTGGACGCCTACCGCCACAGCACCATCATCATCTGCGTGGGGCAGGGCGCCTGGGAGGAGATGCACGTTCGCGAAACTCGCCTGTTGCAGCGTATATTGGAACAACTGGGAATTCCCGCGTGGGTGGATTATTGGGGCGACGATGTCAGCCACGATTGGCCCTGGTGGCGGCGCCAGCTTCCCTATTTCGTTCAGCACTGTCTCAAAGGTCTGCCGCCCCGTTAGCCGCGGACCAAAGTCCGTTAAAGTAGAAGGTCATTTTCTGTGTTGCGCATAGCGCGGCGCTGAAAATCACCCTTAAAAACGCCATGAGGAGCACTTAATGACTTTTATACCCCTTCGCGAACGTCTCGCTGAGCTTCTGCGCCGCGCCCTGCAAGCGGCTCAAGCGGCGGGTGCGCTGCCCCCCTTCGAAATCCCGGAGCCTCTGCCCGTAGAACCGGCGCGCCATGCGGCGCACGGGGATTACGGTTCACCCGTGTGCCTGGGATTGGCGCGTGTCGTGCGCCGGGCGCCCCTGCAGATTGCCCAGGCGGTGATTCCACACCTGCCCGCGGCAGATTTTGTCGCCCATGCCGAAGCGGTCGCTCCGGGTTACATCAATTTCACCCTGAGCGAAGCGTGGCTTGCCGCGCAGGTCGCGGAGGTGCTCGCAGCTGGCGAAGCTTGGGGTAACGTGGACCTCGGCAAGGGCAAGCGCGTCCAGGTGGAATTCGTCAGCGCCAACCCCACCGGTCCCATCACCATCGGCTCCGCGCGCAACGCCGTGATTGGCGATACCCTTGCCTCAGTCTTGAGCGCGGCGGGCTATCGGGTGGAGCGTGAGTATTACGTGAACGATGCCGGTTCCAAGGCGCGCAAACTGGCGGTCAGCGTCTTCAACAAATATGCTGAATTGCTCGCGGCGCCGGTCGCGCTCAATGAAGAAACCTATCCCGGAGCCTACATCACGACGATGGCGGAAAGTCTGGTCGCTTCAGCCGGGCGGCGCTATCTCGAACAGGAGCCTGAAACTGCTCTGCGCGAGATAATGCGCTGGGCGATTGCTCAGGTCCTGGTCACCGTGGAGGCGGACCTGGCATGTTTGCGGGTGCACTTCGATAGCTGGCGTCATGAGCGTGATTTCTACGCCACCGCAGCTGCCGGAGAAGTTAGCCTCTTTGAGCAGCGTCTGGCGGTACTCCGTGAGGCGGGCAATATCGTTGAGAAGGATGGCGCGACCTGGTTCACGCATCCCGACCTCGATAAAGATGCCGTCCTCATCCGCTCGGCGCAGGTCATTCCCAATCCCGAGGACCGCCCCACCTATCTCGCTTCCGATGCCGCCTACGTCTGGGATAAACTCGTGCTGCGGGGCTTCGACCGCGCCATCTACGTGTGGGGCGCCGACCATCACGGCGATGTACCCCGTCTCTTCGCGATCACCAAGGCGCAAGGGCTTGATCCTGAGCGCGTGAGCGTCATTCTCTACCAGATGGTGACGCTGCTGCGCGGCGGCGAGGAAGTGCGCATGTCCAAGAGCTCCGGCGAATTCATCACCCTGCGCGACCTGGTGGATGAGGTCGGACCCGACCCCATCCGCTTCATGATGCTCACCCGCACCGTGGATGTCACGCTGGACTTCGACCTCGACCTCGTCGTGGAGCAATCCGACCGGAATCCCGTTTTCTATGTGCAATATGCCCACACCCGCATTGCGGGAGTGCTGCGCAAAGCCGCCGAGCTGGGCCTGGCGGTGGATACGCCCGGCGATCTCACCTTGCTCAAGCACCCCAGCGAGCTCGCCCTGATTCGCAAGCTCCTGGCGTTACCCGAAGTGATTACCCTGGCGGCAGGCGCCGTCGCACCGCACCACCTCACGCTCTACGCCACCGAACTCGGCGCGCTCTTCCACGCCTTCTACCGCGATTGCCGCATCGCCGACCCGGACGACCTGCCCCTCACCTACGCTCGCTTGACGTTAGCGCGCGCCGCCAAAAGCGTCCTCGCTCGCGTCCTGCAGCTCATGGGCATGGACGCCCCCGACCGCATGTAAAACTTTCGGTGGTGTCGGGCCGCCCTACTCAGCGCCGAGTACGGCGGCGCCGAGCCCAACTGAGACGCACCTCTCTGCTAAAAAAGTGTTTTTGGGCGCGCCGCCGTATTCGGCGCCGCGCCCAAAAACACAGAAGAAAAATCCTCTTCGTCTGTTTGCAGAACCAATCCCGGTTTCAACCCATGATCTATCCTCTACCCCTGAACCGATCCGCCCGTTGTCAATTTCATGGGGCGTGTTATAATACCCCCGCATCTGGCTTTTGGAGGGAAAAAGGGACATGCAGGTCTATTTGAATGTTGTGCAGATCATCCTGGCAATCGTCTTGGTGGTGTTGATTCTATTCGAAGTGCAAAGCAGCGGCTTGGGCGGCATCTTTGGTGGCGCGCAGTCTGGTGTGATGCGCAAGCGTCGCGGCGCTGAATTGTTGCTCTTCCGCTTGACCATCGGAGCCTCGGTGCTGTTTTTCATCGTCGCGATGATCAACGTTCTCCTGGCGAGTTGAGCTGCGGCGCCACAGCGCGCACGATTGTAGCGCCGTAATTTGTTATACCCTGTCTTATGCGTTTTGAGCGCAGCGCATTCAGCCGTCAGCCGTTGGAACCCCGCCCCCTCTGGGCGCTGAGTCCCCACCGCTGATGGCTGAATGCTGAATACGCCCCACACCTGGGGCTGATAAGGATTTTGCACCCTATGTTTCGCAGGATTGGTTTACAGGTGCTCTTGGTGGGTGCTGGCTTTCTCCTGACAGCCGGCATGTTGGTCTACTTTGCTTCCACCTACACCACCGAATTTCGTCCCGCTCCGGGCGGCACCTATCTCGAAAGCGTCAGCGGCTTTCCCCAATCGCTCAACCCTCTGCTCAGTTTCTACAACGATGCCGATAGTGATATCACGGCGCTCGTCTACAGCGGTCTGACCCGCATGAGTATGGAGGGTGAAGTCACCCCCGACCTGGCGCTCGGTTGGGAAATCGAGCCTGGCGGCATCACCTACACCTTCCGCCTCAATCCCCGCGCCCTTTGGCATGATGGCATGCCGGTCTCCGCGAATGATGTGCTCTTCACCGTGGGCCTGATGCAAGACCCGGATTACCCCGGACCCCCCGACGTGGGCGCACTGTGGCAAAGCGTGCGGGTGGAACGGCTTGGCGACCTTGAGGTGCGCTTTGTGCTC
>JAKJAC010000083.1:10439-17244 GCA_022707705.1 Chloroflexota bacterium
TTGTTGCCTGCCCATCTCCTTACCGGTATTCGCTCGGCAGACCTCGGCGCCTTAGACTTCAACCGCGAGCCCACCGGCACAGGTCCCTTCCGCCTCTCAGAGGCCAAAGTGCAGGATGGGCAGATTAACGAGATTACGCTCAAGCGTTTCCCGCGTTACTATGGCGCATCGGCGTACATCGAAAACCTGGTCTTCCGCTTCTACCCGACCCCTCGCGCCGCCTTTGAAGTCTATGAAGACGGTCTTGTAGAGGGCGTCGCCGGCGTCCCTGCCTCGTTGCTGCCCAACGTGTGGGATAACGAAACCCTCAATCTCTACACCGCGCCCGTAGCAGAGATGACCATGCTCTACTTCAACGAGCTGATTTCCGCCACGGTGCCCTTCGATTCTGCGCCGGTACGGCGCGCCTTGCTCTACGGGCTTGACCGCCAGGCGCTGGTGGATGACGTGCTGCTGGGGCAGGCGCTTATCCCTGCTACGCCGGTTTTGCCCGGCACCTGGGCTTATACCACCGAAGACGTGCCCGGCTATCCCTACGACCCGGCGCAGGCCGAATCGTTGCTGCGTTCCGCCGGCTGGAGCCGCACGCGGGTCACCGAAACCCTGCGCAATGCCCAGGGCACACTGCTGCGCTTCGATCTAATGGTGGCGGATGAGCCGACCGACCTCGCGCTCGGGCAGGCGATTGCCGCCCAATGGACCACCCTCGGAATCTCGGTCACTGTGCGGGCGGTTCCGCCGCTGGCTTTGGGCGCGGCGCTTGAAGGGCGGAACTACGAGGCAGCCCTCGTGCACCTCATGGCGCCCGGCGACCCCGACCCCTATCCCTTCTGGCATGAAACCCAGGCGCTTCTGGGACAGAACTACACGGGTTTCCGCCATCGCCGTATCAGCGAGATTATTGAGCAGGCTCGTTTGACCGTCAACCGTGACCAACGCCTCACCCTCTATCGCGAGTACCAGCAGCTCTTCATGGAAGAAGTCCCGGCGATTCCGTTGTACGTGCCGGTCTTCAACTACGCTGTGGATGTGCGGGTGCAGGGCGTGCAGCTGCCGCCATTGATGCGCACAGGCGACCGCTTCCGCAACATTGCCGAGTGGTACGTCTTGCAGCGGCGGGTCGTCGTCAGCGAACGCTGACGCGTCAGCAAATGCTGACGCCAGATCTCTGTTAATGAAGGTGATTTTAGCCCGTGCAACGCACGGGCTAAAATCACCCCCAAAAACTGCGGCTTCAGCCGCCCCTCCTGGCGGCAGGCGGGAGCACGCTGAACAGTTGCTTTGCAATAGTTTGAAAGTCAACTAGCGTATTTATGGTATACTATACTCAGTTCTGTAACAGTCCAAATCCTTTAGGAGGCAAAAATGAGTAACAAGTGGGTCTATCTTTTTGGCGAAGTACAGCAGGCCGAGCAGCACATGGGCAGCTGGGACGGCGTCCGCGGTTTGTTGGGCGGCAAGGGCGCTAACCTGGCTGATATGACGCGCGCGGGCTTGCCCGTTCCCCCTGGTTTTACCGTCACCACCCAGGCTTGTATGGCGTATATCAATAGCGGTTTCAATTTCCCTGCAGGACTTTGGGACCAGGTGCTGGTCTCCTTGGCTGCAATCGAGAAGGAAGCCGATAAGAAATTCGGCGATCCCTCCAACCCCTTGCTGGTCTCCGTGCGCTCAGGCGCCAAGTTCTCCATGCCCGGCATGATGGATACCATTCTCAACGTCGGCTTGAACGACAAGGTCGCCCCCGGCTTGATTGCGCTGACCGGTAACGACCGCTTTGTGTGGGACAGCTATCGCCGCTTGCTGGCAATGTTTGGGCACACCGCCATGGGCATTGATGACGAGGCTTTCGACCATGTGATGGACGGCCTCAAGGCGGAGTTGCAGATCACCCAGGATACCGATCTGACCGCTGCGAACCTCAAGGAACTCGTGACGCGTTTCAAGCAGGTCTATGTGCAGGAGCTCGGTCGCGAATTCCCGCAGGAACCGCTGGAGCAGTTGCAGATCGCAGTGCGCGCCGTCTTCGATTCCTGGATGGGCAAGCGCGCGGTGGATTATCGCCGCGTCGAGCACATCCCCGATGACCTGGGCACCGCAGTGAACGTCGTGACCATGGTCTTCGGTAACATGGGCTGGGATAGCGGCACCGGTGTGGCTTTCACCCGCGACCCCGCGACCGGCGAGCGCGTCATCTACGGCGATTACCTGCTCAACGCGCAGGGTGAAGACGTGGTGGCGGGTATCCGCAACACCAAGAAAGTTGCCGACCTCGGCTCTGACATGCCCGCAATGGCAGAGCAACTCCAGGCGATCGGCAAGAAGTTGGAATTGCACTACACAGACATGCAAGATACCGAGTTTACCATCGAGCGTGGCAAACTCTGGATGCTTCAGACCCGCAACGGCAAGCGCACGGCGCGCGCCGCCGTCAAGATTGCCGTGGACATGGTCGGCGAAGGCTTGATCACCAAGGAACAAGCTGTGATGCGCGTGACCCCCAAGGATGTGGACTTCTTCCTGCACCCGCAGTTCGACGAGAAAGCCGTCAAGGCAGCCAAGCTTGCCGGACGCTTGCTGGCGGAAGGCGTCAACGCCTCGCCGGGTGCGGCAGTCGGTAAACTGGCTTTCGATGCTGACAAAGCCGAGGCTTGGGGCAAAGCCGGCGAAGCCGTCATCATGATTCGCGCTGAAACCAAACCCGATGACGTTCACGGTATGGTGAACTCCAAGGGTATTCTCACCAGCCGTGGTGGCGCCACCGCGCACGCCGCCGTGGTCGCCCGGCAGTTCGGTATTCCCGCCGTCGTCGGCGCTGCCGCGCTGCACATTGACCAGGAACTCCGTCAGGTGACCGTAGCCGGTCGCACCCTCAAGGAAGGCGACATTGTCTCTCTCGATGGCGCAACCGGGCAGGTCTATGAGGGCGCTCTGCCCAAAGTTGACCCCGATTTCAAGAAGGAAGTCGAGCTCGCCACCCTGTTGGGTTGGGCAGACGAAATCTCCGCGACCCCCGGCGCTCGCAAGTGGGAAACCGCTTTGGATGGCTTCCCGGCGCGGGGTTTGCAGGTATGGACCAACGCCGACTATCCCAAGGATGCTCGCCGCGCCCGTGAATATGGCGCCAAGGGTATCGGCTTGTGCCGCACTGAGCACATGTTCTTCGAGCAGGAGCGCTTGCCCCACGTGCAGGATATGATCCTCAACGCTGAAGAAGCGCAGAAACTGCTCAATATCGTCACCCGCTACGAGCGCGTTCTCGAAACCGGCAAGGAAGAAGGCCAGGCGATCAAGGACAAGCGCCGCGAGGAAATCGAAGAGGAACTCGTGAAGGCGCGCGCGGCTGTGGCAGAATCCCCCGCGGTCAAGATTTACCGCTCGTCCCTCGACTTCCTGCTGCCCTATCAACGCAGCGACTTCTACGGGCTTTTCGAGGCGATGGACGGTCTACCCGTCATCATCCGCCTGATTGACCCGCCCCTGCACGAGTTCTTGCCCACGCTCGAGACGCTGTTAGTGGAAGTCACCGACCTCGAGGCGGACCTGGACCTGCCGCGCACTGGCACCGGCAAGCAGCTCCTGGAAGAGACGCTCGCTGCCAAGCGCAAGATGTTGACCGCCGTCGAGCGCATGCACGAATCCAACCCGATGATGGGCTTGCGCGGTATCCGCTTGGGTATCATCTTCCCCGACATCATGAAGATGCAGGTACGCGCCATCTTCGAGGCGGCTTGCGATGCAGCTGCCGCGGGCTACGCCGTGCACCCCGAAGTGATGATCCCCTTGACCGGGCACGTCAACGAGCTCAAACTGACCCAGGCTGAGCTGGAGAAGGTCGCCCGCCAGGTCATGGATGAGAAGGGTCGCGAGATTACCTACAAGTTTGGCACCATGATGGAGATTCCGCGCGCTTGCGTGACCGCGGATGAGATCGCCGGATTGGCGGAGTTCTTCTCCTTCGGTACCAACGACCTGACCCAGATGACCTTCGGCTACAGCCGTGATGACGCCGAGCGCCGCTTCCTGGTGGAGTACGTCGAGCAGGGCATCCTGCCCGTGAACCCCTTCCAGACGCTCGACCCTGAAGGCGTTGGCGCCCTGCTGCGCATGGGTGTCCGCAAGGGTCGCGCTGCCCGTCACGAGCTCGAGGTCGGCATCTGCGGTGAGCACGGTGGCGATCCCCAGTCGGTTGAATTCTGCTACCTGGCAGGGTTGAACTACGTTTCCTGCAGCCCCTTCCGGGTGCCCGTCGCTCGCCTCGCCGCTGCGCAGTCAGCGCTCAAGCACCGCGGCAAGCTGTTGGATTAGTATCCCGCCTTGGGTTTTGCTGGTAATAGAGACTCTGCCGGATGCGCTTTGCGCCCGGCAGAGTCTTCTTTCTGGCTTCCGCCCTTATCTGGCAGGAAGGCATGGGCGAAGCGGTCACCCTGGCAACCTTCGACCGGCAACCCGGTCTCTTCCCTCAGCGCCCGTTGCGCCCTGGCGTGAGACGACAATCTCTCGCAAAGCCGCCAAGAGCGCCAAGAAGAAAACCCTTAGCGTCGTTTGCGCCTTAGCGTGAAAAGAAAATCTCTCGCAAAGCCGCCAAGAGCGCCAAGAAGAAAACCCTTAGCGTGAGACGAAAATCTCTCGCAAAGCCGCCAAGAGCGCCAAGAAGAAAACCCTTAGCGTCCTTCGCGCCCTGGGTGAGACGAAAATCTCTCGCAAAGCCGCGAAGAGCGCCAAGAAAACCATTCCTTAGCGTCCTTTGCGCCTTAGCGTGAGCCAGCTCTCCAGATTTTCTCTATCCTGACATGCCCCCCCAAAAAAACCAACAAATCCTGATTGACCCTGACCACTTCTGGGTATATAATAAAAGTACTTCGCAATCTTCTTTATCACCCATTTGGTCTAGCCAATTCACCTCCAGTAGAAGCCCGTGATTGGGTGAATGCACCTGATGATCTGGAATCATCCGCACGCTCCCCAGATCCGGCTATCACCCACCACGCCCTGCCCACTATGCGAACTGGCTGGCAACAACGCATACCACTGGAGCCTGCCGGGCATTTTGGTTTCTGTCACGTATTGCTTGCTCATCACACCGTGGCGACCTGCTCCTCGTCGCAGGTTGCCGCCTCCCCGAACTGAGGGGGGGAGGGACGCCGGCTGACATAGGTCCGTGGCTCTGGCTGCGGCGCAAGCGCGAGAAGAAGGAGGTGGTGAACGGAAACGGAAGTTCAAGCATAGAGACGCGGTACTACCAAACCAAGATCTATTCCAATGCCATCAATGCAGATCAAGGCGCAAAGCCTGGGAGGTAACATGAAGACACGTTGGATGGCTGTTTTTTGTTTGATCATGGTGCTGTTGGTATCGCCAGGCGGCGCGATTTCAGCCGCCCCGCAACCGGCGGCTAGCGGTCCCCAGGAGCTGCAGGTCACGGAGCGCGATAGCGGCCGGGCGGTTGACCTCAACGGCGAGGTGTTGGTCCTCACCCTGGAAAGCAACCCTTCCACCGGCTACGGCTGGCAGGTGCAGGGGCTGGATGCGGGAGTCCTGCGCCAGCTGGGCGCTAGCGAGTGGTTGCCGGATACCCCCGGCAAGCTGGGCGGCGCGGGCGTCGAGGTGCTGCGCTTCGCCGCCATAGCCGCGGGCCGGACCACGCTCAACCTGGTCTATGCCCGTCCCTGGAAGTCCGCCGCCACGCAGGACCGGTCCTTCTCCCTGGACGTGAACGTCCTGGCGCCTTCCAGGAACAGCAGCGTTCCCCAGCCTGCCCCTCAGGAGCCGCAGGTGGCGACGCTGGATGGACCATCGCTCGATGCCTTGCCGGCAGCTTATAACTGGTGCGACCTCGGGGGTTGTACCCCGGTGCGCGACCAGGGACAGTGTGGCAGCTGCTGGGCTTTTGGCACCGTAGGCTCATTGGAATCGGCTATCCTGCTCCAGGATGGCGCCTCCAAAGACCTCGCGGAGCAATACCTGGTCTCGTGCAACAGCGATGGCTGGGGCTGCGACGGCGGCTGGTGGGCGCACGACTATCACGAATGGAAATTGGGGACCGATGGAACGGGTCCCGGCGCCGTCTACGAGCTAGACTTCCCCTACACTGCCACCGACGCCCCCTGCAATGGTCCCTATACCCACCATGAAACCCTCGCCGATTGGGTCTACATTGGCAACGATAGCAGCGTGCCTTCGACCGATGCCATCAAGCAGGCTATCCTGGACCATGGTCCGGTGTCGGCGGCGGTGTGCGTCAACAGCGCGTTCCAGAACTACACCGGCGGAGTCTTCACCGGCTCAGTATTCTGCTTCAGCATCAACCACGCCATCGTTCTCACTGGCTGGGATGACAGCCTGGGCGCCTGGCGGTTGCGCAACTCGTGGGGACCCGAATGGGGCGAGGACGGCTACATGTGGATTGCTTATGGCAAGCAGTACGTCGGTTACTCGGCCAACTACGTGGTCTACAATGGCTCGACGCCACCCACGCCGCCTGCTGCGCCCTCCGGCTTGACGGCGGGCGCGGTCTCCACTAGCCAGATTAACCTGGCTTGGACCGATAACGCGACCGACGAGACTGGCTTCAAAATCGACCGCTGCGCCGGCGTGGATTGCACCAGCTTCAGCCAGATTGCCACGGTCGGCGCGAACGTGACCAGTTATGCGAACACCGGCTTGGCTGCTTCCACCAGCTACAGCTACCGGGTGCGCGCTTATAACAGCGGTGGTGATTCGGACTTCTCCAATACGGCGACTGCAATGACACAAGCGTCTGCACTGCCGCCCGCCGCGCCCTCCAGCCTGGTGGCTGTGGCGG
>JAKJAC010000084.1 GCA_022707705.1 Chloroflexota bacterium
CCGCCGGGACGGTCGCGCCCGTCAGGGCGCGCGGCGTGCTGGGCGGCGAAGGCTTTGATGAGCAGCATGGTCGCGCGCACGTTGATGAGCAGGTGCCGGTCAATCTCGTCAGCGGTCAGGTCTTCCAGGGCGCCCATGGTGCTGTAGGTGTGGTTGGCAATCAGGATGTCGATGTGCCCGAAGTGCTGCACGGCTTGGTCCATCACGCGCTGCGGGGCGCCCGGTTCGATGAAGTTCGCCTCGAGCCGTTGGACGCGACCGCCGTACTGGCGCAGGTCCTCGATGAGGGTGGGTGCATCCTCGGGGTTGGAGCCCCAGGGCTGTTCGGCGTCGTAGGGGCTGTAGGCATGAATCAGCAGGTCCGCGCCGAGCGCCCCGAGACGGTGGGCGATGGCGGCGCCGATGCCGATGCGCCGGCTACAACCGGTGACGAGGGCGACGCGTCCTTGTAATGGTTTTGGGTTTTGGGCCATGCGGTTCTCTCCTTGCGCTGGTGTGGGGCAGGGGGCTAGGCGCGTGTGGCGAAAGGCCGATCCAGAGCGTTGCAGAGGTCCTTGATACCATCGCGCCCGGAGGCGACCGAAAGCTCCACGTTACCGCCCGGTTCCACCCACTGCCCAAGCATCAGGAAATTCTCCAAACCTGGAAGGGTCTTGTTCATCCCACCCGTCATCATCATGCTCATCTTGCGGGTACTCAGCGCCCAACCGGCGAAGGCGCCGCGCCAGTTGCCGGTGTAGCGTTCGTGGGTGATGGGGGTGGCGACGTCGATGACCTCGATTTTCTCGCTCAGACCGGGATAGCGTCCTTCCAGGGCGGTGATGACCTGCTGGGCGACGAGGTCTTTGGCGGCGCGGTAGTGTTTGGGGTGAGCGCGCATGCTGCGCCAGTAATCGTAATCCGCCTCGCACCAGACGCTGAGGGTCGAATGTCCCGGCGGCGCCATGGTGGGGTCGAAGCAGTAGTGTTTGAGCACGAGCCGTTCGTGGCGCACATTGCCGAGGTAGATGGGTTCAGGCAAGGGGAAGTTCACGGCGGGCGCTTCGGCGGAGAAATCGTCCGCCACACCGAGCGAGACCTGGAGGATGGACTTGCTGACGGGCAGGTTGCGGTAGTAGGCGCGCTGGGTGGCGCTGATGTAGCGCCCCTCAAGCAGGTCGAAGAGGGTGCTGTGCCCATCAGCAGCGGAGATGACGACATCCGCGCGGTGCTCGCTGCCATCCTCGAGCCGTAGCCCCACGGCGCGATTCTCTTCCACCAGAATGCGGTTGACGCGGGAGCGGTAGTGAAACACGCCGCCCAGATCCAGGTAGCGCTGCGCCAGGTTCTCGGCGAGGTGCAACGAACCGCCGATGGGGTAAGCCGCTTCGTGGTCGTGCAGCATGGCGAGTGTGGAGAGCACGAGCATCATGGGGAAATCGGGCGGCGAGAACTGGAAGAACTCGGGCAGCCCTTCGCGTAGCAAGGGGTCGGTGAAGCGGGAGGCGAATTGGTGCACGGAAACGCTACGCCAGCGCAAGGCGGGCCAAAGGACAGGCAGCATGGTCTGCCCGAGCTCCATGCTTTCCAGGGGCGTGGCGGGAGTCATGTCGACGGGCATCTCCATCTGGCGGAATTGTCTGGCGGCTTCGATGAAGTCGTGGATGACGTCCTTATCGTGTGGGGAGAGCTCGAGCATGTGCTCCTGCAGGCGGTCGAGGTCAGTGTAGAGCGTAAAGGCGCGCCCATCGCGGCCCTCGAAGCGCATGAAGTGGTCGTAGATGTAGACGGGGGTTGCGGCGTCGAACAATCCCAACTCCTCCCAGAGCTGGTGGGTGAGGCTCTGGGGGCTGGTGCCGCTGAGGTAGCGCACGCTGGCATCGAAGGTGTAATCGCGGCGCCGCCAGGAAGTGCATAAGCCTCCCGGAATGCTGTGCAATTCAAAGATTTCGGAATCGAAGCCGTTCATTTGGGCGTAACAGCCGGCGGAAAGGCCCGCCATGCCGGCGCCGATGATCAATACTTTCTTGTTGGTCATGGAGAATCTCCGATCATAAGCGACAGGTGGGACGCACCTTACAACCGCAGGCGCGTCCCACCGGTTGCCCTATTCATATTTGAGCGCCTGGATGGGGCTGAGGGCTGCGGCGCGGATGGCGGGGTAGACACCGGAGGCGACGCCGATGAGGATGGCGAAGATGACGGCGAAGATGGGCAACCACAGCGGCATGGCAGTGAGGGTCGCTGCGGCTTCGCCGCCCATGCCCCCGCCGAAGATGCCGCCGCCTTCAGGCAGGAGGGATTGACCCACGACGTTGATGACGGCGTTGAGCCCCAGAGAGAGCAGGACGCCGCCGACGCCGCCCAGAAAGCCGATGCCGCCCGCCTCTGCGAGGAAGACGGACATGACGTCCTGATTGGTGGCGCCGATGGCTTTCATCAAGCCGATTTCGCGCGTGCGCTCGTAGATTGCCATGGTCATGGTGTTGGCGATGCCGAAGGCGGCGACGAGGAGCGCGACGGCGCCGATGCCGCCGAGAATGGCTTGGACGATGGCGAAGAAGTTGTTGATGCTTTCGAGCTGGGCGCGCGCGGATTCGACCGAGAAGCCCTGATCTTTGAGGGTTTGCTCGATGGCGGGGGCGGTGTTGGGATGGGAAGCCTTGACGAGCACTTGCGCGTAGCCATCTTTATCGGGGTTGGTGGAGCCTTGCTGTCCCTCCATGAGGCGTTGATTGAGCCGCAGCGCTTCTTTGAGCGGCAGGAAGATGCTGTAATCGTAGAGGTAGCCCTGTTTTTTGAGCACGCCCACGACTTGCAACCGGGCGACGACGCTCTCGCTCTGCATGTAGGTGACGGGGTCGTAGGTGAACTTGACCAGCTGCAGGGTTTGGTCGAGCAGTTCCGGCGCGGGCGGGATGGGCAGCCCGGCTTGTTCGGCTTCCATGCGCTCCTCCCAGGGAATGAAGTTCTCAGCTACCATGGCGCCGATGACGATTTGCCCGCGGTAGAGTTCCAGGACGCCGCGGTCCAGGCTCGCGACCTTGGCAAATTCCTCCATATCCACGCCGTACATCTGCCCCCAACCATCGATGCGGTTGTAGCGTAGGGGTCCCTGCATGTAGATGTCGAGCATGGGCATCACCGCAGCGACGCCTTCCATAGCGCGGATTTCCTCGATTTTGGCGGCGTCGAGAATGGGCGCTTGCTCGGTCTGCCCGCCGCCGCCGCCAACTTTCGCCGCCTCGACCACGGGTCCGTAGTAGCCCATGCTGCGGACCATGAGTTCATCCAGCCCGCCCATGTTGTAGAGGCTGGCGGTGGCTTGTTTTTGCAATCCGGCGCCGAGCGAAACCAGCACGACGACCGCTGCGGTGCCGATGATGACGCCGGTGGCGGTCATCGCCACGCGCGCCTTCATGCGCCGCAGGTTGCTCAGCACCAGTCGAAGCAGGTCGCGGATGCTCACGGTCAGCTCCCTAAACCGAATAGCGCGGGCGCTGGCGCCGCGGGGATGTTTGCTGTCAAGACGTAGTCTCGAACGCTCATGTTTAGCTCCCTAAACCGAATAGCGCCTTGAAGAAACGGACGACCTGCCCCCAGAAGGTCAGCGGTTGATCGGATGGGACTTCGGGTTCGCCGGGGAACTCGCCATTTTGCCCGCTGAAGGGGTCTTCCCCCACCTCTACGGTGAGCGTGGCGCTGACCGTCTGGGTCTGGTTCAGGTCATCCACGTAATCCACGCCGACGACAATCTCAGCAGGACCGGGTTCCATGCTCATGGCGGCGGTATCCAGCGTCCATGAGCCGCCGGGGTCGAGCGGACCGACGTAGGTGCTGGTTTCGCCCATGAACTCCAAGCCCTCGCCTGCGGCGCGCAGCTCGGAGATGGTGAAGCGGAAGCCGCTGGCGTTGACGACCTCGATGGGCAGCTGGAAGGGTTGCCCTGCGAAGGCGGTGCCTTCAACCGGGCGGTAGAAGCTGACCTTGAAATCGGGACGGCGGCGCACGAGCAGGCTGACGCGCTGTGTGCCCTTCTCCCGCGTCCCGCCGCTGATATCGTAGCCGAGCGCCACGGGCAGGTTGTGAGCGCGCGTCTCGGCGTTGCCGGCCACCATCAGCCGCATGTCAATGCTGACGCTGCTGCCTGCCTCCACGTAGGGGACGAAGGCGACGTTGCTGCCCTCGATGGGCACGAAGGAACCGAGGTTCTCGCCGTCCTCGCCGCCGAGCGCGAGGGTGAGGCGCTGCGCGCCCGCGCCGCCCACGTTGGTCACGTCGAGCGTGAGCGTAAAGCTATCGCCGGGCGAGATTTGCTCGGGCGTGGTGCGGTAGGTATCGATGAGCAGCTGCGGGCGGTTGGCGAGACTGGTGTCCACGTCAATGCCCACGGTCTGCTGCCCGCTGTAGCCGCCGCCGTTATAATCGCTGTAGCTCAGGGAGATGGGCAACCCTATGCGCCCGCCTTCCTTGCTGGGCTTGAGCAGCAAGGGTAGCGTGAGTGTAGTGGTGGTATCCATACGCAAGACGTCCAAGGTGGCGACGCCGCCGCCGTGCGCGGGAATGACCATGGTGCTATCGCCGACGACTTTGAGGTTGATGGCGGTGCGACTGCCGCGGTTTGCCAGAACCATGGTGAGGGTGAAGGGGACGCCGGGGGCGATGACGGGTGGGTCGGTGCGGATGTCCTCGATGAGGACTTCGGGTTTGCCGGTGGGCGCGCCGGAACCGCTGGAGGCTCCGACGACCTCAACGGCTAGTGTCTGCGGGAACTCGTAATGCGCGCCGGAGAAATCGTTGGCGGAGAGGTTCACTTGCAGGTTCTGGACGCCATTGCCGACGCTGCTGGGGACGCGCATTTTCTGGGAAGCATTGAAGGTGGCATTGATGGGTACCTGCCAGAAAACGTGCCCGCTTTCGCCGACGGGGAGGAAGACGCCGCCCGGGAAGATGACCATGGTGTTCTCGGCAGCGCGACTGCCGTTGTTGTAGACCTCGATGTGGACGGTGAATTCCTGCCCGGGACGCACTTGCGCCGGTTCGACGCGGTAATTGCGGATGGTGAGCAGGGGCTGTCCGGGCGCGGGCGGCTCAACGGGCGCGGGGGTGGCGGTGGGCGCAGGCGGCGCGAGCAGCTGCACCTTGCCCAGCTCGCGGTCGCCGCCGGAGGTGTTGAGCGCGAGCAGGGTATACTGCCCCGCGGACAATCCGGCAGGGATGACGGCTTGCAGCGCCTTGGGGTTCACGAAGGTGGTGTTGAGGATGCCATAGCCCACCATGCGCACGCTCGTGGTCATGGTGAAGGTCACGCCGGCATCGGGGCTGGCGTAGATGCTCACCGTGCCGCCGGTGGCGGTGGAGAGGGTGCCCGGTTCGATAGTAAACGGCGGCGTTTGGGCGCTGGCGGTTGCTGCCAGGAGCAGCAAGGCTCCGATGAGAATCGGTAGGATCAGGCTGATTTTGATACGGTTATGGCTCATGTTTGTGCTTCCTCTCGAGGTGTGTGGTTGAACACCCGTGGCGCGTGTGGAACTCATTGTGCTTGAGGCTCCTGCGCGCCATTTGTGATTTTGCCATCCAGCAGGTGGATGGTGCGCGTGGCGTAGGCGGTCATGCCGGGGTCGTGGGTGACGATGATGATGGTGCGACCCTCTTCGCGGTTGAGCTGGCCCAGAAGCGCCATGACCTCGCGCCCCGTTTGGGTATCGAGGTTGCCGGTGGGTTCATCGGCGAGGACGATACGCGGGTCGTTGGCGAGCGCGCGGGCGATGGCGACGCGCTGTTGCTGCCCGCCGGAGAGTTCTGTGGGCCGGTGTCCGGTGCGGTCGCCCAAGCCTACCCGTTCCAGGAGGGCGAGCGCCTGTTGGCGCCGTTGCTGTGGCGCAACACCGCTGAAAATCATGGGGAATTCGACGTTTTGGACGGCGGTCATGGTGGGCACCAGGTGGAAAGCCTGGAAGATGAAGCCGACCTCTTTGCCGCGATAACCGGCAAGGTCGTTTTCGTCGAGCTGGGTGATTTCGCGCTGGTTAATCTGCATTTCGCCGCCGGTCGGGCGATCCAGCCCGCCGATGAGGTAGAGCAGGGTGGATTTGCCCGAGCCCGAGGGTCCCATAATCGCCAGGAATTCGCCGGGCATGACGGTCAGGTCCACGCCATCGAGCGCGCGGACGGTCTGCTCGCCCATTTGGAAATGGCGGGTCAGGTTGGTGATGTGGATAATCGGCTCAGTCATGGCAGGTCGTTAGTCGTGTGGATTGGGGCGCTACATGGTAATGGAACCGAACATGCCACCGAGAATCGCCGGGACGATGCTGAGCAGGGCGAAGACGATCCAAATCACCAGCACTGCCACGAGCGCTTTGCGGCGCGGAAGTTTGGTGAAAGCCATCAGCCCGACAATCAGCAGCACCAGGTTCCAAATGAGGAACAGATCCACGCGCCCGAGAATGCCGGCGAGCGCCAGTTTCCCGGGACCGGGAGTAATCAGCTGCGGCGCGTTGCTATCCAGGATATAGCCGGCGAAGCCTTTGTTGTTGATGACTTGCCCGGTGACCCAAATGAAGATTGCCTGGAGCAATCCGCGCACGGCGTACGGAATCCAGGTCCACACGGTGAGGCGGAACATGGGCGCGAAGCCGCTGCTGCGTCCCAGGAAGACGCTGGCGAGGTAGAGCGCGCCGCCCCAGAGCAACCAGGTGAGCGGCAGGCTCACGAGCGCTCCACCAATTTTGAGGATGCTGAGCGCGGCGGGTTGTGTGGGCGCCTCGGATATGGGACCGCCGCCGCCCTCGACGATGACCTCGCCTTTGTAAACCGCTATGGGTTCTTCTTGCATGCCCATGTTCATTCCCGGGTCGATGGTCTGTTGGGCAGCAGAATTGCTGGCGAATACGGGCAGCAGGGTGCAGACGATGATCAGGATTGCGGGGACAATCCAGCTGCGCGGTTGGTTCTCGCGCAGGTGGGCGAAGGTGGCGCGCGGTCGCAGCAACACCCCAGCTAAGAGTTTGAGCGGCGATTTCTTCTCGGTAGTGATAGGCGTATCGGTCATGGTTCCTCCTAAGCGCACGCTTTTAGCGGCACGAAAGTACGCTGAAAGCACGCTGAAAGCGTTTTATCTAATCTAGGACGCTGCGGCAGCGTCGAATGTTCCCGGGTGCGTCTCGGTTCGGGAAATCCCTGCGGAAATTGATTATACAACCAAAGGCGGAAATCTGAAATATCTGAACAGCTGCGGGGTATAGGACAAATTATTGGGAAGTTCAAGCGGTTGAGTACAGCCGCGGTCAGATTGATGAGACAATGGCATTGAGTACAATGCGTTGAGTACAATGGCATTGAGTACAATGCATTGAGTACAATGCATTGAGTACAATGCATTGAGTACAATGGCGTTGAGTACAATGCGTTTAGACACTTTGACGCGCCAAAGAGACGCAGAGGGTGTTCTTTTTTGTGATTTTCGTGAACGGGGGAAACCCTTCGGGTTTCTTAGCCCCGTTCACGAAAATCACACCTGCAGAAAGAAGAAGCAGAGAGTCGATCGCTGATGAAGGCGATTTACATGATGGCGATCGTATTTTCTCCAATCATATGTCGTATACCCACAGCTGCGATGGGGTAGACGACGGATGGTTGGGAAAAGCCAAAAGAGGTTCTGTAAATAGGCGAAGAGGGTCTGTTTCTTAGTGTTTTTCGGTCGCGGCGCGCCGCGATCGAAAAACACTTTTTGGAAAGACAAGGTACTTTTCGGGAAGGCTGAGCCGGGCTAGTGGGTTGTGGCTTGTAGGGGTGGCGTTGCTTCAGCTTTCCAGGGCGTTTAGCCAGGGATAACCCTGGGGGTCGCTTGTCGCCAGGTGGCGTAGTTTTTCGTTGTTGTGACCGTGGATTTGCGGCAGGAACGGGAAATCTTCGGGTCCAACTGTGAGCTTAGCCAGTGGTGGGGCGGGGTGCAGGCTAATCCAGTGGGGAAAGATGATGTCCACTCCCTGCAGATTCTGGGGCGCTTCTTGCTCGAATTGCTGGCGCGACAGGATGTAGATGGCGCCTTCGCACCACGGGCGCTGGATCAGGGCAGCTTGGGTGATGGAGAAGAAGTACAGCGGAGCACTCAGCGCTCCGGCGGGGTCTTGCACGCGGAAGCAGGTGTTGAACAGGGACATTCCCGGGTAGCGCAGGCGATCGAGAATCGCAAAGTAGATGACCCAAATGCCATCGGTGGTGGCGTAAATGGCGCGTTGGTTGCTGTAAGTCCGGATATCGTTCGCCTGGCGTGGCTCGACGCTGCCTATCGCGCGATTCTGGGAGCCGTGGAGGACGAGGGCTTGAGCTTCGCAGAGGTAGGTGAGGAACTGCCATTTTGGATAAGGCAGTGTGTAGGGAATCCAAGCTCCCGGGCAGCTGCTTCGCCACAGGTCTTCGAAAGCCTGTTGCTTGGCGGGGGAAAGCTCAAATTCGGGTCGAGGTAGGAGCCAATCCGGTGCTTGCATGTGCAGGTCATCCTCCTATTTGGGGTCTATTGCGCGCTCGGGTGTGGGCTTGGAACGCACCAAATCTCTGGCGCCGAAGAACACCACAATCAGAATCGCGGCGACCAACAGCACCCCATAGTAGGTGAAATCTACCACGAAAAGACTCAGGCTGGTGGTCATGTGGAACAGAATCACTGCCAAGACGTTTCCGTTAGTGTTGTTGAAGATCCAGGTGAATCCCACAATCTGGAGCAACATGTGCCAGGGAAGCCATTCCCAGAAATTGCGACCGAAGAGGGGTTCTCCGGGCGTGATGAAGCCGGGGAGATGCCATAGGGCGGTGATGGCGCCGAGGAGGATGCAGGCGAGCAGGGCGCTCCATTTGGCTTGCAGGCGGGGGAGGGCGTAACCGCGCCACCCAAATTCCTCATGTATCCCGGAGAAGAGTCCAATCAGCAGTGGCATGAGGAGGACGCCGCCAAGATTGCCCTCGACCAGGAAGGGGTAGGGTGTGGCGCTGAAAATCTGGGTCAGGATGGCGGCAATCAAGCGCAACGCGGGCAGAATCAGCACGGCGATGAGCAGCCATTTGAGGCTCACGTCTCGATTCCAGAAGCGCTTCCACAGGGCAATGACGCCGGGCTTGCCCTCGGTAAGTCCTACCACGACAAATGCGGCAGTCGAAGGACCTAAAACTGTGGGAAGACTCAGCAGCGCCCAGGGAATCAAAACCGGGTCTTGCAGTCCTTCAGGGGTATGGAGGATTCCGGCGTAGGTGAGCGCCCCCAGGAGGAAGGGAAACCCCAATGAGAGCAGGAAGAACAGTGCCAGATTACGCGGCTCGAGCGCTTTGGCTCTGTAAGCGACAGGTTGTGTGTTCATTTTGCCATCCTTGCCTTGGTAGGTGCGTTCTTTCGGGTTGCCGGCGCAGGTGCAGAGATGGTTGTACCCAACCCCTGGTGTGTTGGTGGGTGGACCGGCGGTGGCGTGACTTGCGATCCAGGGTTGATTGTAGGTCTGGTTGGGGAGAATGTCAAATGGGTTAGCGGCGGGGGAGGAACTTTTTTAGTGTTTTTGGCGCGCGGTACCCCGCGCGCCAAAAAACACTTTCTGAGAAAAACCAGTACAAAGGTGCCGCCCATGTCAGGGCGGTTATGCAAAAAAGTGGCACGCACCCAGCGGCGCGATGGGAAATCGAGGCTACGGGGGCGCGGTTGCGGGGAGCTGCTATAAAAGCGAATCGCTCCGGCGGGCGGACGCCGGAGCGATTCTGCTGCAAATCCCTTGGGAGGGAATCGAAACCGTGTTTAGCGGGCTAGTACTTGATGCTGTAGGGACCGGCGACGGCGGTGTTGCCCGCGGCGTCGGCGGATTGCACGTAGTAGGTGTAGGTGGTGCCCTTCTTGCCCTTGATGCTGATGGAGTGCGCGGTGACGAGGGTGGCGTTGCTCGTGGTCACGTTATTGGCGATGACGACGGTGGTGGAAGGCTCGTTGGTCGTCCAGGTGAAGACGATGTAGAGACCGGACTTGACGGCTTTGACGACGGTGATGACGGGTGCGGTGGTATCGGCAACGCGCACAGCGACGGTCTTGGAGATGTTGGCGTTGGCGCCCTGGTTATCGGTGACGGTGAGGGTGACGGTGTAATCACCGGCGGCGGCGTAGGTCACGTTGGCGGTGGCGCCGGTAGCGGTCGCGCCGTTGCCGAAGGTCCAGTTGTAGGCGGTGAGCGATCCATCCGGGTCGGTGCTGCTGCTGGCGTCGAAGGCGCAGGTCAGCCCGGTGCAGTTGAAGGTGAAGGCGGCGGTGGGGGCGACGTTGGCGGGAGGAGGAGTGACGGGCGCACCGGCGGACCAGCCGAGCAGTTGCAGCGCCTTTTGCGCCTGGATGACACCAAAACCGTAGGCGTTATCGCGACCGGCGGTTCCCAGGTCCAGAGCTGAACCGGTGAGCGCCTGCCGAATCTGGGCGTTGGTCCAGGAAGGATTCGCGCTCCACACCAGGGCGGCGGCGGCGGTGACGTGCGGGGTCGCCATCGAGGTGCCGCTCATGTTGGCGTAGGTATTCTTGAAGGTGCTGTAGATGTTGACGCCGGGGGCGGTGAGTTCGACTTTGTCATTGGTGCGGGAGAAGCTGGCGACGGCGTTGTTCTGGTCCACGGCACCTACGGAGATCACTGCATCGTAGGAGGCGGGGTAGGAGTAGGCGGTGCCGCCGCTGTTGCCGGCAGCTGCCACGCTCAGGATGCCGTAGTCGTTGTAGAGCTGATTGAAGACGTAGTTCTCGATGCTGCTGAAGTTGGCGCCTTCCAGGCTCATGCTGATGACTTTGGCGCCCGCGTCGCGGCACTTGTAAGCGGCGTCAACCAGCGTGGAGGAGTAGGTCCAGGTGCCGGTGTCGCCGAAGACTTTCACGATGTAGAGGGACACGCCGCCGGGGGTCACGCCGACCACACCGAGGGTGTTGTTCATGGCAGCAATGGTGCCTGCCACGTGCGTGCCGTGTCCGTAATTATCGGTGTCCCACCCGGCGGGGTACCCGCCGATGATATTCACGTTTTGGAAATCCTCATGGTTGGCTTGAATGCCGGAGTCGATGATGCAGACGGTGATGCCCTGCCCGGTGGGGGCGCCGGCATCCACAACGCCGTCTTGATTGGCGTCCCAGATAGCGCGGGCCTCGGTGGCTTCGACGCCGTAGGGGGTCACCTGTCCGGTGAGGTAGCGGGGTTCATCCACCTCGATGGCGAGCACATCGGGGTCGGCGCGCATGGCGTCGAGTGCCTGTGCGGGCAGCGAGACGGAAACGACGTTGAGTTCGTCGAACTGAAAGTGGACGCGACCGCCCTGCTTCTGCAGGCGCTCCATGGCGACGGCGCGACCATTGTTACCACGGAATTGAATGAGAACGCGCGACTCTTCTTGAGCCGCAACCGGTGTGGGGATAACAGCAGCGACAAATGCCGCGAGGATACAAACTACCAGTAAGAAATTGACCTGTTTCATCGTTCACCCTCCCAAAGTTTACGATTCTGATTTTGGCTTGAAGCGACCTGTTTCCGCCCATGTCGCCTCAGCGCTTTTTTCAATCGGGCGACCTGTTTCCGCCCATTTCCCCCGATTGAAGGTTTAAGAAACTGACTTAAAGTGCTTGTTTTGACTAGATTTTAACCTGTCCAACTATCCATATTATAATTAGAATCCGGTAAAAGGGAATAGGAAAATAGTACCATGTGGGTTAATTGGTTTGTGGTGGGTTGAGTTTGGGAAAGAGAGGGCGCTGATTGGCGCAGACGAGAAGGGGAAAGCGGGGGTGCAGATCAACGCAGATGACGCAGAGGCGTTGGGTGCAGCGGTGCAGATGGGGAGGGGGCGTTTTTCTGAGATCCGCGCTAAGGCGCGCTGGGGAGGGAGCGCGACAGCAATTGGTCTGAAAGAGGTTTAGATCCGCTATTCGTGGGATTTCACTTTATCGCAATCCTGTTCGCGAGCAATGTAAAGCAAACTTCAGTTTGCGCCGCCGCGAAGCGGCGTCCCGCTGCTGCGCGGGGACGCAAACGGATAAGTTTTCGAAATTCGGTCCGGTAATAGAGGGCGCTCGAGTGGCACAAGTTTTTCAGCCGTTCCTACGGGACGGAGCCCGTCCCGTGGGGACGGGGGCTGGCTACCCACAAAGTGCATAAGCGCCTGCCTACTCTCAACCGTTGCTACGCAACGCCGGCCCTACGGGACGGAAAAGACGGTGAGGTTGCGTAAGGAAGGGTGATTACTCGTCAGAACCGCCCGGGGCTGAAGTCCATGGCGATGAATCGCCCGGCTACAAAGCCACGCCCGGTAAACGGGCTCAGAAGCCGGGCTCAGAGGGGATATTGCCGAAACGCGATATGGAAATCGCGGCTACAACAGAAACGCGATATGGAAATCGCGGCTACAACAGAAACGCGATATGGAAATCGCGGCTACAACAGAAACGCGATTTGGAAATCGCGGCTACAACAGTTGATTTTGAAAGTTCATAAGCGCCTGTCTGCTTTCAGACGTCCTTGCGGAATGGGCAAGGTGAAACCGACAATCGGTTTGAATGGCGTTTGAGATGGTTGCCTGGAGATCGGCGCCGGGGCGGGAGGCGGATGACGGCGGGTGTGGTGGGAGATCGTTGGAAATCGTGGGGAAGCGTTGGGGATGAATTCCCAACCTGGTACGCGAAACGCGCTGAAGCGCGTTGGGAAAGGACTGCGATGGCAATCGGTTTGAATGGAGTTGGAGATGGTTGCCCGGTGATGGATGCCGGGGCGGGAAATATGAGAGGCAGGTTAGGGATACTCCTACTGTGGGTTGAAATGCGAGGTGGTTTGTGGGGGAATCTAACCACTCGCTAACTGGGCGGCGAGAAGCCCTGACCGCGAATGCTGGAGGCTTGGGTGATGACAAGGAAGGCGTGCGGGTCTACTTCATTCACGATGCGCTGCAGGTGCGCCATTTGGATGCCGGTCAGGGCGCAGAGCAGGACGTCGCGGGCTTCACCGGAGTACATGCCGGTGCCCGAGACGGCGGTGACGCCGCGCTGGAGCTCGTGCAGGATGCGTGCTGACAGCTCGGCGCGTTTTTGGGTGATGATGATGGCTAGACTGGGCTGGGGTTGCAGGCTAGGAAACATGCGCCGCCCACGGGGATTGTCTCGGAGCGCTTGATTGGCATGCCGTTCCCTGATGATGACGACAATCATCATGGCGGTGAGCAGCAGATAGAGCAAGCCCACTGCC
Organism: Chloroflexota bacterium; assembly: GCA_022707705.1. Lineage (GTDB taxonomy): Bacteria > Chloroflexota > Anaerolineae > B4-G1 > SLSP01 > JAAZNO01. Next base: position 13,218 of record JAKJAC010000084.1, read on the forward strand.
GCGACAACCCAGATTCCGTGGATGTTGAAGCCGATCTCCGCGCGCGCGATCATCACTTGCACGGAGGAGGCGGGTTCGGGGTGCATCCACAGTTTGGTGAGCCAGCTGAGCACGCTGAGGGTGAAGAGCCACACGTAGTTGCGCCGGTAGCGGACGCCCATCGCTTCGAAGCGTGAGATCGGAAAGCTGGGATTCATCAGCGTCTCGACCATGGCGTCCCCCCAATCGTGGGAGGGTTCAAAGGGCGGGGCGAGCATTTTGGCGAAGAATTCGGTCTCGAGCAGGCGCACGCGGTGGTACCACAGGGAGTAGTAGCTGTAACGCCGGGCTTCCATGCGCAGGAATACCAGGCTCAGTGCGATGACCAGCAGCATGACGATGTGTGGGTTCTGCGGCGAGCTGAAGGTGAAGGTCAGCGCTGCCGCGGTGGTGACGACCGCCCAATTGGTGGTGGTATCCAGGCGGTTGCGCCAGGTGTTGGTGCGCGTGACTTCGGCGCGATAGTAGTGGACCATCGCGGTAGTGAAGTTACCGGCGCCCAGATGGTAGCCGTGATAGGACCAGGTCTCGTTGCCCGGCTCTTTGAGCTCTTCGTCTGCCATGCGACCTCCAGAAATGAAAGCGAGAGGGCCGCTACTGCGGCCTGGGCGAGTTAGAGCTGGATTTCGAGCTGTTTGAACAGTGGGACGCCCAGCAGGGCGGTGCGCTGTACGGAATCGCTCATGACCACCGGGAAGAGCTCGCCATCGGCGCGGACCTCGCGGGGCGCGCGCCGCAGCCCATTGAGGGTGAGCTCGATGTGGATGTAGGGCGGCTCAAAGTCGCCCTCCTGCTCCCAGATGACTTTCAGGGTCTCGCCCTGGCGCCGCATGATGAAGCGGCTGAGACGCCGCGCGCCGTTCTGGTATTCGAAGCCCTCGCCCGCGTCCTCGTAGAGCCAGGAAGTGGCTTCACCATCGCCGGTGAGCGGGTAGACGTGCAGGCGCAGGAAGCGGTCGGGACGCTGCTCAACGCTGGGACCGAACTCGCCCAGAGGCAACACCGTGCCCTCGCGCACAAAGAGGGGCGCCGTTTCCAGCGGCGCGTAGACGGTGAGATTCTCGCCGCCCCGGCAGCGCTGGTTGGTCCAGAACTCGTACCAGGCGCCCGCGGGCAGGGTCACCTTGCGCGTGGTCACGCCCGGTTCCATGACCGGCGCTACGAGCAGCGCATCGCCGCAGAGGAAGGCATCATCCACCGCCCAGAGGCTTTCATCGAGCCAACCGAGCGGGCGCGCCAGGGGCCAACCGTGCGCGGTCATCTGCCAGACGGCGGTGTAGAGGTAGGGCAGTAGTTCGTAGCGCAGCTGGATGAAGCGCCGGTTGATGCTGAGATAAGGTTCGCCGTAGCTCCAGGGTTCCTGGTCCGGTGTGCCGGCGATGGTGTGGGCGCGGAAGAAGGGCATGAAGGTGGATTGCTGGAGCCAGCGGGTGAAGAGCTCGCCATCCGCTGCGCCCGCAAAGCCGCCGGTATCGGGACCGGTGAAAGCCACGCCGGATAGTCCCAATCCCAGCACCATTGGCACGGTCAGCCGCAGCGATTCCCAGGTGCTCTGGTTGTCGCCAGTCCAGGAGGTGGCGTAGCGCTGGACGCCAGCCCATCCCGAGCGGGTGATGACGACGGGGCGCGCGTCGGGGCGCAGTGCCAGCAGCCCCTCGGTGCTCGCGCGGACCATGAGCATTCCGTAGATATTGTGCGCCTCATGGTGGTCGCCGCCGCGCCCTTCCAGGCTGTGGCGGGTGGTGACCGGGATGGTGGTGGAGCCGGCGGGGGAGAAGGCTGCCGGTTCGTTCATGTCGTTCCAGAATCCGGCGATGCCGGCTTCGAGCAAGCGGCGGTACCAGGCGCCCCACCAGGCGCGGGTCTTGGGGGCGGTGAAATCGGGGAACACCGAGTCGCCGGGCCAAACCGGCGCGTGGACTGCCATGCCGTTGGGGGAGGTGCAGAAGTGTTGCTCCTGTAAGCCGCTGCGATAGACTTCGTAGGCGGGGTCGGCTTTCACGCCAGGGTCGATGATGGTGATGAGTTTGATGCCCTGCGCGCGGAGGTCGGCGGCGAGCGCGGGGAGGTCGGGGAAGCGCTCTTTGTCCCAGGTGAAGACGCGGAAGCCATCCATATAATCGATGTCCAGGTGGATGGCATCGCAGGGAATCTCGTGCTCGCGGAAATCCTGCGCCAGTTTGCGGACGCGGGCTTCCGGGTAGTAGGACCAGCGGGATTGGTGGTAGCCCAAAAGCCAGAGCGGGGGCAGGCTGTGCCTGCCGGTGATTTCGGTGTAGCGCTCGAGCAGGTCGGGGACCTCGCCGCTAATCAGGGTGTGGCGGAGCTCGCCGCCGGTGAAGCGGTGGTCTGCCGCCTGTGGGGATTCGGCGCCCAGGTCGAAATCGGCGTAGTGCATGTTTTCGTAGAACACCAGGTAATGGGGCGACTGGCGGGGACGCACACCCAGGTAGACGGGGATGTTGAGGTTGATGGGGTCGTCGCCGTCCTTGTAGCCAGAGGGGTCGCGGTTCCAGAGAATGTGCTTGCCGCCGCGGCGGTTCCAGGGGGTGGCGCGCTCGCCCAAGCCAAAGAGTTGTTCGTCCTCGTGGAGGATGGTGCGGTGGCGCAGGGCGCCGTTGGCGTTCCAGCCCATGTCGATGTCGGCGCGCAATAGCTGCCCGTTGCTATCGGCGAAGAAGAGCGCGCCCGATTTGAGCTGCGCGCCGATGATGAGCTCACTGGTGAGCAGGAAGACGGTGTCTGTCTCCGGGAGAATCTCGAAGGGCGGGATGGGCCAATCCTCGAGCGGACGCGCGATGGCATAGGGCAGGGGCGGCGCGGGCTGTTTGAGCCGGGGCAGGCAACGTACCTGGGCGGCATTCGACGCGAAGAGGCTGATCTCGATGGTGCAGGTGGCGGTCTCCAGGGTCAGCCCGCGCGCGTGGGGCGCGAAGCTGGTGATGGCGCCGGGTTTCTGCCAGGTGAGGGGCCAGAGGGGGCGGTCGTGCAGCAAATGGCGCGCGAAGGAGACGCCGCGCAAGGGTCCCCCTTTGGATTCAGCCCAGGCTTTGCGCAGGGGGTAGGTGACGATAGTGGGCAGGTTTTGTGCGCCAATCATCTGGATGGAATTGCGTAGGTCATCGAGCAAGGTAGGCATGAGCACTCCTCCGTGTTGTTTTGAGCCGGGCGGTGTGTGATTTGTGTTAGGGTCCATTATACTCTTGCTGGGGGTTGGGGGCAAATTGAGAAAGAAAAGGACGCAGATAAACGCAGATGACGCAGATAGAAACAGAGATCTCGCGCAAAGACGCCAAGGGCGCAAAGGTTTTGCTTGCAGGGAGGGAAAAGAGACTGGGACGCAGATGGGGGAGGTCTCACGCAAAGGCGCCAAGGGCGCAAAGGTTTTGCTTGCAGGGAGGTGCAAGCCACCGGGGCGGGTGGAGCCGTCTTGACAAAATCATGGCTTGGGGTACAATGCCTTCTATTGACGGGCAATGGTCCCGAAATGGATAAGGTGATAAAGCGCCGAAGTGGCGGAATTGGCAGACGCGCTACGTTCAGGGCGTAGTGAGGGTTCCCTCGTGTGGGTTCGACTCCCACCTTCGGCACAGAACCGGCTTCGGAAGCTTTCCGAAGCCGGTTTCTTATTGGCGAGATGACAGGGAGGTAGCTATGGTTATGCCGTCCTCTGTTCTATATTCCTCTGATACCGGGCTGCGCAACCGCATGGGGACGATTGAGGCGGTGGAGCTCGGGGTGTTGAGCTTTGCCGTGTTCGCGCTGATGGCGGTGGTGGGGATAATGGAAGCTGAGATCACGTTGGTGAATGTGCTGGCGACCTCGGTTCTGATTATCGGCGCGCTCTTCATCCTGTGGGGCAGCTACAATCTCTATATCCGCCTGGCGCGGGCGGGGGGCGGGGCGCT
>JAKJAC010000085.1:0-297 GCA_022707705.1 Chloroflexota bacterium
AGTCGAGGTCCAATGCCCGCAACTGGGTGAGCGTGCTGGCGGCGCCAGTCCAATCCTGCGCCGCATAAGCGCTGCGAGCCTGCTCAAACAGTACCTCGGTCAAAGACTGCACAGCTTCCGAGGTGGGAGTGGGTTGCACCACCAGGCGCGCATCCGCCTCAGCCATCCCCTGAGAAGCCAGCGTGTTGCCGGGATCCAACTGCAACACATACTGGAAGTGCGCCCGCGCGCGCTCGTAGTCTCCATTGTTGAGCGCAACCAGACCATTCTGATAATGCTCGTCGAGAGTGGCTTGCC
>JAKJAC010000085.1:307-16866 GCA_022707705.1 Chloroflexota bacterium
ATCCCGCTCACCATAATACAATCCGGCATAGCCCGCTCCAGCCACAACCCCAACGAAAAGAGCCAGAGCCAGCAGAATCATCAGGACCCGCCAGAGGATGGCACGCCGGGGACGGCGCGCTGTAGGCGCCACTGGCGATACCATTGCTCCGCAATTCGCGCAAGAGCCACCCGCAACCTGCTCCTCCACACCACACACTGGGCAAGTCACCGTCATCTGCGCCGTATCGGCAGATTCAACAGAGGGAGCAGCGTCATCAATTCCAGATTGAATCACTGAGTTCACCTAACATCAATCCCAGTGGAAATCCTCGAGCGCTTGCCCGCCGATAAACTCACGCAGAATCGAGTTTTCCGGCACCAGGTCCGCCGCCACGGGTTGGAACCATTGCAAAAAAGCAAACAGGCGTTTCGTCTCCACCCGCTGAGGCGAATGGGGGTCCACCTGCAGGAGTAACGGCTCTACAAAGGGCTTGAGCACCGCGAGTTCATAGACCAACGCCGAATTGAACATTACATCCGCATATTCCTGATTGGGAAAGATGTGGTTCTTCTCGCCCCGGCGCACACTTTCCCAGCGCGCCAGGGTATCTGTGGCAGAGTAACCGCGCGTGCGCGCATCCCGCACAATGCGGCGGATCAACCGCGTATCCGTGGTGGGCACGCGATTGTGGCGATCCAGGTTAAGCTGCGTGAGCGCTGAGGCGAAAATACGGAAGGTACGCTCCCAGGGAATGGTGTAAACCAGGCGCGGGTTAAGCCCGTGGATGCCCTCCACAATGATGATGTGTTCGGGACCCAGTTTTACCAGTTTGCCTTCCTCACGCTGTCCGGACTTGAAATTGAAGCGCGGAATACGCACCTCATCCCCGCGCAACAATGCCTGCAGCTGCAGATTGAAGAGCTCCAGGTCCACCGCCTCAAGCGCCTCGAAATCGAATTCACCATTGGCATCCCGTGGCGTGGCTTCCCGGTTCACAAAGTAATTATCCAGTTCCAGAGCAAAAGGTCGCAACCCACGCGCCAGCAATTGTACTGCCAACCGCCGCGAGAAGGTGGTCTTACCGGAAGAGGAAGGTCCCGCAATCAACACCACCCGTACATCCCCGCGGCGCGCCCAAATCTGCCCGGCGATGTCGGAGATACGCTGCTCATGCAACGCCTCGGAGACCAACACAATCTGTCGCATACGGTCTTCCGCAATCGAATCATTCAACTCACTCACGTTTTCCACGCCCAAAAGACGCAACCAGCGCCCGTATTCCCGGAAAACTGTGATCAGTTGGGGGGAATGCCGGGGTTCGAGCAGCTCGCGCGGCTTATGCCGGCGCGGGAATTGCAAGATAAAACCATCTCCCCACCGCAACAAGCTGAAATAGCGCAGGTAACCGGTAGAAGGCGCCATATAACCGTGAAAATAATCCCGGTAGCCCTCAAGATTGTACATATTGAGATAATCTTTGGAATTCCGTGTGCGAGTTTGAAAGAGCGCCGCCTTATCAAGTTCATTGCGCGCGGCAAAGATTTCAATCGCTTCGGTGAGAGGCACACGCTCGCGCTGAATGGGCACGTCCAATTCGATCAAGCGTCGCATCTCATCCGCAACGCCACGTAATTGCTCTTCCGTAAGGGGCGGGTTTTTGGGTGTTTCGCAGAAATAACCGCCAAAGGGCAGGGAATGGTCCACAAAGACCTCCATCCCAGGGAACAGGCGGTGTATGGCGGTGATCATCAAAAAGGTCAGCGAACGCCGGTAAATCCGGACGCCATCGGATTCGGAGAGGTCCACCGGAGCTGCCAGACAGTCACGGCGAACGGGCCAGCTCAGTTCACGCAGGTCGCCGTCCACGAGTGCGGCGAGGAGAGGTGCAGAGGGGTCAGGGTAGGCAGCCTCAAAGAACGTCTCAACCGTGGTGCCCAGAGCACCTTCAAATGTACGCCCATCAGGCAGTGTCATTTGCACATCTTTCCGCGGCTCAGTCAATCCCACCTGGCTATTGATACCCATGATTTTCCCATCCTGGTTTGCTTTAAGCTGTAAGCAGCCTCAAGCAACATGATTACTGTCCAAGAGCGAAAAATAGTATACCCGTATTGGCTTGGATGTAAAGCCATCTTGAGGGGTATAGGACAAATACCCGGGAAGTTCAAGCGGTTTAGTACAACCGCGGCTGAGTACAACCGCGGTCGGCTTGGTGAGACAATGGCGTTGTACTCAACGCGTTTAGGCACGTAGTCGCGCCAAAGAGAGACGCAGACGTAGGTTTTTTTGTGATTTTCGTGGACGGGAGAAACCCTTCGGGTTTCCCCCGTCCACGAAAATCACACCTGCAGAAAGAAGATGCAGAAAGATGATCGCTGACGAAGACTGTTTACAAGATGGCGATCTTATTTTCTCCGATATTTTGTCGTATACCCCATCTTGGGTTTCAACTGTTCAGCGCTCTCCCGCCTGGCATAATAAAGAGCGGCGTTCCGCCGCTCTTGCGCTTGGCAGGGTTGCTGAAACTGCTATAATAGAGATGCAGTCATCTGACAATGCTATTTGCCAACACGAAGTGTGGAGGAAATGATGAGTCTGGCTCAACCCTCAGCTGCCGATCGCAAAAAAGCCGATGCTCTGTATCAAGAAGCACTGAATGCTTATCAACGTTGGGATATCGAAGAAGCCCTCAAGCAATTTCAGGCTGCGGTCAAACTCGCGCCGAACCGCGCCGAGTATCACCTGAGCCTGGCTCAGGCATTGGCGCGCGCTGGAGATTTCGATCGTGCGCTGCGGGCACTCGCCAACTATTTGCGCCTGGAACCCAACTCCCCTGTTGCCGGTCGTGTAGAGCAGCTTTTCGCCAGCGGCATGGACCCCGTAGAGCAACATCTCACTGCCAAGATGAAGGCCGCACAGCTGCCACTTGATCTCATCGGAGCGGCAATCCAGATGTGGATGGAGTTTCGCATCACGTTAGGCGCCGAACCACTCAGCATTCCCAAACCAGAAGCCTGGGCTGCCGCACTGGATTATACCGTGCGCAAGGTGAACCTGCACGATATACCGCTGGCAAAGCTGGCTGCCATCTATGATATCTCACAAGATACTGTCAGCAAACATCACCAGACATTGGTCAAGATGCTGGATATTATGCCCTGCGATTACCGGTATTTCACAGGCGAGAAGAATCCGCTCGATAAACTGGTAGAGGCGGCAGAGTTGCTGGACCAGCTCGAAGCACGCTTCCACGAGGATTGAATCGCAGTGTGATATTCACGGGGGCTGCTCAGCCCCCGTTTTTTAACTCATTAGTGAGGGCTGCTCCATGCAAGTCACTTATCGCGAGAAGCAATTTGCGGTTGAAGAAACTCTGACGGTGTCACAACTCCTCAAAATGCTTAAGGTACTGCCAGAGAGCGTTCTGGTTATCCGTAATGGGCAGTTGGTCACCGAAGACCATCACTTGCTGCCAGATGACACGGTCAAAATCGTGACCGTGGTTTCGGGGGGCTGAGCGTGCGCTGTCGAAGCTGTGGCGCGTCAGCGGTCGTCAACATGCGGCAGCACAAGCTTGCCCTGTGCGCCGAACATTTCTCCGCCTGGATCTTCCACAACACTGCCCGCGCCATCAAAAAGTATCGTATGATTGCTCCCGGCGAGCGGGTGCTCGTTGCCGTCTCCGGCGGCAAAGACAGCCTGGTGCTGTGGGATGTCCTGCTGCGCCTGGGTTATCGCGCTGATGGGCTGTACATCAACCTGGGCATTGATAGCGGGCTTGCCTACTCCGCGCGTTCGCAAGCCAAAGCCGAGGCATTTGCCGCTCAGTGCACAACACAATTCCCGGAGACACAGCTCTTTGTGGTAGACCTCCCTGAGCAATATGGCGAGAGTATCCCCCAGCTGGCAACCCGCAAGCGTCGTGAAGCTCGTCCATGCTCGCTCTGTGGGCTGGTCAAACGCCACGAAATGAACCGTATGGCGTTGGAACTGGGTTATGATGTCCTCGCTACCGGACACAACCTCGACGACGAAGTCGCCACTCTCTTTGGCAATGTGATGCGGTGGCAACGGGCTATCTCGTCCGCCAGGACCCCGCACTCCCCGCAGATGGCGAGGGCTTAGCGCGCAAAATCAAACCCTTCTGCCGCATCTATGAACGTGAGACCGCAGCCTACGCCATCCTTCAGGGAATTGATTATATCGAAGAAGAATGCCCCTACGCCAAAGGTGCGACCAGTCTGCAATACAAAGAGACACTCACGCAAATGGAGCATGATGTCCCCGGCACAAAGCTCCAGTTCTATGTTAAGTTTCTCCAAGCCAAGGCAGAGGGGCTATTTGCAGAAACCGCCGGTGTACCTGTTTTGCAGCCCTGCGCCACCTGTGGGCAACCCACCATAGCAGAAGGGCAATGCAGTTTCTGCCGGCTTTGGGAGCGTTGATATGCGCATCGTCTTGGGTATGCTGCTCTCTTTCGCTTGTGCTGCCGGATTACTGCTCTTTGCCGGATTCAGCACGCTGATGGCAAAGGCAGAAGATGCAGAAAGCATCCCAGCACAACGATTTTCCCCCGGACGGCTCATCGCGCTTGGCGCAGCCGTGGCGGCGGTTCTGGTCTTGGGTTATGGTCTCTATCTTGCGTGGATGAGCTGGTCTGGAGGTTGAGATGAGTGCTCCCCTGGTCCCTTCAGCTTTTCGTGAGACGGCGTTACGCCTCGAGAGCGAAATCGCCCGCGTGATAGTCGGGCAGCATGAAGTAGTACGGCACACGCTCATCGCCCTGCTGGCAAACGGGCATTTGCTGCTTGAAGGGCTGCCCGGTCTTGGCAAAACCATGCTGGTGCGCACATTGGCAACCACATTGCAGCTGGATTTCACCCGCGTGCAATTCACACCCGATCTGATGCCCGCCGATATCCTCGGCACCGATGTGCTGGAAATGGGGGATGGAGGCGAGCGCCGCTTTCGCTTTCACCGTGGTCCCGTCTTCACCCACTTATTGCTGGCGGATGAGATCAACCGCGCCACACCCAAAACCCAGTCCGCGCTGCTGGAAGCGATGCAGGAGCGCCAGGTCACAGTGGGTGGCGTGACGTATCCTCTGCCGGTGCCCTTCCTGGTGTTAGCGACACAGAATCCCATCGAACTCGAAGGCACCTACCCTCTCCCAGAAGCGCAACTGGACCGTTTCATGTTCAAGGTACATATCGGCTACCCTTCAGTGGAAGAACTCGCGGAAATCACCACCCGCACCACCGGCGCGCAGACGCTTACCGCAAGCCCCTGCGCCGATGCAGCAACAGTCCTGGCGATGCAAACGCTCGTGCGAGAGGTGCCCGTCGCTACCGCAGTCAATACGTACGCTGCGCAGCTGGTCACAGCCACTCACCCCGCCTCGCCCACCGCTCCCGAAACCGTGCGGCGCTACGTGCGCTATGGCGCCAGTCCGCGCGGTGCGCAGGCGTTGCTGGTGGGCGCCAAAGCCACAGCCCTGTTAGCTGGGCGCTTCAACGCGGCGCTGGAAGATGTTCGCGCCGTAGCTGCTGCCGCACTGCGACACCGCCTCATTCTCAATTACGAAGCAGAAGCAGATGGAATTACCGCGGATGCCCTCATTGCAGCAGCGCTGGAAAGCCTTGCCGCGTAGAGAGGCATATTGCCCTACCGTCATAAGTCACATCCATGTCACAGAATTCGGTTTTCCCGCCACTTGATAGCCTCACCTGGCTTGCGCGCCTGCGTTTTGTGATTCACGGGCGCAAGGGTTGGGGCGCGTGGGGCGAACGTCGCTCTGCGCGACGCGGCGCGGGCCTGGAATTTGCCGATTTTCGCGAGTACACCCCCGGCGATGACCCTCGCCGGGTGGATTGGAATCTCTACGCCCGCTCCGACCGCGCCTACGTGCGCCTCTATGAAGAAGAAGCCGATCTTTCCGTCGTCATCGCGCTCGATGGCAGCGCTTCGATGGATTGGGAGAATCGCTGGTCTACCGCCCGCACTCTGGCAGAAGCGCTGGGCAGCATCGCTTTATTCGGCGGGGATGCCCTGCGCGGCGTGCTCTTGCAGCAAGGAAGCGCCGCCTCACCCTGGGGACCCTATTCCGGGGGCGAAAGACTCGAGGAATGGCGCGCCTGGCTCAGCACGCTCAGCCCCGCCGGCGCCACAACGCTTGACGCCTCGCTGCGTGACCTGGCATCGCGACTGACACTACGCGCGCCGCGCCCGGCGTTGGTTTTGCTGCTTACCGATGGCTATGACCCAGAAGGATTGAAGTCTGGAATAGCACGCCTGGCAGCACGGGGGCACGAAGTCGTACTGTTACACCTGCTCACTCCCGAAGAGCTCAGCCCCACACTCCGCGGCGAATTGCGCCTGGTGGATAAAGAAAGCAACGCCCGCCGGGATGTTACCCTCGATAGTGCAACGCTTGTTGCCTATCAGCAGCGCCGCGAAGCCTGGCAAGCCGGGCTGCAAAAAGTGGCAAGCAATCATCAGGGACGCTACCTCAGCCTGAACACAGCCACGCCGCTCAAGCGCGTGATATTGGAAGAGTTGCGACGCGCAGGTGTAGTGCGCTAGTAAAACACCGGCAAGAGAGCATCAGATGCAGTGGATGAACCTGGAAGCAGCGCGACATTGGGCAACCGGGCAACTGGTACATAGCACCGAGAAGCCATACCTGGAAGCGGAGATTCTGCTGGCAACGCTGCTGGATTGGAACCGCGCCAGACTGCTGGCGCATCTCGACGCACCCCTTCCAGAGACCATCGCGACAACCTTCCGCGCGTGGGTGTTACGCCGCGCTGCCGGCGAACCGTTGCCCTATATCACCGGGCAAATCGAATTCTGTGCGCTGGAATTTGCCGTCACGCCGGCGGTGCTGATTCCCCGCCCGGAAACCGAGCTGCTTGTTGAGATAGCACTCGAACGCGCCAGCGAAACGCCGAGTGCTACACCCATCATCGCGGATGTCGGCACAGGTTCGGGCTGCATCGCGATCACCCTGGCATCACGCCTGCCCCAAGCGCGGTGTTATGCAATAGACCTTTCATCCGCAGCATTGGAAGTCGCCCGGCAGAACGCGGCGCGGCACGGGGTCCTGGAGCGCCTGCACTTCCTGGAAGGTGACCTCCTGGCGCCACTGCCGGAATCAGCCGATATTATCGTGAGCAATCCGCCCTACATCGCCGAGAGCGAATGGGATGGCTTACCGCTCTCCGTGCGGCAAGAGCCCGCGCTGGCGCTGTTGGCGGGCAGCGACGGGCTGGATGTCGTGCGACGGTTACTGGAGCAGGCGCCGGCAAAGCTCAAGCCAGGGGGAAGCGTCCTGGTTGAAATCGGCGAGCGCCAGGGTGCTGCCGGACTCGCGCTGGCGCAGCAAACTTTCACCCGCGCAGAATGCACCATCCGCACAGACCTGGCAGGCAAAGACCGCGTGCTACAAATCAGGTTCCCGTAAGCTCTGCCATCTGCTCAGTGAACATAATCGCAGGAGGAGACCCGCATGGCAAAATGGCAAGACGTTAGAAGCGGCATAGGCGGCGCGCTATTGATTGCCGGCAATCTGCTATTGCCCTTCAGTCGCAAGTGGCGCTGTCGCTGGGGCGCCACCGAGGCAGAAGTCAGACGCGCGCTGCCCGGCGATGAACTTGTACCCACACCCAAATGGCAATACACCCAGGCAATCACGGTCCATGCTCCAAAAACGGAGGTATGGCAGTGGTTGGTTCAAATCGGGCAAGGACGGGGTGGCTTTTATAGCTACGAGTGGCTGGAGAATCTCATCGGTTGTGATATCCACAACGGTGACCGCATTCTGCCGGAATTCCAGAATCTAAAAATCGGCGATGGCATCCGCCTGCACCCACAAATGCCGCCCATGCCCGTGGAAGTTCTGGAACCGGGACGCGCCTTTGTGCTCCACGGAGATACCCGCCAGGGTGGACCCAGTCCCATGACACCGAAAGGCTATACCAATATGAGCTGGCTATTCTTCGTGGAAGAGGTGTCATTTGATACAAGCCGGGTGCTTTCGCGCTTCCGCACCGATCATGACGACAGCTTTGCCAGCCGGTTGGGTTTCGGGCCGTATTTCGTAGAGCCAATCAGCTCCGTGATGCAGCGGGAGATGTTTCGAGGACTTAAGCGCCGGGCAGAAGCGAGACAACCGCGCCCGTAAACAACGCCGGACCTACAACTAACGCCTCTTGCGAGTGTTTTTGGGCGCGCTTTTGTCTCTCGGCGCGCCCAAAGTCACACTTGCACAGAGCGCAGCGGATGGTCTTACTTTAAGAACATGCTCACCACATAGGGCGCCAGCGCCAGCAACGCCATGAGCGGGTGCCCCCGGCGAATCTGGTTGTGCGTATCCCAATTGAAGAGATAGATGGAAAGCGCAAAAGCCAGCATTCCGCTGAGTGCTAATATCAGCGCCGAGACAGGCAGGTTGAAGACAGTAGGTTCGTTGTAAGCCCAACCGGTGAAGAGCTGCATCGCATGAGAAGTCGGCAGCAGCGCAGAGAAGGGACGCACGGCCTCAGGCAACACATCCAGCGGCATCATCAATCCCCCGATCAACATCGAAGGGAGAAAGACCAGCTGCGACCAGAGGATGGTAGCACGCGAGTTCGCCGAAATCACACTGATCAACATCCCCAGAGCCGCACAGGTAAACGCCGTAAGCAATGTGATTCCGACAAAGGCGCCCACGTTGACCGGTGCATGTCCGCCAAAGAAGAGGGGTGCAGTGAGCGTGATGATGGCCGCAGTGATGAGCGCATGAAAGCCCGTCGTAAGCCCTGGAATAGCCAGAATGGAGAGCGCCGGTACGCCGTTGATCTTATAACTGCGAAAGATGCCCGCCTCGCGAGCCTCTACCAGGGGACCGGGCATTCCCAGTACCGTAGCAGCCACAATGGCAAAGATGACCATCGCCGGGACCATGGATGCTTGAAAAAGTGGATTGATAGCCGTCATCACAAAACCCATCATGGCAAAAAAGCCCAACGGGAAGAGGTAGTTGATCATCAGCAACGACGGATTTCGCAATCCCGTCTTGAATTCATACGCAAAATGATGCATGAAAGCAGTCATGGCGAATTCTCCTTACAGAATAGTCAGCCCGGCTTCAATTCGATCAGCCTCAACCCGTGGTCAGTTCCAGGAACCGCTCTTCCAGGGAGGGGCGCTCCACACGCAAGTCAATGAGTTTGTCATCCTGCGCAGACAGATGCGCGAGAATCGCCGCCACCGTCGGGCCAGGATCAATGCTCCAGTAAATCACATACTCCTCCCGGATAATCCGTTGGCTAACCGCGGGGAATGCGGTGTGATTATCCATCAACACGGCGCGCTCTGTGCGCACAGAGACTTTGGTGAAACCGGCGCCGGTGGCAGTCAGTTCCGTCGGTGAGCCAGTCGCAACGATTTTCCCCTTGAGCAGGATAGCGACACGATCGGTCATTTTCTCGGCTTCAGCCATATCGTGCGTCGCAAGGATAATCGTGAGACCCTCGTCGCGAAGTTCCTGCATCAACGCATGGAGCTCAGCACGCGAGCTCACATCCAGACCGGCGGTAGGTTCATCCAGGATAATCACCGGGGGCTTATGAGCCACCGCAAGCGCCAGAGACAAGCGGCGCTGTTGCCCGGTGGAAAGACCCTGGAATTGCGCATCTTGCTTGCCCTGCAAGCCCAGACGCTCGAGGAGATCATCACGCGGGGCAACCCCGTGATAGGCGCAGAAGAAGCGCATCGCCTCGCGAGCGGTCATCGTGGCGGGCAACCCCGAACTCTGTAACTGCACGCCAATGAGGTTGCGCAATTTATGCGGCTCACGGGCTGGATTCACGCCGAGGATATCCAGCGTCCCGCCGTCGGGCTGGCGTAAGCCCTCCAGACATTCAAGCGTACTTGTCTTACCCGCACCATTAGGTCCGAGCAAGCCAAAAATCTCCCCGCGTTGCACCTCGAAATTGACCCCATCCACAGCGACGAAGTCGCCATAGACTTTGCGAAAATCCTTCACCAAGAGGACCTGGTCTTCCATGAATCATCTCCTCAAGTTGTAAGCCCTTACTGAAACGCGCCGAAAAGGCCAAGAAACACCAGCATTTATGCTGAATGTGAGGCACAGATAGTCCGATGTGACCAACAGGCGCGAATCTCGTAGAGCACGATCAGCGTTCCTACAGCCTTCCAGTAAACATAGTTTAGCACGATTCCGGGTTAGAGAAAATCAGATAAAGCCGCATTAACAGCTTGTGCGCCGCGAATTACCGCGGCGCACAAGCTCTTCCGATAAGTACCCCAATCGCAGGCGGATGGCTTACAACACATCCCGCCGGACGACATCCCAACCGGCAACGAAAGCCATGACCACACCGCCGATACTCCCTACCAACAGCGGCGCAACCTGCAGCACGTTTTCATCAAACTTGTTCCCGATGATACCAGCAATCGCCCAGGGCCAATATTGCCCCCAATCCGCATTGATGACAAACACGCCGGCAATCGTCAGTAGGACCCCAGCAGTACAGGCGACGGCAAAACTCTTCCAACGCTGGCTAATCCAGGTATGGATGGTGATAATCAACCAGGCGCCAAGATAAATCGCCAGGCTATATTTGAACAGCATGAACCAGGGAATGGGTCCGGTGAGCTCCACAGCAGGGCGCGCCCAGCGCAGAAAAAGCCCTCCTAGAGCCGTGAAGAAAGGCAACGCCAGGCAACTTACGCCGATGAGAAACATTCCGGCGAATTGTTTAGCCCCGTAGATGAGACCCCGCGGCACGGGCAATGCATAGAGATGTTTCCAATGCTCCTGCGCGTGCTCCAACTGCCCCACAAGCGCAGTCTCCAACGTCACAAACAGGGGCATGATCAGCAAGCCCCAGAACACGTAGATCGATTGACCATACCACAACCATGAATCAACCTCTGGCGGCGCAACGCGCCTGTTCATATCAAACCACATGCCGCTCTCCAACACCACCATGCTCAGCGGCGCTACAAGAGCCAACCAGAAAGCCAATGTATGCTTCAATTTTAGCATTTCAGCACTCAGAGACTGTAATACCATAGCCATTGTGTGATCTCCTTCTCAAAAACCGTTTCGATTTTCTCGTGATATTGGCTCACGCCTGCGTCACTGCCAGGAAAATGTCTTCCAGTGTGGGTTGTTGCAGATTCAAGTGATAGATATTGACCCCACCCTGCACCAGCTGAGTGTTGATTCGGGCGACATCTGCCGCGCCATTCACCGCCAGAGTAAGACTATGACCGCCGTTTCCGCGCACCTTCCAACCATACGCGTGCAAAACCTCCTTAGCGGATTGCGGCTTATCCACCTCCAGGACCAACTGTGGCTCGTTTTGAGCATGGAGCGCATCGAGCGTGCCCTCAAAGAGCAAACGCCCCTGTTGAATGATGCCGATGTGTGTGGCGACCTGTTCGATCTCTGCAAGAAGGTGACTGGAGAGAAAGATGGTGATACCATGCTCCTGTGGCAATTTGCAGATGAGCTCCCGAATCTCACGAATGCCCGCCGGGTCGAGGCCGTTAGTGGGCTCATCGAGGATGAGCAGCTCTGGTTCACCCATGAGCGCCAATGCCAGCGCCAAACGTTGCTTCATGCCCATCGAAAAGGTTTTCACCAGACGGTCGGCATCATCCTCGAGACCCACCAGGGCGAGCGCGCGGTCACGTTGCGCCTTCGTGGCATCGATCAAGCGCCGGGTCACTTCCAGGTTATCACGCCCCGAAAGATGCGGATAAAGTGAAGGCACCTCTACCAATGCCCCCACCCGGCGCAACAACTCCAGGCGTCGCCGTCGCAACGGCTGACCAAAAAGCAGCACCTCGCCAGCGGAAGGATGAATCAACCCCAGCGCCAGGCGAATCGTGGTCGTCTTTCCGGCGCCATTGGGACCGAGAAAGCCATAGACGGCGCCGCGCGGCACAGAGAGCGTGAGCGCATCAACGGCGGTCAGTTCGCCAAAACGCCGGGTCAAATCATGAGTTATAAGTGTCGTGTCCATACTCAAAGTTCCTCCTGCTTTTTCAAAGTCTGAAATCTCGCGAGCAACCAGGCAATGAGCGAGCAGCTCAACATCGTGTCCATATCCAACATTGCCGTTCCAGGAACTGCAACCGGAATCCACTCTTGCGTAACCAATGGTGTTTGTTTCATTTCTCGCCACCTCCACAGTGATGCGATAAGCATAACAAGGAGGTGTCGCAAGCGTATCGTGGCTTTGTCGCAGTTCTGTCGCAGATGAGCGACAGTAGAAGGAGAACAACGAGCGGCAGGTGGCACAAAAACGGCTCCCGTGGGCATTACCACACCCACGGGAGCCAGCACTAGAATTAGCGCAACATGCAGCGCTTTACACTTACCGACTCAGCCTTCAGCCTGGGGCAACATCACCGTGAAGCAACTGCCCTCACCCACCACACTGTGCACGGCTACGGTCCCGCCCATCGCCTCAGTAAGTTCTTTGACGAGCGCTAACCCCAAGCCTGCCCCCCTGTCATCTTGATGCATATTCACGCCGCGATAGAAACGCTCCCAGATGTAGGGCAGGTCCTCTGGAGCAACGCCTTCACCGGTATCACAAACCTCCAGCCGTAACCGGCCGGTTTCAGAGGACTCCTCCAATCCGGCGCGCGCGATGACAAGCCCTCCAGGCGGGGTATGCCGGAGAGCGTTCCGCAGTAGATTGGTGAGCACTTGTTCGAGCCTTCCAGCATCAGCCTGAGCGAGTGGGAGTGCGGCAGGAGTATCAGCGAGGAGCTCCACACGCTCTCGCTCCCAAGCCAGCGGGGCAAGAGCAGTTACGCAACGTTGAATGACCACGGCCACATCAGTGGGCGCTAACGTCAGCGCCAGACCGCCGGCCTCAACCCGTGAAAGCGTGAACAGATCGTCAATCAACCGTTGCAGCCGGTTGAGCTCCTGTTCCATCACGGTGAGGTCCTGCGGCAGCGTGGCGGGCGGAACATCACGCCAGTTACGCTGGATAGATTCCAGGTAGCTACGCAAAACCGCCAGGGGAGTGCGCAACTCGTGGGAGACGCTGGCGACCAGTTGGCGGCGCGCTTCCAGAAGATGCGTGACTTTGTCCCGCTCCGTCTTCAGTGCGGTGAGGGTGCGTTCCAAATCCTCAGCCATCGCATTGAAGTCGTTCTGCAGCACCGCCACTTCGTCTTCGCCTTGCACCTGCACGCGCGTAGCATAATCCCCGGCGCGGAAAGCCGCTGTAGCCTGGGTGAGGCGTTCCAGGCGCCGGGTGGTTTTGCGCGCCACCCAAAACGAGAGCAACGCCGATGGGGGTAAGACTGCAATCAGCAGGCTACCGGTCACCACCAGGGCAACCATCAGAACGGGGAACAATGTGGTTAGCAGGTCGGCAGCCAACGTGGGTAATAGTTCAATGGTGTACCAATCGTAACTCAGAATTTCCCGCAACGGACCGACGACCACCAAACCTATTCCAAAGACCCACCAGATGACGACCACCACCGTGAGATGGGCATGGGTCAGAGACCACAACATACGGCGACGGCGCAGGCGATTCCAATACCACCACACACGTAACCCGGCGCGCGTCATCACAAAGCCGGGACCGATTCCCAACATCAACATCACCGTTGGAAAGCGATCGACGAAAGCCAACTCCCAGGCATCCTGAAGATGCAACACACTGCCCAAGCCAATAATGCCTGCCAGCATACTCAGACTGAGCATCAGACCCGCTCCAAGCTCCCAGAGCATCCGCCGCCGCCAGGTGCCGGTGGGAACACGCGTCCGGAGCACGCACCAGATTCCTGTTCCCCCGGCAAGCACAAACCAACCATTGCCCAGCACACTGGCGATAACCCTACCTGCCAGCTGTGAGAGCACAATCAGCAAAACTAACCCCAAAAGCCATGCCTCCAGAATGGCCCGCAGTGGAGGCGCATTGAAGAAGAAACGGTTTTTAGGAGAAATTCCGGATAGACGATTTTCGTTTTCCATAGAACCTTAGTCCGAATCAGTGATCAGAAGTCAGGAGGATCTTAACCGGTAACCCACACCCCAAACGGTCTCAATCGCCTCGCCCAGGGGTCCCAGTTTTTTGCGCAAGCGGAGGATGGCGTTATCCACCGAGCGATCACCGGCAATGTAATTCTGCTCCCATACCGTATCAAGCAGGTAATTGCGGCTGAAGACCCGTCCCGGATTGCGGAGCAACAGGTGTAACAAATCGAACTCGGTGCGCGTGAGCTCCAGAGACGCCCCTTCCAATAGGGCTTCGTAACCCTGCGGGTCAAGCGTGAGTCCGGCATAGCGTAACACCTCACGTTCAGGTTCCCGGTCGGCTTCGCGAATCGCCTGCACCCGCTCGATACGCCGCAGCAAGGCATGCACACGCGCGATGAGCTCGCGCATTCCAAAGGGTTTGGTGAGATAGTCATCCGCGCCGACCTCCAGACCCACCACACGGTCCGTCTCCTCCGTGCGGGCGGTCAACATCAACACGGGCGTCGGTGCGCTCTGCCGAATCTGGCGCAGCACTTCCAGCCCATCGAGTTTGGGCAGCATCCAATCGAGAATGACCAGCGCCGGTTCGTGTTTGGCATGCAGCTGGAGCGCCGTCAATCCATCGGCGGCGTGAAGCACTTCGTATCCCTCAGCGCGCAAGTCACGCGCAATGACTTCCGCCAGATCGAGCGCATCTTCGACGAGCAGAATCTTGGTCATGGCGTATCCTTCAGAAATGGTTTCGTTAAATACCTGATTCTATCGTAACACAGATGAAAGTATCGGGCAACTTACTGGGCACTTTGCCCGGCAACATGCCCGGCAAAGTGCCCGGCGACCAGGGTGCGCGCCAAGCCCTGACGGGTATTGCCCCACCGGCGGCTTTTCAACCGGCTATGATTCTTCATTATCGCAGAGCTTTGTCTGCGCCTCGTCGCAATCTTGTCGCAACTTTGTCGCAACTCAGTCCATCAGAGCCCGCACAAAAACAAACCACAGCGAGAAAGGCGCCTTTCCTCGCTGTGGCTTTGCAATTCAGCCCCCTGCACACCAGGCGCCGAGGGGCTAGCGTCTCACTTCATCTACCACCTGCCCATCGCGTAGCGTCACAGTCCGATCTGTCTGCTCCGCCACACGCGGGTCGTGCGTTACAGCGATAAGGGTCTGCCCCTCAGCATTGAGCGCCCGCAGTAACGCCAGAATCTCATCGCCCGATTTGCTATCCAGATTGCCCGTAGGCTCATCGGCTAAAATCAGCGCCGGTTGATTGACGAGCGCCCGGGCGATTGCCACCCGTTGCTGTTGCCCGCCCGACATCTCCAACGGGCGATGATGCAGGCGGTCACCAAGACCCACGCGCTCCAACATAGCGCCAGCGCGCTGCCGGGCTTCCTTTTGATGGATATCGGCGTAACGCATGGGCAACATCACATTCTCCAGCGCGGTGAGATGAGCCAGCAGATGATATTGCTGGAACACAAAGCCCAGCTTCTCGCGGCGCAGTTTTGGCAGCTTGCCGTGCGGCGTCTGCATCAAATCTACACCATCGAGAAGCACTGTGCCGGAAGTGGGTTTATCCATACAGCCCAGGATATTGAGCAACGTGGATTTTCCGCTGCCCGAGGGTCCCATCACCGAAAGGAATTCACCCCGCTCGACCAGCAAATCCAGGCCCTGCAGAGCATGGACTTCCACGGCGCCCATCAGATACGTTTTGAATAACGCCTGCGCTTCAACGATCAGCGTCATGTTTACTACTCCTGTCACACAGTTGAGAATTACAGGTTCAATTGCCAGCTGGCAGTTTTGGTACCCTGCATCTCTATATCGCAATGATTACCACTGGGATGCATAGTGGAAACACAGAGAGATTTCTGTGCCTCTCTGACTCTTGCGCTCATTCTTCCACGGGGATGCTTACCCGCACCGTCATACCCCAACGCAAGTCAGGGTCGGGTTCGTCAAGAGTGATCAGCACGCGATAGGCAACGTCACCGCCGGTCAGAGCTTCGCCGCGCAGGGCAATCTCGCTGACCCGCCCCGTCACCGTTTTCTCGTCGAAAGCCGTGAAGGTGATGCGCGCCATGTCTCCAATGGCAATACGTGTCACCCCCCACTCATCGAGATCACTGGTCTCCACACGCAGCGTGTTTAGATCCGCCAGCGTGAGCACAGCCATCCCCGGCTGCGCCCAATCCTCCGGTTTGATGCGCAATCGCACCACCGTGCCGGCGAACGGCGCGCGCAGAGTCATCGCCTCCAAATCAGCCTGAGCGCGTTCCACCTGCAACTCTGCGCGCCGGATATCCTGCGCCAGGCTCGGGTCCGCGCCACGCTGAACGATTTCCAGATTCATACGAGCACGAGTAACCTCCGTCTCGAGAATCTGGCGCTCTTGAGTAGTAGCAGCCTGCTCTCCTCTGCTGGAGTTATATGCCGCCTGCGCCACAGTCAGGTCCTGTTTAGCGCGGTCAATGTTCTCCTGATAGTGTTCGCGCACACCAGGGGTCTCGAACATGCCCGGATATTCTGAAGTCTGACGGTAAGCCTC
>JAKJAC010000086.1 GCA_022707705.1 Chloroflexota bacterium
ACCGACGGCATCAGCGAGCCTTATTGCTTCCAGAACCTCAAACCCGGCAGCATCACCGTGCAGCAGGCGCCTGCCACTGGATATACGCCGGTGGACCCCGGAGAGCAGAAGGTGGTGTTAGCGCCCGGTCAGACTGCGACTTTGGAACTGGGATATCGCCAGCAAGAGGTCGCCAATCCCACGGAGGAACAGCCCGCTTCTGAGGCAGCGGAAACACCGGCGGCAGAGAGCGAGACGGAGACGGCTGCTGCCCCCGGGAATGGCCTCTGGATCGGCGGGGGCAACCGGCGCCGCAGGCTTTTTCCTTGGGCGTCGCCGGAAAGTCTAAACACCGGCAACATCGAAATTCCAAACACACACCACGGCGGCGCTGAGCGCCGCCGTGGTGTGTTGAAAGACGTATGGTATGAACTGCGCAGCGGGTTTTACGGTTTGACGATCTCGATATCGCCGTAACCTTCCGTCACGCAGGGAGTTGGTCCTGGGCGGCGGGAGAGCAGGCGCACAACGACCTTATCGCCGGATTGCAGCGTCGCCATACCCGCAATACTCACATTGTGCGTGGTGGTGGGGGTGGAATTCAGGGTGGTAATCTGCCACGGGACCGAACGCATGACGAGGGGGATGAAGACCGTGGGGGTCAGGGTCACCGTCGGCGTCACCGGTGCTGAAACCTGCTCCAGGTAATACCATACCTGCGTCGAAGCAGGCACGGTGGTATTCCAGCTGAGATTGAGCGTATCGCCAATGATGCTGTGCTGCACAGTATTGATGTATGGCGAGTCCAGCGAAGCCGGTTCCGGCAACTTACCCCCCGGGAAAGAGACCTGTTGCAGCGCGCCGGTATCCCACCAGGTATCATACCAGGGAGTCTGCGCGCCCACAAAGAACGGATTCGCGAAGGTGATGGCGGTCATACGCGTGCCGAGTGGTTCGGCGGTGGTCGAAAGGCGCTCCCAGACCGATAGTTCGGTCTGCTCCGGCGACCACGTGGTCAGCGGCGGCATTTGGCCCCCGATGAGGTCGTTGTGAACGTGGTCGAGCGTGATTTGCGTCCCCTGCGGGTCCAGACCAATGCGCGCGTGAGGTTGCGTGCCCGCATTGCCGCGGCTATTGACATGCATGTAGAACTCATAGGGCACACAGGGGGTCAGGTTTTCCACGACCTGGTAGATGCCGGCGTGATAATTGCTGCCCCATTTGAAGTAGACCTGCCCATGAACGCCATTGAAGGGGGGCCAACGGTTCTCGCGGCGGTTGTCATCATATTCCGGGATCATGGTGGCGGGCGGGTTGTTGATCCACCAGCGGTACCAACCCGGGGCGAGGAAATGGTTGGGGTAGAACCAGTTAAAGCCGCTGTCCTCGAAATCCCCGTTGACCAGGACATTCCCGTTGTTAGCGCGGGCAGCGGGCAGAGCATCCGCGCCAGGATATGTCGCAAGCAGGCTGAACAACAAAATCAAGACCCAAACATAGCGCCATCGAGCTGTTAGCATAGTTTTCCTTTCTCCTATAAATATGGTTTTCCAAAGAGGCAGAAGCCAGGGAGCGCAGTCCTATCTCTGCCGGCAATGAAGGCGACCTGTACCTCGCCAACGTCATGAGACTATATTGTACCACGGTTTCCAAACGATTTTTCGCTTCGATAATCTATCACAAGCGATCAACTCTCCGCCCCTTCTTTCTGCGGGTGTGATTTTCGTGAACGGGGGAACCCGAAGGGTTCCCCCGTTCACGAAAATCACAAAAGAAACCTTCCTCTGAGCTCCTTTGGCGCACCAAAGTGTCTGAACGCGTTGTACTCAACGCCATTGTCTCACCCAGCGGCCTTTGAGCTTCCCAATAATTTGTCCCATACCCCATATACAAATGTCAATTGACTTATTTGCAGAGGGGATATAATATAACTCATTAGTGACTTTGGAAGATCCGGGCATCTATCAAGATTTAGAAAACCTGGTTTTCGAACTGGTCTCGGGATGAGTTCTCGACTGCTAAACGCCGCATGTTTTTGGCAAGCCGTGTTTTTCCCAGCTTGTCTGAACGTATTGCGCGTGTGCATCCCTCACCCGGCGTCTCCACCTTAAGAGACGTCGCCCCCAAAATCCCAACTATCACCTAACCACAGATTTGAACAAAATCCTATCGAGGGCAGTATTTATGTTGAGAAAGTAAGGCGCTTTGTGGAGCTTGGAATCAAAGCGTTAGGGGGGCAGAATCCAGACAGGTTCGTACTCATCTGGCGTTGCCGGAATTGACAAGACCTTTTCTAGGAGCCTTTTTCAAGGGGCAGTTAACCTTTCAGGAGCGAAAAAACGCATGACGGAACAGCAAACACAATCAGCCTGGCAACATCTGTTGGACGTTAGAAATCTGGAAACACAGTTCCATACCGAGGACGGTGTCGTCCACGCGGTCAATCGTATCTCGTACACGATGAACGAGGGCGATACGTTGGGCGTGGTGGGCGAAAGCGGTTGCGGCAAAAGTGTCCATGCGCTCTCCATCATGCGGTTGATTCCGAACCCACCCGGAAAAATCACCGGCGGTGAAGTCTTCTTCCGCGGCAAGGACCTGCTCCAGCTAACTGATGACGAAATGCGGCGCGTGCGTGGCGCCGAGATTGCGATGATCTTCCAGGACCCCATGACATCGCTCAACCCCGTGCTGACGGTAGGCTTTCAGATTATGGAAGCGCTCAAACTACACCAAGGCATGGATGAGAAAGTCGCCCGCGCCCGCGCGGAGGAATTGTTGGTGCTGGTGGGTATTCCTGAGGCGCGGCAACGTCTCGATGATTACCCCCACCAGTTTTCGGGCGGGATGCGACAGCGCGCGATGATTGCAATGGGACTGTCCTGCAATCCAGGTCTGCTGATTGCCGACGAGCCCACAACGGCGCTCGATGTCACAATCCAGGCACAGATTGTGGACCTGGTGAAACGCCTGCAGGAGAAAATCGGCATGGCGGTGATTTGGATTACGCATGACCTGGGTGTGGTCGCCGGGATGGCGCGCCGCGTGAATGTCATGTACGCGGGCAGCATCATCGAATCCGGTCCCGTCAAAGAGATTTACGCCAACCCTCATCACCCTTACACCGTGGGATTGCTCGGTTCGTTGCCCGGAGCGCGACGTGACCGCACGAAGCGCCTGTATTCGATCAAAGGCGAGCCGCCGGATTTGGTGGGCGAGCTCAAGGGCTGCCCCTTTGCCCCGCGCTGCGCCTTCCGTGTGGAACGTTGTGCCTTTGAAGCACCGGTCCTGGAGGAAATTGACTCGCAGCACATCGCTGCTTGCTGGGAAAAAGCCAATGTGAGGAGAGTACAATGACGATTGCCGCCCCTGCCACGCCCCAAACCGATTCGCGCGAGGTCGTTTTGCGCGTTGAGAACCTGAAGAAGTATTTCCCAATCCACCGGGGTGTCTTTCAGACCCATGTGGGGGATGTTAAAGCCGTGGATGGCATCAGTTTCACCGTTCACCGCGGTGAGACCCTGGGCCTGGTGGGCGAAAGCGGTTGTGGCAAAACCACAGCCGGGCGCACTATCATCCGCCTCTACGAGCCGACCGCGGGTCGAGTGGATTTCCTCGGCACGGATATGGCAACATTGAAAGGCGAAGGCCTGCGGCACATACGGCAGAAAATGCAGATGATCTTCCAGGACCCCTACGCCTCGTTGAACCCACGTATGAGCGTACTGCGTATCGTGGGGGAACCGCTGGAAGTCTTCCACATTGCCGCAGGCGAGGAACGCAAAGAGCGTGTAGCGCAGCTGCTGGAATTGGTAGGACTGAATCCGGATTTCATGCGCCGCTATCCTCACGAATTCTCCGGTGGGCAACGTCAACGCATCGGTCTGGCGCGTTCGTTGGCGCTTAATCCCGATCTTATTATCTGCGACGAACCCATCTCGGCGCTGGATGTTTCTATCCAGGCGCAGGTGGTCAATCTGCTCGAGGACCTTCAGGAGAAGCTGGGGCTTACCTATGTCTTTATCGCTCATGACCTGAGCATGGTGCGGCACATCAGCAACCGCGTTGCCGTGATGTACTTGGGCAAAATCATGGAACTCACCGACCGGGACACACTGTACAGCAATCCGCAGCATCCCTACACACAGGCGCTGCTCTCAGCGGTGCCCGTCCCAGATCCTGTAATTGAGGAAAAGCGACAGCGCATCATCCTGGAAGGCGACCTGCCCAGTCCCGCGCATCCGCCCAAGGGCTGCAACTTCAATACGCGCTGCCCGAAGGCATTTGACACGTGTTTCGATGTGGACCCGGACATCGTCCAAATCGCGCCGGGACACTTCTGCGCCTGCCACCTCGTGAAGGGTCAGGCATAATACGTGATGGCGTAATCACGGTATCACGTGATCACGGTAAACAACGGAAGGAGGTGATGGTTATCGAGAAATGCAGTCGGTCCCGTGTTGGTAGCTTTACAATCTATCCCAAAACCTTGAAGGAGGAGTACTAAATGTCTAAGAAAACCTGGTGGGCGCTCGCAAGTGTGGCGCTCGTCATCAGCATGTTGCTGGCCGCTTGTGGACCCGCCCCGACGCCCGAGAAAGTTGTCGAGACCGTGATTGTCACGGTCGAGAAAGAGGGTCAGGTAGTCGAGGTCGTTGTGACCGCTACCCCCGAGCCCGTGAAGGAAGTAGAGTTCAAGTCCGCCGACCCCACCACTATGGTGGCTGTCTCCATCGGCGAGAACATTGACTCACTGGATCCGGCGTGGAACTACGAGAGCGATGGCGACGCCGTCATTCTCAACGTCTACGACCAGTTGGTCACCTACAAAGGCGCCTCGGCGCTCGAGTTCGTGCCCGCCCTGGCAACCGGTTGGACCGTCTCAGACGACGGCATGACCTACACTTTCGACATCCGCAAGGGTGTGAAGTTCCACGATGGCGCGGACCTGACCCCCGAAGACGTGGCTTATAGCCTCCAACGTGGTGTCTTGCAGGGTGGTACCAGCTCGCCCCAGTGGCTGTTCACCGAGCCGCTCTTCGGCATCGGCATCTACGACATCGCCGAGCTGGTCGATCCCAGCGGCGCGCTCGATGACGACACCGAGAGCCTCAAGGCTGCGGACGCCGGTCTGCTCGCCACCGCTTGCGAGCGCGTGACGAACATCATCACCTATGATGACGCCGCCGGCACCGTGACCATTCAACTGTCGACCCCCTGGGGTCCTTTCCTCGCCACCCTGGCGCAAAGCTGGGGCTCCATCCTGGATAAGGATTGGGCAGTCGAGAATGGCGCCTGGGATGGCGATTGCGCCACCTGGCAGAACTTCTACGGTGTGACCTCTGAGACCAGCCCGCTCGGGAAAATCGTGAACGGCACCGGCGCTTACAAGCTGGATAGCTGGACCCCCGGCGAGGAAAAAGTCCTGGTTCGCAACGCCGAGTGGTGGCGCACCGAGCCTACGGCTGAGGGTCTCCCCGCACAACCAGCCATTGATCGCGTCGTGCTCAAGGGCGTCAGCGAGTGGGGTACCCGCTTTGCTATGATGCAGGCCGGCGATGCTGACAACGTGAGCGTCCCGCGCGACAGCATCACGCAGATTGATCCGATGGTGGGTGAGTGGTGTGAGTACAATCTGGAGACTGCCGGCTTCGACTGCGAAGTTCTGAGCGAGCAGCCTCTGCGCCTGTTCAAGGGCGCGCCGGATGTCTCCCGCACCGATGTCTTCTTTACCTTCGACCTCAACGTCGAGGGTGGCAACCCCTACGTGGGCAGCGGTCAGTTGGATGGCAATGGTATTCCCCCGGACTTCTTCAACGACATCCACATCCGCAAAGCCTTCAACTACTGCTTTGACTTCGATGCTTACATCAATGACGCGCTCGCCGGCGAGGCTGTCCAGGTCTCTGGACCCCTAATCCCCGGCATGATCGGCTACGATGTGAACGGTCCCATGTACAACTTCGACATGGACAAGTGCGCGGAAGAACTGCAGGCCGCCTGGGATGGCCAGGTTTGGGAGAAGGGTTTCCGGCTCCAGGTTGCTTACAACACCGGTAATGTGACCCGCCAGACCATCGCCCAGATTCTCCAGAACAACTTTGCCAGCATTGATGGCAAGTTCCGGCTGGAGATCATCGCCCTGCCGTGGCCCACGTACCTGGCTGAGTTCCGCAACAGCCGCCTGCCCGTCGCGGTCAGCGGTTGGATCGAGGACCTGCACGACCCGCACAACTGGGCGCAGCCCTTCTTAATCGGCACGTACGCCGGTCGCCAGAACCTGCCCCAGGAAATGTGGGACATGTTCAACGCACTGGTAATGGAGGGCGTGGCTGAGACCGACAACGCCAAGCGCGCCGAGCTCTACAAGAACATCACCCAGGTCGACTATGACAACGCTATCGCCATCCGCGGCGCCGTGGTTACCACGCGCAGCTACTGGCAGCGTTGGATGGGTGGCTACTACTACAACCCCATCTACGGGTGGGATTCTCGCTACTACACCCTGACCAAGCAGTAAATCGTTGCTCAATGCTGTGTGGGAGAGAGCCTTTGGCTCTCTCCCACACCCCAGGAGGAAAGGCATGATCAATTACATTATCCGCCGCCTCATCGCGGTGCCCTTGCTACTTATCGGCGTGACCATCCTGATCTTCTTGATGCTGATGGCGCTGACTCCCGTGGAGCGCACCGCACTCTATGTGCGCGATGTGCCGCGGAATGACCGCGTACTGGAAGGCATCATCAAGAAATACGGGCTAGATGATCCCTGGTACAAACAGTACTGGCGCTGGCTCTTTGGCACGACCATAACCACGACCGAAGACGGGGTAACGACGGTGGAAAATATTGGCGGCATTTTGCGCGGCGATTTCGGTTATTCGCGCACTGCCTCGCAACCTGTGGGCGAATTGCTAGCCCGGCGATTCCCCGCCAGTCTGGAACTGGCACTGTACGCGGTAATCCCCGTGATCGCTGGCGGTATCTTCCTGGGAGTGGTCGGCGCAGTCAAACACAATAAACCGCTCGACCATATCGTGCGCATCTTCGGTATCGTCGGGTGGTCCTTCCCGGACTTCGTCTTTGGCTTGCTCTTGCTGATGGCTTTTTACGCCGGGACGGGGTGGTTCCCGCCGGGGCGCATCTCCGACTGGGCTAACCAGATCGTCACGTCACCAGCGTTCCACAACTACACCAAACTCATCAGTATTGATGCGCTGCTCAACTTGCGCTTCGATATCTTCTTCGACTCGCTGCGCCACATGGTGTTGCCCGTCATCTCGCTCGCTTATTTGTGGTGGGCGCTGACGTTGCGTGTGACGCGGTCTTCCATGCTGGAAACGCTGCGCCAAGACTATATTACGACCGCGCGCGCCAAGGGCCTTGCCGAGCGCACCGTCATCAACAAACACGCGCTGCCGAACGCGCTGATGCCGGTGGTCACCCTGGGAGGCAACACGGTGGTGGGTTTGCTGAGCGGCGTCGTGATCATCGAGACGGTCTTCAATTATCCGGGCATGGGCGCAGCGGCTGCCAGAGCCGCTTCGCAGCTAGACGTTATCACAGTACTTTCCTTCGTGTTGTTCAACGGGCTAATCCTGGTGTTAGCCAACGTGGTGGTGGATATTTTATACGCCTACATTGATCCGCGGGTCCGGCTGGACTAAAGGTGCAAGGAGAAGAAAACCATGACAGCACAAGAACAACCTGCTGAGACCACCGTACTCGCAATCAACCGCCCGGTCAACTGGCTCGAGCACCTAGTGGGGCACGATGCTTACCGCACGCTCAAAGGCTTGGCGACCAACCCGGTCTCCGTCATCGGGTTAATCTTATTGGGGATGTTCCTCTTCGTCGCCGCTGCCGCCCCGGTTTTGGCGCCGCCAGTCTCAAAGGACGATCCCTACAACATCCCCCGCGATGGCTATGGCGCCGTCCCCAAGGTACCCGGCACCGAGTGGAAAACACGCCAACCGCCGCTGCCGTTCTGGTGGAAAGCTGTGACCGGCAAAGACCAATGGGTGCATTTGATGGGCACCGCCAGCGGACAATGGGACATCTACTATGGCGTAATTTGGGGCACGCGCACGGCGCTGTTTGCAGGTCTGACCATCACCCTGGCTGGGGTACTCATCGGAGTGACGATTGGAGCCGTCTCGGCATATTACGGGGGCGCGGTAGATATGATCCTGATGCGTATCACCGACCTGTTCCAGGCGTTCCCCTTCCTGCTCACAGCGATGACGCTCTCGGCGGTGCTGACGCCGCGCCTGGGCAAGGGTTTGCTTGCCCCCATGATTGCGCTGATTGTGTTCAGCTGGATGGGCTTTGCGCGCCTGTTGCGCAGCGATATTCTGTCACTGCGCGAGCGGGAATACGTCCTGGCAGCGCGCGTTGTCGGCGTCCGCGATAGCCGGATTTTGTTCCGCCATATTTTGCCCAACGCGATCTTCCCTACCCTCGTGCTCGCCTCGATGCGCATCGGCAGCTATGCCATCACTTTCGCCGGCTTGAGCTTCCTCGGCATCGGCGCGGAAGTAGGGTTTGCCGACTGGGGGCAGTTGCTCTCGTTTGCCCGCGACTGGATGACGCAGCTGGCTGAGTACTGGTACATCATTGTGTTCCCCGGAGTGACACTCGTGCTGTTCGTCCTCTCGTGGAATCTGGTGGGCGACGCCTTGCGCGACGTACTCGACCCGCGCTTGCAGGGCTCGCGCTAATGCCTGTCTGAAAAACCAAGCCTTTCCTTAATCAAGAGCATCCCCCTCGACACGCGTCGAGGGGGATGCTTATTCTACATTTTGCGCCTGTGCCGCATTCTCAGGGTTGAGCCACCTCACAGGCTTCGACAACGACGGGATAAAGCCCCCTGAACCGGCAAGTCAATGCCGCACCAGTCGCAAAACGCGCCTCTAGCCACAACATCCCACCATGCTGTGCAACCCGCTGCACGGTGAAATCGCCTGTAAACACATCTCTGCCCTGTCCTAGCGCCGCCTCCGCAGATGCTTCCACCCGCAGCTGCTGCGGCAGGTCCTTCCAGGGCTGCGTTCCAGAGCGCCCGCCCGCGACCAGACTCTCCATCCACACTGGAAAGAGCTGAGAAACATCATCGCAAGAAGACAATGTGCCACTGACCACACAGCAACGCATCACAAAGCCATTATCAAAAGCCGTATCTACATAAATCGTGTGCACCGTATCGGTAGCGCGGTAGGGGTGATGGAAATGCTGCGTGTAAACAGGGGTAAAGCGCGCTCCATAGCGATGCGCCACATATTGATTGAGATCCTCAGCCTGTACCTGCGCCTCACCGCCAGTCAGGGTCGCCTGGATCAATTGCCGCACCTGCCGCGGCGGCGCCGTGCGATAGCTGCTGAACATTAAGATGACAATTCCCGCCGCCACCAGAGCCATCGGGACACCCCACAACGCTAGAGGCAACGTTTTGACATTTAGAAACAGGTGCAAGCCATGCGACTGCGCACGAGCTTCAGAACCCAGACGATCCCAAAACGCCTCAACCGCGTAAGGCTGCGCCAGCCCCAGAGCTAGCCCAATCAAGGCTAATCCACCCATCACCACCCACAGAGCAGTTTCGTGGTAAGGGGTAAAGGCAACGAGATCCAAGCCGGCAACCCGAGGGTCTAGAAGCCCGGCAGCAAAACTCACGCCTTCACAGGGAAGATGCCCTGTCAGCCACCCTAGCGCGGTATTCGCAAGAATCCAGACTACCACACTCCATGCCGCCGAAGAAATGAGCGAAGCCAACCAGCCCGCAACACCTCCAAGGAGCAACGCGGACGGCAGTCCGAGAGCCAGGGGCAACCAGGGCATCTCGGCGGCGCTCTGCGACATCAGCAAGCCGTCACGCCCCCACACGAACAGAGCAAAACTCAGCCCATAAGCCATGCCAAAGAGCACGCCACCGGTGCGCAGGATACGCCGGGTACTGCGCAATTCACCAGAGGAATGCGCCACAATAGACGGTAATGGTTGGTTCAAAGGTTGGTATGTTGTCATGCTAAGTATACCGGGCAAGGAAAACTTAGGTTCAATCAACTCAGATTTTCGCCATCGAACACAAATTCCGGATTGAATTCCTTCAAGAGACTGTTTTGGATGCCACGCCACGTGCGGCGTGGCATCCAAAACACTCCTACTGAGGGTGGCCAAAATTCGCGCCTTGTGATGGTAACCTGAACTCCAATCATCACCATAAAGCTTGCACTCGGCACAAAATCATGATAAGATTTAAGTGTATCCTACATACCACCTGTTTTTTTCTACACATCAGCCATGATTCCCAAAGGAGGGTAAGTATGAAATCTCGTTGGCTCTTCATTGGTCTGGCACTTGTTGCAATATTGGCGTTGGCAACGAGCCTGGTCGCTGCAAAATCTCCCACAAAAACCGCAGCTCCCGTCCCCGTGGCGGCGTACGCCGATGTGAAAGAAGATGCAGCACCTGCAGCCATCTATCCAGCAGCTGCAGAGCCGGCAGAACCTGCCGCAGGAGGCAAAGATGGTGGGGCAATGGCAGACCCGCCGGTTGTAGGGCAGGGCGGAACCTGCATCTCCGGTTATGTGATTGATACCTACCACCAACCCCAGGGCGCCGGCTGGACCATTCGGGTCACCCTCGAAGGTGGCGCCGCACAAACGAAGGCGATAGATGCTAAAGGCGCTTTCAAATTCGAAAAACTGGGAGCCGGGACCTATCTGGTCGAGCTGGATGTACCGGCAGGCTGGCAGCCCTTTACCCCGGCATCCTTCAAGGTCACGCTGAGCGGCGTCGGGACCGGTTGCGCCGAGGTGCGGATGAAGCTGGAAGCGCAACCCTGCCTGGATGTGGTGAAATTGGATGCCGATGGCAAAATGGGCTTTGCGCAACCCGTGGGCATTCCTGGATGGGGCATCACCGCTGCCTCCAAACTGGCGACCGTCAACGGGGTGACCGATGGCCAGGGACGCCTGCGCTTCACCAACCTGGCGTCTGGCGTCTGGACGGTGACCGAGGAATCGCGCGTGGGTTGGATTCCCGCACCGGGCACCACCAATCAGCAGCGTGTGACCTTGATTGCGCCGCGCGTGCCAGGCGCCTGCCAGACAGTGCAGTTTGTCAACAAACAAGTGCATACAGGCTGCATTCAGGTCATCAAAGTAGACGCTGCTGGCAAGCCCCTTGCCGGGTGGAAGATTACACTCTCCCGCCCCGATGGGACACAAGCTACCATCAGCAAAGTGACCAATAGCGCTGGTATAGCGACTTTCGACGGGCTGGCGCTTGGTGAATGGCGTGTCAAAGAGGATGTGCTGCCCAACTGGCGCACCGTAGGTGCGGCGGAGACGGTCATCAATTTGAACACACCGGGTCGCTGTGTCAACATCACCTTCAAGAATGAAGCGCTTGGATGCGTGGCAGGCTACAAGATCAACCATCTGGATCAGGGTTTAGCAGGATGGACGATCAAGGCGCGGAATGCCGCCGGCGAGGAATACACCACGGTCACCGATCAAAACGGCTTCTTCCAATTCCATCAGCTCGGCATGGGTACCTGGACGCTCTCTGAGGTGCCTCAGACCGGTTGGGAACCCGTAACACCCGCCGAATTTGATGTGGTCGTCACCAAACCCTTCGTCTGTGAGCACGTACGCTTCAAGAACCGGACCACCTACGCCTGTGTGGATGTGTACAAACGGGATGCCTGGGATAATGTAGGGCTTCCTGGATGGCAGATTCATATCAAGCCGGCGTATGGCGGAACGCTGCAGACCGGCACGACCGACGGCACAGGTCATGTGCGCTTCAATGGCTTGACGCCGGGCACGTACGTGATCTCCGAAACGCTGCAGGCGGGAGACCTTCACGCTGAACGCGACGGGCAACTGCGGTGTGGTGACGCTAAAGAATCGCCAGATCGGGACACAGGTGCTGCCACCGACCGGCGCCGGCTGCCGGTTCACGCACCTGGTGCAGAAGTTTGACACGCTCTTCTCGCTCGCGCGGCGCTATGGGACGACGGTAGACGCCATCAAACGCGCAAATAATCTGTGGAGCGACACGATTTACCTCGGCAGCAAGCTCTGTATTCCATAAGCTCCAACGCTGCGCTTTTACCCCCGCGAGTCGCAAGATTCGCGGGGGTTCTTGATACAACCGCTGGACATGCAAAACCGATCATCAGAAAGAGGGTTTTGCGCGAGTCAATGTTGCGCGCAAAACCCTCTTCGACGAAAACCTATGCCATCTCGGCT
Organism: Chloroflexota bacterium; assembly: GCA_022707705.1. Lineage (GTDB taxonomy): Bacteria > Chloroflexota > Anaerolineae > B4-G1 > SLSP01 > JAAZNO01. Next base: position 12,237 of record JAKJAC010000086.1, read on the forward strand.
AACAACCAAGCGACCTGGTCGCAAACCGAGCATTGCCCTCAGGGATACTGGCGGGTAACCAGGGGCAAATAGACCTTGTAATCAGGATGCCTGATCTCCGTGCTGGCTTGAGCGCTGTCATTTGAAGAATCGCTATCCAAACCAGAAGTGACTATCGTTGCAGTATTGGTGAGCACGCCGGTAAACGCGCTATCCACCGTTGCTGTGATGGTGATGACCCCACCCGCACCTGGCGCCAGATCCACCACGTCCCACACGAACGGCGCTCCCCCACGTGGCGTGGCCATCGCGCCAGAAGAGATGAAACTTGCCCCGGTCAGTTGCGTGGGTAACAGGTCCGTGATGACCACCTCGCGCGCAATCGCGGCGCCGGTATTCGTGAAGGTAAGCCGGTATGTGATCAACGCGCCCGGCTCGACCGTAGCAGGGCCGCTTTTGTGAAGCGCTACATCAGGGAAGAGAATCTGGGTGCCCACAGGAGCGCTGCTATTGTCAGCGGTATTGAGTTCCCCGATAGCTGAGATGGAGGCGGTGTTGACCACACTACCGGTGGCATCCGAGCGCACATGCGCCGTGATAGTTACCACACCCCCCGCACCCGGCGCCAGGTCTGCCACAGTCCAGACAAAGGGCGCTCCGGGACGCGGTGTAATCATGGGGCCGGAGTACGTGACCGCAGCGCTAATCAGCGCCGACGGCAACACATCGGTAAGCACCACACCGGTCGCTATGCCGTTATCAACGTTGCGATACTGAAGTGTGTAGGTCACCACGCCGCCGGCCTCCACCGTGGCGGGACCCGTCTTCTCAATCGTCACATCTGCCATAGAGACAAAAGTCTCTACCAGCGCGGAGGTGTTGTTGGCGGTCGAAGCCTCCGGCGCCGTTGTGCCAATCGTCGCCTGGTTGAGGAGCGGACCACGATAAATAGGCGCCACCCGTCCAGTGACGATGAGCACGCCGCTCCCGCCCGGCGCCAGGTCAGGGACATTCCAGACGAAAGCAGATCCGGGCCGCGTAGTCACCCCCGGTAGCGAAGAGGTCACCACCACATCCAGCAGACTGGCAGGCAGTGTATCCGTGATGACCACGCCGGTCGCCAAAGCCGTATCGGTGTTGGTGAAAGCGAGGGTGTAAGTGATGCGCTCGTCAGCTAGCGCGGTTGCAGGACCGCTCTTAGCAATCGTGACATCAGCGATGGACACGAAGGTCTCAAGCGTATCACTGTTATTCTCCAGGTCCAGATCGGGACTCACCGCCAAAATGGTGGCGGTGTTCACCAGGGTCCCTCGGAATGTGGGCGCAATCGTCCCGGTAAGGGTGATGATCCCGCTACCACCAGGAGGAATATCCGCCACGTCCCACACATAGGCGCTCCCCCCTAGCTGTGTGATAACCGTACCCGCAGAGAGCACGCTCACATTCTGGACCGCAGCGGGAAGCAAATCAGTGATGACAACACTGGTGGCAATTTCGTTCCCCAGATTGGCGTAGGTCAACACATAGGTAATACCCATGCCGGGCAATGCCGACGCCGGTCCGAACTTCTCAAGCACAAGCTCGGGAATCAGAACGGCAGTGGATACCAGAGCAGAAGTATTGTTGGACTCATTCACCTCCGGCGCCGCAGTCGCAATCGTCGCCTGATTGGGCAACAAACCGCGGTGCCCCATGCTCACGGTAGCGGTGATGGTGATCACCCCCTGCGCGCCGGGTGGAAGTGGCGCCACATCCCACACAAAGGGCTGACCGGCGCGTGGCGTGATTGTGGGACCGGAGAAAGTTACCACAGGGGTCAGCACGTGCGAGTGCAGCAAATCGGTGATTACCACACCGGTCGCGATAGTCGTGCCCACATTGCTATAGGTCAGAACGTAAGTGATGATTTCTCCCGGTGTCGCGCGATGCGGTCCAACCTTGAAGATTTCCACATCTGCCGCAACCGCTTCAACGACGATGGGAGCAGTGCTGTTATTGCTAGTGGCAGATGTCAATTCACGGGCAGTCGTGTTGATAGTCGCTGTGTTGGTGAAGATCCCTACATAGTCCAAGGGTATCTGCGCCGTAACCGTGATTTTGCCCCCCGCGCCGGGCAACAGGTCGGCAACATCCCAGATGTATTGAGTGCTAGGACGGCGAGTGATCGCCGCGCCGGTGGAAGCCACGGTGGGAGTTAGCAGCATTGAGGGCAACAAATCCTCGATCACCACGTTGTTGGCACGCGCGGGGCCGGTGTTGGTGAACGTGAGTGTATAGGTAAGCCAATCACCAGGATACAGCGGTGAAGTGGGCGTTACCGTCTTGGAGATTGCCACATCCGCAGGCAAGACGTTGAGCTTCAAAGCCGGGTCGCCAAAAAGGATATAGGTATCAATGAGCTCATTGTGCCCCATCCCCGTGAGCGCCAGCTTGCTGAGTGTGGTGGCGGGTCCAAAAGTGGAAAGGTCTTCATAGAACGTTGCCTGGTAGAAGGCCTTATTGATGATGTCGTGCCCGTTGGCAACGCCTAACCCCGTAGGCGACCAGCTGGCAATCGCGCCGCCGCCGGATTTGCGGACAAAGCTTTCACCAACAGAGCTGGCATCGCTGGCGCCAGACGGTCGGACGTAATAACCTTCATAGCACGTCATGGGCATTATGAAGGGCAAAGCTTGTGTATTGGTCAGGCTGGCAATCGCAGTCAGATTCATCAGCTGCTCACCAGCCCAATATTGGATTGCGGAGTGTCCAATGTAGTTGACCATCAGCTTACCCGATTTGATGGCGTTGACGATTGCCGTGCGTGTAGTAGCACCGGTCGTATAAGGAGCCAAACCGTAATAGATTTTCTGATTGGAATAAGGCGCGGGTACATAGTAATCCGCCACTGCGTCCGAGAAACTCCGGAAATTACCACCGGTATCGGGGTTATCCGCGACAAACAACACCCGGCCCTTCCAGGCATCCGCCGAAGTATCGGCGGCATAAGCGAGAGCCTTATTCACCATCGTGGTGACTTCTACCGCGGTCTTCGCGGGCAGCCGTCCTAGGTGAAGGTCGGGCTGGATATCTGAGCCATCCACCGCCACATAGCGATTATCTGCCGCGGTCTCGCCCATCCAGGGATCCACATCCGCCATGTAAGGCGGCACAAAGTTGCGCTCAGCACGCCCCAGGTTATCCCTGTAGTCGTAATTGCCATCCCCCACCAGCAGCACATAAGCAGGCGCAGGCGCCTCCCAATAGGCATAGGCATAAGCCACAAAGTCACGAATAGCGCCCGGATCGAGCCAACCAAAGCCGAATTCATCGTAGATGTCCTGGATATCTACCATCTCAACACGCAGCCCCTCAGCAGCATGATAATCCGCCAGAGGCTGTGTAGCGGTGAAGAACTCGCGGGGAGCAATGATGATGTAGTCGGCGGCATTATCTGCGCTGCGCCAGGTCGAGGAACGGTCTTCTTCCAGCTTCTTGGGCGCCAGTACCTGCGAAGTCGCCAACGCGAGATAATGGCTTTCGGAGGCAATGGTACGCTCGAGAGTCAGAGCATAGCCGCCACCGCTCGGCGCAATCTGGGCGCCGGTAATGCGCACCGGCGCAAGCGGATTGGTGATATCGTAGACCTCGAGAAGATCACTAGTAAATCCGCCGACGCGATATTTCCAGATGCCGGAGGAGTCCCCATCGAAGAACAGGCTATCATTTGTCGCAGTGTAGTTCCGGGTGTAGTCGAGTTCAAGCCAGTTGAGGAAATAAGTATCCGCTGTAGGCGCCGGAGTTCCCCAGCGGTTGAGGACGATCGTATTGGTACCTTCCAAGATATAGGAAGAGGGCACGTTCACACTAAAGGTATGCGGCGTCCCCGAAGCCCAGGTAGCCGAGTAGACTTGATGGCTGTTGAGGAGCACCCGCACCTGGTGCGCGGGGATCGCGGCATAGCCCGCCAGCAAGCCGCGAAGCGTCGCGCTAACCGGCGCGGTGACCACATTTTGCAGTGGCGTGGTATAGGTGCGGTTGATAGCCCCAGACCATTGGACATAGTCCCAATACCAGCGGTCATCATCCCCGCTAGGCAGAGGGGTTTGATACCAGTAATCCACTTCCAGATGCTTAGTTGTTTCGAAGTATGCCGGTGTACTGCCACTTCCAGGCGCACCATTTTCGGAGGTCATACGCTGCCCATCGAAATCATCCCAGGTGAGCCAGTAGACATTATCCAGAGCATATTTCGATATGAGTTTCTCGCCGTAGAAGAGAATCCAGTCGCTAGGATCAAAGGACCCATCGCTCTCACCCTCGACTCGAATGGCGACCTCTAAACCCTGGTTACGCAAATGGAATTTGCGCGGGTCAACAGTCTCCCAGGGATAGTCAGGATCCAAAGCCGTCAGGGCAGCGTAGGTAATCCGGTAGAGTCCAGTGTCGCGAATGGTCACCTTGAATTGGGGATTGGTGACTCCACGGACCTCTGTAACCGGATAAGACGCTACAGACCGTTCGGCGCGCCACATCCGCGCCGTCTCGTAATTAACAAGGAGCTCCCGCAGCACCGCATCAAAAGCCTCGTCGCGGGGCGCTATGGCGGATACTGGGGTAGCAGGGG